>JAGWDQ010000080.1:0-47336 GCA_018260615.1 Candidatus Altarchaeum sp.
AATCAGAAAAATTTAGTAATTTAAGGGCGGATGTTCTTAATTCGCAACCACTCTAATATTCAATTTTGAGATTTCTTTTAAGCATTTTCAAATCAGAAGATTTGAAAATCTCCGAGCATTTTGAAAATCAACAGATTTTGAAAATATCCGAACATCAGTCAGGTTATCAGCGAGGTGAGATTTTTAAAATATCTCTCGCAAATTAATTAACCCAATTTAAAGGGATGAGCACCTCTTTTTGTTTCATCTTTCTATGGTTTATATAATTAAATTTAAACCATTAAATAAATGAATAAATTTTATAAATTATAAATTTTCAATATTGAATTTTAAATTTCCTATTTACTCCCTGCACAACTTTTCAATCCCTTTGACACACAAATCAATCGTCGCCTCAACATCCTTCATGCTGAAAACCCCTGTCGGCGAATGAATATACCTTGTCGGAATACTTAAAACCCCTGTCGGAATTCCTTCCCTGTTCATATAAATAATTGCACCGTCTGTCATTCCTCCTTCAAGAACATCAATCTGATAAGAAATTTTGTTTTCTTTTGCCGCTTCAATAAAAATTTTCTTTATTTTGTCACTGACAATAACTCCTCTGCCGCTCGCTTCAATTAATGTAATGGCGACACCCTTTCCGACATTTAACGATGATTCTGTTTCTTTGATTTGCGGAGTTCCTCCTGCAATGGTCGTATCTATGGCAATCGCATAATCAGGATTTATTTTAAACGAGACGGTTCTTGCACCTTTTAGCCCTACTTCTTCCTGTGCAGTCGCAACGCCGTAAATTTCCGCATTTAAATTTTTTGCATTGATTTTTTCCATAATTTTGAGCATAGCGTAACATCCTACTCTGTTGTCTATCGCCTTTCCGTAATATAAGTCCTTATTTAAATTTCCAAAATTCGGCTCAAATATTATTGCATCGGCAATTTCAACCTTTGTCTCTGCTTCTTCCCTGCTTTCGCATCCAATATCTATAAACAAGTCAGTATGTTCAATGACCTTCTTTTTTTCTTCGTCTTTTTGTAAATGCGGCGGCTTACTTCCGATAATTCCGAAAACATCGCCTTTTTTGCCTTTTATTATTACTCTTTGTCCTAACAGCACTCTGTCATCAATGCCTCCGATTTTGACAAAATTTATAAAGCCCTCTTTTGATATATATTTCACCATCAGTCCGATTTCGTCAATGTGTGCGGCAATTAAAAATTTCTTACCTCCTTTTCCTTTTCTGCCTATAACATTTCCAAAACTGTCTGTGCTTACATCATCACAAAATTTTTTCAGTTCCGCTTTTACAATGTCTGCTGCTTCTCCTTCATTTCCGCTTATTCCGCCTGCCAGACATAAATTTTTTAACAATTCCATTTTTATATAGTAAAGTAGAATAAATTAATTTTTGATTGAAATAAACTGACAATTTTATATCTCTTTACTAAAGTTTTGCGTTTTACCGATTCATTTATGGTTAAAAATTTAATTTATTTATTAAAAAATACAAAACATCAGAATTATATATAATTTATTTTTATTGAATTCCAATTAAAATATGGACATTAATGACATCAAGGAAAAAATACAAATTAATGACTATGAAATATCATTACACGCATTGGAGAAGTCATTTGAGAGAAAGATATGGAAGGACGATATTGAACATGCGATTATGAATGGCGAGATAATTGAGGATTACAAAGATGACAAACCGTACCCTTCCTGCCTTATATGTGGAAAAACCAGAGATATGCAACCTATTCATATTGTATGCACTTATCCGCCAATAGTGAGGATAATAACTATATATTTCCCGGATAAAGATAAATGGATTGATTATAAAATAAGAATAAAATGAAAGAGAAAGAAAAGTGTCAGTTTTGCGGAGGAATATTGGACCATAAGAAAACAAATGTTGACTTGAGAGTAAATAATGAATTCATAATTTTTGAAGATGTCCCTGCAAAAGTATGTGGACAGTGTGGTGAGAAGTATTTCTCTGCTGAGGTATATACAATAATTGAGGAAAGAGTAAAGAAAAAGGAAGATGTTAAAAAAGTGATAAATGTTCCGGTAATGTGTTTCCCGGTAAGCGTTTAAGAAAGATTTTACAAATTTCAAATTTGTGCTGATAAAATTTCCTCTTTGCATTCATGATTTGAATTTTCTGAAAAAACCTGCTTTTTCCCTATTCTTTATCTCCTGTATTTGCCTTTGCGTTTTGTCTTTGCTTATGTATTTTAATCAGAGCAAAGCCAAATATTAAAAGAGAGGCCCCGAATAAAAACCCGAAAATCATCATAACATAATTGGGAAAATGAAGTAAAATGGAAAAAGTTAACAATAACAAAAGAATTGCCACGGCTAAAAAAGATATGAAAAATTTTTTATTTTTGTGCTGTTTTCGTCTTCATATTTTAAAATTAGCAACTTAAAACTAAAATATAAAAATAACATCGTAGTTGCAATATTAGAAAGGTAATTGAAAAAATTATGAAGGTAAATATAAGATACCAGTGTTGCCAATAAAAAAATTCCTGCTATTACCCAACCAGCAAATAAAATGTTTTTGATTTTCATTTAATAAATTTTGACATTAAATTTTTAAAATTCGTCCCTGCACTTATAGGTTGAATTCTCACCGTAAATCCCGAGCTTTTCATTTCTTGCTTCTATTCCCGCATTTATTATTTCGGAATTTTTTGTCATAAAAGGACACGCATAACCATTCTTAACCATCTGATAATCATAGGACTCTTTAATATCATCCGTATCTGCATCTACCGGATAAATTTCGCATAAATTTCTTTTGTATTTATCTGTTCCTTTGCACTTCAATTTTATATGTTTGTTTAAAATTTTATCCTTCAGGAAATCCCTTGCCTCATAACCATAAAAGTCCTTTGCTTTCGGCGGAACTTCCGGAGTGTCAATATACAAGACCCTGATTGATTCCGTAAGATTTTGTGTGCGAATAGTATCTCCGTCATGAACACTTGTCACATAATCAACAGATATTAAAGTATATTCACTTTTCTGATTTAAGTCAAAATTTCCTCCTGTCAGATAAAAAAATATTCCAAAGCCGATTATTACTATTATTACAGTTAAAAACAACTTTTTTGTTAAGCCCATTTTAATAACACAATAAATTTTTATTAAATTTTACCTCTTACAACATTCCCATTTTTCTATTTCGGCAACACTCGCTAATGTGCTTTTATTTCCAATCTCCTCCTTTATGCGATTTTCCTTCTCATAAACATCCAATGCCCTGTTTGCCACTTCAATTGCATCTTCTTCCGGAACAACGCTCACTCCGTCATCGTCTCCGATAATATAATCACCCGGCCGGACATCAACTCCTCCGCAGGAAATTTTAACTCCTAATTCTCCAAATCCCTTTGGCTCTCCCGCATTGGAAGTTATTAATTTGGCAAATGCGGGAAAATTTAATTTTGAAATTTCTCCGGTATCTCTTATCGCCCCGTCAATAACAACACCTTTGATTCCTTTCTGTATGCAGCTCAGAGTTGCTAGTTCACCCCAGACGGCAGGCGATTTTCCGTTGGCATCAATAACAATAACATCCCCTGCTTTTGCTTTATCTATACTTTCAACTGCTTTTGCCCAGTCGCCTGAAAATGTTCGGACAGTAAATGCCTTTCCGCTCACCTTTATTCCGGGTTTTATCGGCTTAATATCATTCATCACCTGTGCCCTGTGCATAGCATCACTTATATTGGCAGTGGAGACCTTTTTAAAAATTTCCAAAATTTCATCATCAGAACCTACCTTTCTAAATTCGGATTTTACTGAAATTTCTTTCTCTATTGCTTCCTTTACTTTTCCCGCGCTTTCGGCAACATTCCTGCTTTTTGTTATTGCTGCACCAACAATTATTGTGTTACAAAATTTTGCCAGTTCGCCTGCATTTTCGGAATTTATTCCGCCTGCAACGGCAATATTCTTTATTCCTGCATTTACTAATTTTTCAACCTCATCTGAAATTTTCATTCCTCTCATCTGCTGGTCTATTCCCAGATGAACACACACACATACATTCTGGTCAAATTCCTGTATCTTCTTTGCTTTTTCTGCTAAATTTTCAACATTCAGCATATCAACCATAATTTTGCATCCGTAATTTTTACCTGCTTTGAGACATTCAAAGAGCATTGAATAATCGCTTGCCCCTAAAATTCCGACAATATCCGCTCCTGATTTTGCAGCCATTTCAACCTCTATTCTTCCGACATCCATTGTTTTCATATCTGCACAAATTTCTTGAGCAGGAAATTCCTTTCTGAATTTTCTGACCGCATTCATACCTTCACTTTTAATGAGCGGTGTGCCAACTTCCATTATATCAACAAAATTTTTTGCTTCTTTTGCAATATTCAACGCCCTTTCCAGTTCAACAAAGTCAAGTGCAAGTTGTAGTTTTGCTTTCATTTAGAAATTTTAGAAATTTATTTTAACTTTAATATCCTCATTGCCAGATATGCTGCATTTTCCGCATTATCAATTCCGACACATGCAACAGGAACTCCTTTTGGCATCTGTACAATACTCAATAATGCATCCAAACCATCCAATTTTGCAGAAACAGGAACGCCAATAACAACTTTATCTGTAAAAGCAGCAACCGCTCCGGGAAGAGCAGCAGAAAGTCCCGCAATTGCAATAAAAATTTTTGCATCTGTACTTTTTACAATTTCAATTAATCGTTCCGGCTCTCTGTGAAAAGAGCAATATTCAACGCCATACAAAATTTGATTTTCGTTTAAAATTTTTTCCGCTTTTTTTACGATTTCCTCATCGCTTTTGCTTCCTGCAATTATCAAAACATCCATTTAACATTAGTTTCAAAAATACGGGCTTGACGGGATTTGAACCCGCGGCAGACGGATTAAAAGTCCGTCGCTCTGCCAAACTGAGCTACAAGCCCAAAAATTTAATTTGCTGTAATAATTACAAATCGGATTAAAAATAATTACATTATCAAAATTTTCTTTTCCGGCGGGGCAGAAATTTGGACACTCATAAAATCCTTTACAACATAACTGCTTTTAAACACTTCTCTTGCTTCATTCTCCAAAATTTTTGAATCCGGATATCTCTGGCTTATGTGAATCAAAAACAGGGATTTTGCATTTGCATTTTTAGCTGTTTCCGCCGCCTGCAATGCCGTTGTATGTCCGTGATCTGAAATTTTATCTATGTCTATATTTGAATATGTTGAATCGTGGATAAGAATATCACAGTCATCCGCAAATTTTATTGTGTTGTCGCAGGGAGTTGTATCTCCGGTATAGACAATTTTTCTTCCTTTTATCGGCTGACTTAAAACATCATCTGCATTTATTACTTTTCCGTTAAAATTTATGCTTTCTCCTCTTTGAAGCTCGCTGTATAGTTTGCCTTCGGGGATTCCCAACGCAAGTGCCTTCTCCTTTAAAAATTTCCTTTTTTCCTTTTCTTCAAAGACAAATCCCAAACTTTCTGATATATGCTGTGTTTTAAAAGGTATGATTTTATATCCCCTGCCTTCAACAACCTGCCCTTCTGAAATTTCATAAATTTTAACAAATTGCATTGCATCCTTCGGAACCGGTAAATTTTTGATTATGTTGCGGATGCCGATCCCGCCATAAATTTCCAGATTGCTGTTTCGGCCTAAAAAATTCATCGTATTGAGTATTCCGGTTAAACCGGCAATATGGTCTGCGTGAAAATGTGTGATGAAAATTTTATTTATATTCATAAAATTTATTTTTTCGTTCTTTTCTTTGTTTTTTCCGTTCCTTTTTGACGAGCAAATCATTATTTGTCTTAAAGTTCCTTCCCCGCAGTCAAACAAAAAGAGTTCATTCAAATATTCAACTAATACGGCCGGCAATCCCCTGTCTTTTGTCGGCACACTTCCTCCGCTGCCCAAAAATATTACCTTCATAATATATAAATTTTAATAAACATAAATTTTAATAAACATAAATTTAATTTTAAATGTAATTAATTACATTACTAAAATTTAAAACATAAAGATGACACGAATTGCATTAAACTGGAGAAAAATTCCGCAGAGATATAATCTGATAGGAACAAAGTGTACAACCTGCGAAACATATTATTTTCCGCCCCGGATTATATGCCCGAAATGCAGGAGAAAATCCAAAATGGACGAGCATAAATTTTGCGGTGAAGGCGAAGTGCTGACATATACCCTGATTTATTCTCCTCCGCAGGGTTTTGAGAACATCAAACCATACATTCTGGCAATAATAAAATTAAATGAAGGGCCTTCGCTTACGGCACAGATTATTGACTGCAAAATTGACGATGTGAAGATAGGGAGCAAAGTTAAATCCGTATTCAGAAAGATAGTTGAGGAAGGTGACGAAGGCGTGATTTTATACGGATATAAATTTAAGCTGGTGAAGTAAAATTGTTAACATATTAATTTTTGTTATTAAATTGAAGTGGTTGTTATGAGAACTAAAAATATAAAATCTGTCTACTGTTCGCAAAATGAAATATGAAAAATACGAAATTAGGGATTCCGTTTGGGGTTATATATCATTTAATGACATGGAAAAAGCCATAATAGACAGTCCGATACTTCAACGACTTAGGCGAATAAAACAGCTCGCACTCACTGAGATGGTATATCCCGGAGCGACTAATACACGATTTGAACATTCGCTTGGGGTGATGCATCTTGCATCCAGGATGTATGATAACATAGTCAAGAAAGATAAAGATATTCATATTCTTAAAAAAGCAGGGTATCTTGAGGAAGGCGATCGTACTAGACAACTTATCAGATTGGCAGCTTTACTTCATGATATAGGACATGCTCCATTCTCACATTCATCAGAAAGTTTAATGCCTACAGATAGTAAAACGGGTGAAGAATACTCTCATGAAGATTATACGGAGGCCATAATTATAGGTCTTTTAAGGAAAACCATAGAAGAGAACGATCTTAACAACAGGAAGTATAACATAACTGCCGATGAGATTGCTGGCTTAATTACAGGAAATAAAAAATTATTGAAAGATAAAATTATATGGAAAAAATTGCTTTCCGGACAGCTTGATGCGGATAGAGGTGATTATTTGCTTCGGGATTCTTATTATACGGGTGTTAAATACGGGGTCTATGATGCGGAAAGATTAATAGTGAGTTCTGTATTGGGGATAAATCCGGAAGCAAAGGGAAATGATGATTATAACTCATTAGCTGTGGGTGTTGAAAAAGGCGGATGGCATGTTGCAGAATCCCTTATTATAGCAAGATATATGGCGTTTTCGCAGATTGTCTTTCATAAAACCAGAGTTGCTTATGATTATCATCTTGAGGAAGTAATGCGTTCATTTTTAAAAGAAAAATTTGGAAAAATTACATTTCCCTTGCCAACAGAAAAAGGTATAGAAGAGTTTTTATCATTAAATGATAGCACTATATGGAATTATATAAATGAAAACAGGAAAAAAGATGAAAATTGTCGCGCTATTATTGAACGAGATCACATAAGAAGCATAGATGAAACACCGGAAAACCCATCAGACGAGGATATAGATAAAATTATGGGAAAAACAGAGATTCTAAAGAGTGCCGGATTATTCTGCCATATAGCAAAATCATATAAACTATGGTACGAATTCGGAAAAAGCGACTCTACTGAGATAATAGTATTTGAAAACTATAACAATAGTAAGATTCTTTCAAAATACTCAAAAATAGTTGAATCACTAAAGGACGGTACACATCAACTAAGGATTTATGTTAAACAAAAAGATCGGGAAAAAGCCATCAAAAAGACATACAATAAAAAATAGTAAGATGACAATTTAAATTTATAATTAAATTATTTTCATTATAATAAACTAAAAATAAACAAAAACCAAAATGACTTTATCAAATAAATCAGGAAATCAAAAAGAAAATTTTTTCGGAACAAGAAATGAACCTATAAGGAAAAGTATTTATAAAACGGCCGGGATAATTGGATTTTTAGTAAAAGTACTACGAACAAAATATCCCGAAAAAAGAATAAGTCCTGCATATATTCAGAGAATTGGATATTTTTTAAAAAGAGAAAATGTAATAGATTTCAAGTATAGTATGTATCCTGATGGGCCTGGCTCCAATGCAATTTCAGTCGAACTTTCTGTTGCAACACATAAAAATATAGTAGAGATAAACTATTTGGAAGACAAAAAAGGATATTTTGTTGAACCCGGAGAAAACTTAAACAAAATGATTGACTTATTGACGAACGAAGAAAAGAATAAAATCAATAAAGTTGCAGATGAATTTGGACAATATGACTTAAGAGAACTTTCTGAAAAAGCAACAGATGTGTTTATCTTGAATCGCCCTACATTAAAATTTTCCTGATAATCATGCTATTTTTATCACATATCTTAACCTTTCAAAAAAACAATCAATTATATCCGGGATCTCTTGGTTAAGGTGTTTTTTCTTTATTTTTTCATATTAAAATTTATCTGAGCACCAAAATAAACATAAAATAGAATAAAATTTGGAATGATGAATAATAACAGTATATTAAATTTTTTTAAGTGGAAGGATGTATTTTCGCTGCTTTGTGCGGTCTTTGGATTTTTTGCTATAACTGAGGTATTTGCAGGAAATTTTTTGCCTGCTGCCTTGTTCCTCGTAATTGCGGGAATATCTGACTACATGGACGGATTTATGGCAAGGAAATTTTCCTTTCCGACCGAGTATGGGGCAAATATTGATACGGTTGCGGATGCGGTTGCGTTTGGGGTTGCTCCTGCTGTTTTCATATACTTTTATGGGGGCAATTATCTTTATTTGTTAATTTCAATAATTGTTATGTGTGCCGGACTTATGCGGCTGGCGAGATATTTATGTCTGGCAAAAGAAAGCGAAAAAGAAAACACGGACAAAAACACAAAGGTTTATGTTGGGCTGCCCATAACATTTAATGCAATTATAATTCCGCTGCTTTATTTGTTGTCGGTGTATTTAAATTTTAATTTGTTTTTTTTGACTTTGATTTCTGCTTATCTGATGATTTCAACGATAAATTTTAAGAAAATTTAAGACGATTTAAACATGATGAAAAAAATAACTTCTGATCCGGATGAAATTACAGATATTTTTCAGGAAAAGGCAAAGGAAAAGGGGATTACGAGGAAGGAACTGATTAAGACGCTGAAAGATGTGCAGAGGAAAAAATGGCAATAAAGATAATGATTAAAGCCAATATTTAAAAACTCGTTTATCAAATTTTCAAATCACCAGCATCTTCAAATCATCAACATCCCACACATAAACCCCGTTTTCTCTTAAATTTTCTTTTCCATCTATTGTTTTTGCCATAATTCCGAAAAATTTCTATTTATTATGTTGGATATTTATTCACTTACTGAATTATTCACCAACTGAATATTAAATTTAAAACCTTCAAATTACATATTTAAATACCTTCATAACTAAATTTTGAGAAGTTGAGGTTTATCTTTGTATTGTCGCTAATCTTTCAGACGATTAAATTTACTTTGAAAACAAAAATTTTACGAGTTCTACATTTTTCTTATCCTTGTTGTATACCTTATGTCCAAATATAAATGCATATAGCAATGATAATATAACCAGCATGGTAATTAATAAACCCGCAGCAGACATAGTGACTTCCCTTGTTTTTTCTTCTTCAATTTTGCTTTTTTCGGTTTTAAAGAAGCTTACCTCTGCATCTTTATTATCCCCCCCAATCTTTTCTCTTTTATCCATCATATCAGCATAACAATTTATTACATCATCATATTTTTCATTTTTTCCAAAAGGGTCAATAAATAACAATTTTGAAATTTCATCCTTTAATGTATTTATTTTTGCCTTATTTTGTCCTATTGAAATGTTATATGAGATGATTTTGTTATTTAATTCACTGATTGTGTTGTTTATCTCACCTTTATTTTCGCAACTAATTTTCCCGCATAAATCCAATACCTTATTATATTGTTCTACGGAGAACAACATATTGCTGTCTTTTGTTCTGTCCCCTTCATTTTTAAAATGATTTAAAAGATTGCCAACTATCTCCTTAAAATATACATCTACATTTTTTTCAATATCTGTTATTTCTGTCTTATACTTCCCATATTTGTTTTTTAAATCGCTTATTGAATTTTTTTGCGAAATCATGTTTTCTACTTCTTTGTACGCTTCATTGTAATCATTAACATTTGTCTTGCTTTTGATTTTCAGGGTGGATGTTAGAAATGAGATTGTATAAGGGGAGATAAAATCATTACTATATATATCTGTTCGTATTTTTTCTATTAATGTCTTTGTTGCTGATATTATATTTTTCTCATAATTATTGGTGGCAGAACTTTCCAGGTCCTTCAGTTTATTTAATGTCTCTGTTATGGAGACATCAGCCAAAATAAATTTTATATTGAGATTTTTCTCTCCCGCGTATTTTGTAGTTATTTTGCCATCGCAGGCATATTCTCCTGTTCCGTATTCCTTATTAGTATTTATACTGACAGAAACATCATTTGAATTTCCCTGCTTTATATAACTATCAATTCCGTTAAATTGTATCCAGTTTTTTAATCCGTCAAAAGATTCTTCTCTTCCTTGTTTTGTTGTTCTTTTACAGTTAGTTAATGAAATTACTAATCCTTCTATAGGAGTGTATCCGTCGGTTTCAGAGATTTTAAATTTTTCTCCCGCCTTGTTTCCGGGGTCAATAGTATAAGTAAATATTGTCTTGTCAACACTCATTTTAGGAAAAGGAATTTCAAAATTAAATTTGTAACTACTGCTATCCCTGTCTTTTATATAGTCATTGCTGAGAGTTACGCCGCCATAATATTTTCCAGGTATGACATTCCTTTCCGGAACAGCAACTCTTATTGTTATAGTTGTTTCTCCTCCGGCATTAATGTTAGAAATGTCATTAATTCCTTCTGCATTCATCCAGTTTGGAAATCCGCTGCTGCTCACGGAAATTTTTCCGGTACCTTTATAGCCCATTGTTTCTTTTATATTGAGCTTACTTTCATAACTATTCCCGGCCTTTAACATATCTTTTATATCTGACTTAATTGAGGTTATTTCTACTTCAACAGGATAAATCACCCTGACACTAAAACTTATTGTTTTTTCTCCTGCATTTCCAGATGTTATCTTTATGGAACCCTGATATGTTTTTTCCTGTGCGGTTTCAGGGATTTCCACTCTGACAATAATATCATTGCTTTCTGTCAACCCCTGAATTGAAGAAATTTCTGTTTGTGAAACAGTTGTCCAATTAGATAAGTCCCCGCTTTTTGTTATTTTTACAGTTTGCATTGGCAATAACCCGTCATTTTTTATAGTAAAGGATTTTTCAAAAGCATAAGTTTTTTGTGATCCCTTTGGTTTATTAAATTCCGCTGTAAAACTCCCTTCAATAGTATTATCAGTTATAGTAAGAACAGGTTGTTTTGAATAAACATGAAAATTTAGTAGTGGCTTATCAGAAGAAGTATGAGTTCTAATTATCTCACTTGCATTGTTCATTACTTTTACTTCACAATTTACATCGCTGTTTGCTGAGAATTTTCCTGTTGTTATGGTATGTGATGTTGATAATAAATAATTATCTGAAAAGGATGTTCCATTACATATCACTTCAATTTTGGCAGGAGTATCTGTTGTTATAGAAAAATTTACTATATCATCGTTTGAGATTATGGTTTGCGGATTTCTTTGAATTTCAGTATCTGCAAAAGATATTGGAAAAAGCAGGAACAGCAAAATTACAAATATTAATGAAAATTTAAACATTTCTATTTTATAATTATTTACAAAAGTTTCCCATTTGAAGTTACGACATTCAAGCAAATCGTTTGAAGTTATCTTTTGTACGCTTAATTTATCTAACATTTTATAAATTTACACCAAAAATAACACATTTTGACCATGGATGCTGTGTTTGGACATGTCTTTTTTATGAATTGGAAAACTTTTGTTATTTACGGTTGAAAACATTTTAAATTTAAAAACTTAAAAATAAACCTAAAAAAGACGAAAAAGGAAAATGAGTAATAACTTTTCTCTTTAAAATACATGAAAATAATTCCAAAAGGTTACATGTAATCTGCATTAGTTCCGCTTCCGCCTGATTCTGTACTTTGTGATTGTGACTGGTAACTGCCTTTTCTTTCCGTAATCTGTCCTTTTGATGCTTCCTCTACAACACCCTTTATTTCTTCTATCCTTCCTTCCATATCACTAATGTGAAGTCGCAACTGGTCAATTCCATCTTTTAATTTATCGTATGAATTATTAATTTCCTCAATACATCTTTGTGCTTCATCTTTTTTCCTTATAACAAGCGAATCCTTTTCTTCTACGGAGTCAATAGAATTTTTCATATCGTTTATTGCAAGTGACAACGCCTTTGAATTAAGCGTCTCGTATATCTTATTGGACATCTCTTTTACATCATCTATCCTTGATTCTCTTGCCATCTTTCGCATATTTTCAAATGTTCCCGGATCAAGTGAAGGTATTCGTGACGCTTCTAATTGAGATGATAGTGTTTTTATCATTTCTACGCTCTTTAAGAAATCATCACCTGTTTTGTTGACCTTCTTTGATGTCTCATCAAGCATCTTTTGTATCCGTTCAAGTTTTATCACAACTTCCGGAAGTTTTTCTTTTTCTATTTTTGTTCCTTCGGTTAATTGTTTAAAGTCATTTGTCTTTATCTCCAAATCACTTAAAGTTGTAGTTATATTCTTAATCAGAACTCTAACCATCGCCAGAGTTGGCGGAAGCTGGTACCATTTTTCTTCGGGACCCAGCATCTGATAATTTTGCCAAAACTTCAGTATCTCCTGATTCGTTCCTCTTAGGTCCGTTGAATCAACCATTTTTCCGGTCAACCTTTCATAATCCTGATAAGTTATAAAAAACAGCGAATGATGCTGAATTCTTGAATTTATATGAGTTCTATAATACATGTTTTCATAATTGTTCATAGTTCGTAATCTGGACGGCTTTCCGGGGGCAATAGGTGCAAACGAAATTCCAAATAACAATCCGTAAATTATAAATTCGTAAGGGCTTGGCGCTGTAAGAAGTTTAACCTCTGCTTTAGAAGCAACATACTCCATCGCCTTTCCTTTTAGATCTTCTATTTGTAATTTTTCACTTGTTATGTTTCGCGGGTCGCTTGAAACGAGTGCAAGGTAAAAATTACATTTTGCGGTTTCAACTATCGGATGTTTATTTTTATCTTCGGATAGTAAACCATAGTTTTTGATTTCTTTAAGTTCTTCATGACTTAAACCTGCTCCGGATGCTGCCGTATTTGAATGCACATAGTCTAGTAACGGATTAAATAAAGCATTTGCATTTGATATTGGTTTATGCGTAAGGTCAAGATATTCATTTTCTCTGCCAAGTTTTCTCATAATGTCTATGAAGCAGCTATTTTCAATATATCCTTTTAACTTATCAATATCACTATTGTTCAGTTCAATTGTTCTGCTTCTCAGAGTTCTAAAACCAGTATTTAGCTCATGCAATGTTTTTTCTTTTTCTATTTCTGTTTTTTCAACTTCTTTTTGTAATTCGTCTAATTTTTGCTTACAATCAGGAATCTTTCTTGTTTCTAATGTATAAATTGTTTCTTCTATTCTCTTTTTACTACTTCTTTCACTTTCTACATTATCTTTTATTGTCTTTATCTTTGATGAATGCAGTTTGGAAAAGATATCTTTTTCTGTTTGCCTTAATTTTTCGCCGAGATCATTTATCAGAGCTTCCTTTTTTTCAATATTCTCTTTCAAATTTTTTAAGTCGTAACTTGCTTTTTCGTATTCATCCAATGCCGTATCGTATTTTTTTTCTTTTTGTTCTTTCAACACATCTGACAGTGCGTAAAACCATTTAAGTTTTCTATACGGAAATATAACCCTGTAATATGAAAATGTTGAAAAATTGTGTACCCCCGTTGTGTAAGTAGCAAAATCAGCAATATCAAATGCACCTTTTTTCCCTGATGCCTTCACTGTTTCCTGTGGAACAAAACTCATATGCCTGATAAAATCAGCTACTGTAGGGGTAAATCTTTCCAGTGCTTCAGGACTATCACCTATTTCTTTTCTGTCTGCTATAAATAACGCATTAAACATAAGTTCATTGGAAGATAAAAGAAAATGCAATTCATTTAACAATCCATAAGCATTTGCCAGTTGAAGTGCTTCGTGAGGAAGCGGCAGGGTAACAATCCCCGTCATCATTAAACTATCAGATTTAAACTGTTCAGGAAAGTCATTTCTTATCATCATTGCAAGATCTGGAAACATTCCTGATCCGGTTCCTCCACCTGCGGCGGTTACTATAGTAATAAAAAAATTTCTTCTTCCTGTTTCTTCAACAAGCTGTGTTGCCCTTTTTCTTATTGATTCCAATATAAGTCCCTTATTAACAACAAAATATTCTTTTCCGGCAATTCTCCGCATTCCTGCTCCACTCTCACTTGGCCAATATTCATTATCTAAGCACGCTCCAAACGCCTGCTGACATATTGCTCTGGCCGGAGGCGTAAGTTCTATGTGGAATATGCTCGGATTTATACTTGATGGCGGGGGGTTTGTATCCACAGCAATGATACTTACTCCTTTTTTTAACAATCCTCTTTCTTCCTCTTTGATATCTGTTTTTGAAGAACATCCTTCTGTCACTCTTTGCTTTGGTTTTATTCCCAAATCACTTAGTTCTGTTATTTGTTTATCAATCTCATCTTTTACATCAAAATAATCAACATCCGGCATTTTAAATTTTTCTATGCTCTTTAGTAAAGCATCTGTTTTTTCTTCTATTCTCTTTCTTCTTTCGTCATATTTCTCTACATTCTTTATCTCGTCATTTGCAGAAATTATCCATCTTTCTATTGATTCAATAATGTCTTTCTTTTCTTTTTTAATTTCACCTTCTTTTTGCATTAAGTTAACTATCTCATCCCCTATTTCTGTTGCAGCGCCGCCCAAACAGATAACTATTTTATTAGTATCAACAGATATTGTTTTAGTTGTTGAATCCATTTTTAAATTGTAGGTTTAGGATATTTATAAATTTTAACGATTCTCATCAAGAGGTTTTTCATTTCTTATTCCTCCAAGTTTCTCGCTACCGCGCGAAGCTGTTTCACTACCCCTTTTTACTTTATCACTAATTTCTTTTGCATCTTTTTCTTTTTCCTTTATTCCTATATTTTTATCAAGACCTTCTATCTTTTTATTATTTGCAAAAAATGCTATCATGCCACCAACTCCAATAAACACCAGTCCAATTATGGCCCCTGCATTTAACAACTTCATCTGTGATGCTCCGCCTTCTATAACCTGTGTAAAGACCAGTAAATACAATATAAGCCCTATTCCAAGCAAAATACCTCCAATTAGAATTAATGAGAACCCCATTTTATATACGCCATTCCAAAATTCAGTAGGGATTTCTTCTTTCCCCCAGCTTTTTAATGCCCGATATGCCATTATCATTCCAGCAATAATAAGAATAACTGATATTATACCCCAAAGAATATCATATATTAAATATTCTTTCTTGTCTAAAAAACCAGTAAGTTTTGCAATTAACCACACACCTGCGGCTAAAAATCCAAACCCGAGTATTGCTACTCCTACATTACTTTTCCCCATTTTTATTGTATAAAAATTTTATTTGATTAATAATTTAACTTTTAAAAATAAATTCAATAATATTTTTTATTATAAATTAGAATGGATATTAAATTTAAATTTATTTTTGGATTGTTTTTGATTTTTGTATTGTGCAGTTATTCATACTCACAGGAAAATTATTTATCTGAAAGTGCAGAACCATTGTGGAGTTTTAAAGACATATCAAATATCGCGTGGGCTGTTGGAATGGATGAAGATGCCCAAAACATAATTGCTACTTCTTCAGATGGAAATATTTATCTGACAGATATAAATGGTAATCTAAAGAAATCATATAAATTTTCACTTGAAGAGTCCGGTAAGATTCTTGATTCAGGCGCTGGAAATAAAGACAACAAAATTTCTACAATTGTTGCTGCCGGAACAAAGGTGTGCCTGATAAATATGGTCGATAAAAAAGAGGAATGGTGTAAGTCCGTTTCTAAAAATGAGTCATTCTGGGCCGTCTCAATGTCTAAAAACGGAAAATTTTATGTGACAGGAACATCCAGCGGAAATGTTGAACTTTATGATGAAAAAGGTAATAAAAAGTGGGAATATAAAATTCCTGTGAGTGCAAAAAAAATTGTCTGGAAGGGTGTCTCTGTTTCAAATGACGGAGAAGTAGCAGTAACTTCTTATGAAAATATTTTTGTGCTGAAGGATGGAAACACCTTATGGAATAAATCTTTGTCAGAAAATATTGAAACAGTAAAAATTACACAAAACGGAAAATATGTTGCTTGCGGATGCAGAGATGGAAGGATTCATATTTTTGATAATGGGGCCGAAAAAGGAAAGGAAATAAAGGTTTTGGAGAGTGGAGGAGGGTCAATAAAAGATATTTCCCTAAATGAAGACGGATTTGGAAGTATATGCGAGGCACAAACATTTCACTACATTTATATTTTCAGCGAAGGAACTACTGTAAAAGATGTTGAAATTTATTATAAGCAATTCGGTGTTGAATTGACATCAACGGAAATTTCAAAAAACGGAAGATATGTTATTGTATCTCCGGCAACAGAAGGCAGCAAAGGAATTTACTTTTTTGATTCGCATGAATATATAAAAAACTATATGGGAAGGGTGAAACAAAAAATAAATGGTTGTGTTGAAACAGCGAAAAAAATTGGAATGAATGTAAGCGATGTTGAAGAAAATGTTAAAAAAATTGATATCTGTATAGAGGACGAGAATTATAAACTTGCAATTGAAGAAGGTAAAAATACAAACAGAATGTGCGAAGATAAAATATCAGGTTTGAGAAAAGAAGCTGAAAACAGAATTTCTGAAGTTGATAATGAAATAGAACAAAAAAGAAAAGAAGGGCATGATGTAGAAGATGCAGAAAAATGTATTAATGAATCAAGGGAATTATTTAGTTATTCACAATACAAAAAAGCAAAAGATAAGGCGGATGAATGTCATAAAATAATTAATCCTCCGCCATTTCCTGTATTTTTAGTTATCCTCCTCGCCGTAGTTATTATTGCAGTTATTCTCTGGTTCCATAGTAAAAAGAACCCCGATCCTGTTGAAGAAGAAATGAAGGAATGGGAAAATAAGGGCTTTGATGTTCCTTTTGAATTAAAAAAAGAAATAGAAAAACAAAAAGATAAAATTTACACATACAGAGAGAGAATAGAAAGTGCCTCACTGTTAATCAGAGATGTCAATGAATTACTGAAAAATGCAACATCAAAGGAAAGAGATGAAATAGAAGAATTTAAGGAAAAAATTTATAATGACTGGTATAAAAAAGATGAAAAAACAAATGTCTGGAGAATTGAACAATTAAAGGATGAATTTTTCAAAATAAAAAGAAACATAAGGTGAAATAAATTTTAATGATGAACTTCACAAATTTTTTTACCAAAAAGAAGGATGAAAATAATGAAAATATAAGAAAAGAAAAGATTGATGAGTTACGGAATCTTGAAATAAGGTTGTATGGAGAGTCCATAAAGAGTGAGGAGTTCAAATTAAGGTCTGAAATTCCTGCTGATGAAATTGAAAAAGCGACTGAAAATATGAAGCAATTATTGAATATCCGGGATGAAACGTTGAGGATGATAGAACAATATGAAAAGACACATAAACATATAAGCAAAGAAGATTTTTACAAAATATTTGAAAATAAACAGGATGCGGATATATTCTGGATTGTTTATAATAAAAATAAAAGGGCTGACAGGAGTGATAATGAGGAAGAGAAAAGAAGGATAAGACAATTAAAAAACGAATGTATTGAAATTGTTCCCGGCGAAAATGAGTTTATTGATTTACGGCTCAAATGGAAAAATTTTGTTGAAAATGTGAGTGATGAACATTATCTGGCTGACCTTAAGATATATGCGGAAAAATTTTTATCAAAAAACAAAATAGAAAAAATAATAGAACCCTTGTTTGAAAGACACTCAAAAAATATAACCAATGTTTATGATGTTTATAACAGATTAAGCAACAGTTTTGAAAATGCAGATGAATTAAGAGGAAACAATATCGGAAAAGAAATGAAAAAAGAGATTGCAAACATAATATATAACAGATTAACCTTAAAGAAATTTTAAATGTCAAAAATTTTGAACTTTGGACTGGGACAGGCGGGAATAAATTTGGCACTGAATATTTACAAAGAAGCGGGAAGGCCGGAAACAAGTTCCCTGGAAAATATTGGTTTTTTTATCGGAGACATTCAGCCAATAGAAACATCACAGGAAACACATAAAGAAGCAAAACGACTGGGTTTAGATTTAGAAAGATTATTCGGACATAAAAAAAGCATCCTGTTTCCTACGGCAGCATGCCTAAACCAGATACAGATAACAAGCGAGAATTATGAATATGTGAGAAGGTCGTGGCTTATATCCGGAAAGATTGCCGAAGATTTTTTGAACGGAGAGAAATCAAAAGAAGATAACAAATTTTATGGGAAGGATGGAATCATAAACAGGATTAAAACAATAAATACAGATGATTTGTGGATAAACATAGTGAATGCCGGGGGCGGTGGAACCGGAGTTGGCTGCGGACACCTTTTTGGTGAAAAAATCAGGAAAGATATGAACAAAAAACCGGGGTCAATTTTAACGACAACAATTGTTCTGCCTTATAAAAACGAGGAACATTCCATAATGTCCGAAGTAAATGCAATATGCAACATAGGGCTATGTCATAAGACATCAGATGCTATAATAATTGCTGATAATGAATATATGGAAAAAAGAGAGAAGGTCAATGAAATGTATGGAAAATGGACCGCAAATTTAACAGAATGTAACATACCTAATCTTCATGAATTTTTTAAAAGGACAGGAAACAACAAAAAACCGCCGGTAATTGTTCCCTCTTTTGTTGAAAAGGATAAGGACTTTTGGGATACTCTCAAGCTGGAATTTTTAATAGAGGATGCATTGTATGAAGGAAAAATGGCTGATTGCGATTTAGAAAAATCAATGGAAATTTACATTGATGTTACTTTGCCAAATAACTATAAAGAAAAGATTACGGGCAGAGAATTAGAACAAAAAATAGAAGAAGATATGAAAAAAAACGGTAAAAATATTAAAGTAACAATAGATATTAAAAAACCAAGATCAAACAAACTTAAAATATGTTCATTTATTGCATTATCAAATACTCCCCGCCTTAATGAATTAAATGAAATTTTCGGAGAGTTCATTGCTAATGAAGAAAAAATGAATGAAATTTTAAACAAGTGTAATTCTTCAAACATTACGATTTCATTAGAAGAATTAGAAAAGATATATAAAAATTTAAAAGACGATATAGATGAATTTTTAAAAGAATAGTAAAAATTTAATAATTCAGATATTTAATTATTTTAAAAATGTATTTAATTATTTTAAAAAATGAGCAACTTAAGTTTTTGATGGCTGCATTTATATTGTTTGTCTTTGCTTTTGCAGGAAATGCCCATGCAACAAACGGACCTGACGGGAGCAATTCTACAGATAACTATACGGGCAACAATAATACAACACAGGCAAATGAATCAAACGAATTACAAAACATTTCTGATGAGCAATCCCAATTATCAACTGTGGATTTCTATTGTGATATGGATGGGGACGGATTTACTGGCGAAGAATCTTCCATATCTTGTCCTTCGGATGTCAGTTCTATGAACTGTAATCTAACCAAAATTTCTAATTGTGATGTAATTGACAGGCAGAATGAGAGCATTATCCTTTTATATGAAAATACCAGAATAAACTGTTCTGTTAAAAGAGGTGTTGACTGTAATGACCATAGTCCTTCAATAAACCCGAATGCCGCTGAAATATGTAATGGGATTGATGATAATTGTAACAACAAGACCGACAACGACGAAAAAGAAGACATTTGTCCTCTTCTTTTATACTACTGTGACAGAGATGGAGACGGCTTTATAAGTATATTGCCATCCGGAAATTGTTCAACATTTAATTGTATTCCGTCAAAATGTCAAAATGAAAGCAGAGATGACTGCGATGATAACGATGCTGCAATAAATACAACCGCAAATATGAAAGAAGTGATATTGAAGCATAATAAGACCAGAGAAATAAATTTAACAGCAACAAAAATGGAAAATTCAAAAATTTTAATAAATGTCGTTTCGCTGTTGTTTTATCTTTTTGTGGCATTTGCCGTCGTTGTTGTTTTATCATGGATCGTTTTCAGGGAAAAATTTCATCACTAAAATACAGGTGGAAAAATAAAAATTACAAAAATGGAAAATTTTAATAAATTTAAAGGGGCTATGGGATGTATCTTAATAGCATTATTTTTTGTTTTACTTTTAGCCGGAAATACATCTGCCGAAAATAAAACAACCGAATGTGACAAAACAATTAGCGGGTTTTTACAAATAGAAAATCTCACTGCTGTTGATGAAAATTATAAAAAAGCAGAACAATCATTAGAAAACACAACTAATGAGTGTAAAAATGATTCGCTTTTATTCAAAATATTAGGTGTGATTATTGGAATTGCTCTCGGACTGGTTTTAACAAAGAAATGGATTGACAGAATGAAATACGAACATATCTATAAAGTTCCTGACTTTATATGGATATTAAAAACCGGAGGAATGATAACTGTGGCAGGAATAATTTTAATTATTATAATAGGACTAATCATCGGAATTGATACTCTTACAAACATTTTATTTTAAGATGAATATAAAAAACATATTTTTCATGTGCCTGATTCTATTCATATTTCTATTTATGGGAAATGTGTATGGGGACAAAACGGTTGAGGAGCTGCGCAAAGACATTTCAAATATTAATACTGACTCGTCATATTCCGAGCCGGGACAGATACAAAGAACATGTCTGTCCTGGTTGTATGGAAAAGATACATACAGCAGCAACCCGAATGTGAATAAATTTACTTATGAAGTTAAATCGTTTCTTGAAAATTTTATGAGTTTGGACAAAAAGAGAATCAATGATGTAAATTCAAGAGAAGAAATGTTGAAAAATGCACCTGATTTAAAGAGTATAATTTCTCAAATGGAGGAAACATACAATTACAATTTACGCTCGGATGAAGGCAAACAGGATATAAGTGAAATAATCAAACTTTCAAAAAGCGGCTTAACAAACATGCTGGAAGATACCGGGAGTTTTTTTGAAGAAAAAGGAAATAATGAAAAAATAACAATAAAGAAAATAGAACTTCTTGAAAACGCATTGAAATGTTATAACACAACGACATCAATTGGAGGAAATATCCCCGAAGAGTTAAACAAAAAGGTCTCTGAAACAAAAATGTCTTTTTATGAAGACATAGAAAAAGCGGGAAATTCTGTCAGTGAAGGAGAAAGATATTACAACGAAACATTAAATAACAGGCAAATGACAACCATAAAAAAGGCAACTGAAAATTACAATATCGCAATTTCAATCTATGAAAAGCATAACATCCCGATGTTATCCGGTTCCGAAAAATATAAAAGTTATTACGATGCGTATAAAGATGCGACTTATAAGATGGATGAAGCAAATAAATTAGAAAATGAATTACAGACATCATTTTATATGTTTGTTGGAATAGGTGCTATAATTTTAATCATAATATTTTCTACAATATTCAGAGGACTCTCATCTTATAAAAGAGATGAAGAAAGGATGAAAATAACAAAAATTTTCAGATAAAAATTTAACCTTTAAATTAACAAAATGGTCCAGGTTGTCGTTGGTGTTGGTCATTGCGGAACAAAGATAGTTGATGAGATATATGAAAATAAGGAAATGTTTGAATTGACATATCCCATAGCATTAAATAGCGAAGCACAGGAATTAATGCAGCTTCACAATTTAAAGGAGGATAAATGGGTAGGGATAACCGGAAACGGAGAATTAGTATCTACTAAGGGTTCTATATTCGGAAAAACATTTGGGAAAAAAGAAAATTTTATTTTTAGAAATGAAGTACGGGGTGGATTTGGAAATGACCCCGAAAGAGCCGAAGAAGTAATAAATAAGAATAAGGACTATTTCAAAAATTGTTTAGATGCAATATTTCCGGGAGATAAAATAAATTATGCGTACATTTTTCTCGGACTTGGAAGCGGAACCGGAGCGGGTGTTTCTCCTGAGATAGCAAAATATTTAAAAAACAGATATCCAACTACAAAGGTCATTGCCGTAGGAGTCATGCCAGGTAAAAGTGAGGGAGGACGCCGGGCTTATGCTGCAAGGTATGGCATGGAACAAATAGCAGAATTTGCAGATAGCTTTATATTGGTTGATAATGAAAGAATATTCAAAGAAAAAAATATAGAATTGGCTTATACAAAATATAATAAATTTGTTGCAAATTTCTTCTATCACCAAATTGGGGGAATATTCAAACATAAAATAGACCCGAGCAAATATTCTGCATGGTCGGGAAAGGTTGTCGATAATGCGGACTTACTAACAGCAACAATGTTTAAAACAGGAAATAAACGATATGTTTCTGCAATATCCTCGGAACCTATAATAGTAGCGCCTAAATTAAGATATATTTTAGACAAATTAAAATTGGGCGGTCTTGCAGGAGCAAATATCCCTACATCAGACGGGATGAAAAAATATTTTGAAGACGCTGTCTCTCATTTAACAGTAACTGTTGAGGATTTAAAAAATGTTGAAAAGGGCTTTTGTAATCTTGTGATTCCGGACAAACTTGCAAATAAAGAAATTCAGGATAAAGTAATAAGAGATAAACTGGCAGAAATATGTAAAACAGAGTATCATTTTGGTGCATCATTAACAAAGGGCTATGTGATGTATTTAAATTTATGCCTGACAATGAATGTTGAAAATGTCGGACGGCTACATGAAATATATGAAATGGCAGATAAATTTAAGCCATGATGGTTGAGTTGCAAATGAATTGGAACAAAAATTGGCTATTTATAAGAGGGGATGATATTTAAAAATTATGTCAAAAATTTTAAAGATTGTTGATTTTTTTAGGCACTGTAAAAAGCGTGGCTTTTATTTTCTGAATCTGCGATAATCTCTCGCTTACGCTCACTTCGTTCGTATATTCACAAAATCACCTTATCTCATTTGGAGATTTAAAATTTCTAAAGAAATTTTAAATATGAGAAATTTCTGAAATTTTGTATTTTGTGGCCCATTAGCACGATGAAATTTTTATTTTTTTACCCGTAATTTTTTGCAAACAATTTTTAAAATTTACCTTCATTTTATAAGTTAAAAAATTATACTTGTATTGTCCTTATTTAAGTATTAACTTACACTTTTAAAGATGAAATCTCATATATTTTCTGTTTTTGTGTGTCGTTTTAATTTTTCTGTCGTGCTGATGGGTAGTAGTATTATGATCTCACAATATTGAAAATAAGATCAAAAACTATTAAGTTTTAAAGAGTGTTTGATTATTTATTTCAGATGAGTGTATTTTTTAGTTATCGGGTCAACTGCTATTTTTTCTCCGGTTGAGTTGGCGATATAACCAGGATAACCATATTTTCCAGCGGTGGATTCTAAAATCACGCACTGTTGGCCATCTATTTGATAATAAGATATTTCTTTGTCTTTCATAAGTTCGGAAGTGGAATAGGAATAATAAAATGCTACACCCAGGTCAACGGTTGCATCATTGGAATTGTTGTTCACAAGTACTAACCCGCTACCAATAGATAAATGCCCACAAGATTCACTCGTTTTTAAAATATTTTGTTTTTTACAAGAGGCATAATGAGTAAATGTATCGTCTTTGCTCAGAAGCGCAAAATCATTTTTTGTCGGAACAACATAAACTGTGAGAGGTTGTGAGGAAGAGATATTATATTTTATATTCATAAAATCTATTGGTGCGGTAAAATTTGAAATGTTACTGCCATAATAGTAATTGTATCTTTCAGGCAGAACAAAAGTTTCCTTTTTTTCGCTTACAATGAAAAGATTCTCATCTTCAATGACAACTTTGTAATACCCTCTTTTTTCAATATCCTTTGAGAATTGAGCAACAACATCTTCTTTTACATATTGTTCCATGTTTTTGGTATTTATTCCGCAGGCAAGAGAATAGGTATGATTATCAGTTAAAACAATGTATGTTTTAATGCCTATATTTTCTAAAAGTGAATTAAGCAAAATTGTTAGATCTTCGCAATCTCCACCTTTAATATCCATAGTTTCATCTGGAGATTGAATATATTCCTGACCTGTCGGATCGCTGTAATACTTGTAATTTTCAACTATGTATAAATATATTTTATTTAATTGGCATTCTTTATCCCCGGAAGGGCAATCTCCGGCAATAGAAGCAGCTTTACTTCTTAAATTTTTGTCTTTAAATATGATTTTAGTCATGTATGGTTCCGCCCTCTGAATTACAGAATCATTTGATTTTTCATCGGAAGATAATTCCTCACTATCATTTTGATACTCTTCCTCATCTTCAGTTTGGATACACCCACTAATAAAAATTACTAAAATCAAGAGCAGCCCAATAATAATTTTTGTGATTTCACACTTCATATTAAAATGATTAAGACTAAACGCATAAAAATTTTATCAGTAAATTATGAATTTAAAACAAATTTTTCATTATTAAACACAAATTTTTGTGGACCGAATTGTTACAAATACTTAAACAAAAAATTAATTATACTTTATAAGAAAATGGAGATATGGGAAGGTAATCCAAATATAGAAGCATACCACAAAATGGAAGAATAATTATTAAAGAAATACCACGGCAAAGTGGCAGTATTCTGCAATGGAAAATTAGCCGCTATAGACGACGATATAGTAAAAGCAGTTGAGAAAGCAAAGAAGGCATACAAAGGAAAAACATTTTTTATAAAAACATTGTTTAGTGCAAAAGAGCAATACGAAGCATTATTATGAAATCAAAAATGAGTTTTAAATATAGAAACTGCTAACCCACCTGCTGCATGTTCCACAAGTATTGCGTTTGTCTCCTTTCTTGCTTTGTGAACCTCTCCTACTACATCCTTGTCCTTTAATATTCTCATAATTTTTGTTTTCATTCTCATTTTTTACCATTAAAATAATTAATCTTACATTCAATTAAAATCAATCTTAAAATGATTATCAGCCCCCGGAAAACTGATGCTCTTCGGAGAACACAGCGTTGTCTATGGAAACCCCTGCATTGCAACAAGTATAAATAAACGACTTGATGTTTATTTGAACGATAAAAATGAAAACGGAAAAGAATTAGAATGCACAACAATTGATGCACTCGGAATTAATGCAAAATTTCCTTCTAACTTTGAACAGCATAAATTTTTAAATTTAACAATTGCGAAATTTTTTGAGAAATACGGACAGAAAAATTTTGAAATCACAACAAAACCAATACTAAAGGGTTTGGGAAGTTCATCCGCTGTTGCTACTATTTTCTATTTTTTGGAATAATTTAATCTAATAATGTAATGTTAATTTAATTTATTTAATGAATTTTTCAAAACATAAAACTTGAGTATAATTTATTCTATAATAAAATGGAAATATGGGAAGGAAATCCGAATATGGAAGCATTCCATCAGATGGAAGAAGAATTATTGAAGAAACACCACGGCAAAGTGGCGGTCTTTTGCAATGGAAAATTGGCAGCCATAGGTGAAGACATAGTAAAAGCAATTGAAAAGGCAAAGAAAGTTTACAATGGAAAAACCTTTTTTGTAAGAGAATTGTTTACAGCAGAAGAACAATCAGAAGCAATACTATAAGATGAAGTGTTGGAAATATAGGAATGATATGCCGCAGGTTCCAGTACGGCTGATTGGAAAAATAAGTGTTGAGGAATGGGCTCTTGTGGATAGCGGAGCAACCTATTGTGTAGTTCACCCAACGATTGCCATAGCAATGGAATTAAAATTTACAGGTGAGAAACAAGTGTATGGATTGGGTAGCAAAAAACCCGTACTTGCAGATGTAGCGAACATAGAACTTGAGATTGGCGATTTCAGAGAAAAAATTGATGTTGTATGTATAAAAGAAGAGTATTATCCTATAAAAGCACATAAGGTGATTATAGGCAGAAATTTTTTGAATAAGTATGCGATTATTCTAGATGGTGAAAAGATATATCTTGAAGATAAAGAAATGTTGAAGAAAAAGTTGAGAGAATATAACCAAACATCACCCTGCCAATAGGGATTTTATTAGTGATTTATAATTAATTTCATCTTTCAATTAAAATCAATCTTAAAATGATTCATTCATCAGCCCCCGGAAAACTGATGCTCTTCGGAGAACACAGCGTTATCTATGGAAACCCCTGTATAGCAACAAGTATAAATAAACGACTTGATGTTTATTTGAACGATAAAAATGAAAACGGAAAAGAATTAGAATGCACAACAATTGATGCACTCGGAATTAATGCAAAATTTCCTTCTAACTTTGAACAGCATAAATTTTTAAATTTAACAATTGCGAAATTTTTTGAGAAATACGGACAGAAAAATTTTGAACTGACAACAAAACCAATGCCAAAAGGTCTTGGTAGTTCATCTGCGGTTGTTGTTGCAGCGGTAAAAGCACTTTCAGCATTATATAATTTAACATGGAGCAACGACGAAATTTTTAAATTTTCTTATGAGATAGTTAAAGAAGGTCAAAATGGCAGGGCATCCGGATATGATATTGCTGTTGCTGTATATGGGGGGACAATAAGATATGAAAATAAAAACGGAGATATGAAGGTAAAGAAATTAAAGAACATCAGAAATTTAATCGCAATTGATACTGGAATTAAGTCCTCAACAACAGAACTTGTCCGGGAAATTTCCGAAAAGCGGAACAAATACAAAGAAATTTTTGACGGAATTTTTAAAATCATAAATAAAATCGTTGACGAAGGCGAAAAGGAAATAATGAATGAAAATTATGAAAAAATTGGCGAACTGATGAATATAAATCACGGGATTTTAAATGCTATGGGATTAAGCACTTATGAAATTGAAATTTTAATCAACGGAATAAAACCATACTGTTACGGGGCAAAAATTTCAGGAGCTGGAAGAGGAGATTACATAATAGCAATTTGTAAAGAGCAAAGCAAGAATGACTTAATGAATTATTTGAGGGATAGAAAAATTGAGGCGTTTGAAATTTTGCCGGCTGAAGGGGTTGATGTAAAATTTATTAAAAATTTATAAAATGGAATCAGATAATGCCTTGGTTGTATTTCAGGGAAAGGGCATCAGAAGAATATGGCATAATGATGGATGGTATTTTTCAGTGGTTGATGTATGTGGAGTGCTTACAGACAGCGTTGATGCCGGAGCATACTGGAGGAAGTTGAAACAACGGCTATCAGAAGAAGGAAGTGAGGTCGTGACATTTTGTCACGGACTGAAATTAGAAGCTTCTGACGGCAAAAAATATATAACTGACTGCTCTGACACAGAAGGAATTCTTCGTATTATCCAGTCAGTCCCTTCCCCTAAGGCAGAGCCATTTAAGCGCTGGCTGGCAAAAGTCGGCTATGAGAGAATACAGGAAATAGAAAACCCGGAACTTGCACAGGAGCGGGCAAAGAAATACTATGAACTAAAAGGTTATTCTAAAAACTGGATTGACAAACGATTAAGAGGAATTGCCATAAGACAGGACTTAACGGATGAATGGAAAGAAAGAGGAATTGAAGAGAACAAGGATTATGCTATTCTTACAAACGAGATTTCAAAGGCAACATTTGGCGTATCAGTCAAAGACCATAAAGAAATAAAAGGTCTTGACCCGAAGTTTAAAAACCAGAATTTACGAGACCACATGACGGATTTGGAATTAATTTTCACAATGCTTGGCGAGGCATCAACGACTGAAATAACAAAATCAGATAACTCCGAGGGGCTTGAAGAATGTCTTGAATCGGCAAAAGAAGGCGGAAAAATTGCAGGAAATGCGAGACATGAATTGGAAAATAGAACGGGAAGGAAAGTTGTGAACAAAGATAATTACGATAAAATTGCCGGGAAAGTGAAAAAAGTAGAGGACAATTCAAAACTAATATCTCAGAAAAAGAAATTAAAAGATTATGTGTGAGAGAAAAATTGAAAATTTTGAAATTTTGCCGGCTGAATGGGTTGATGTTGAAATTTATTAAGCCAAATTTAGTTCCGTAAATTTTATAAATTTGAACAATTTTTAAAGAAATTTTAATTATTTTATCGGAATTAAAACGAATGAAAATTTAAAATGAAAGGCGATAAGAGTAATATCAGCGATGCCGCTAACACTTCTAACGATTTGGCAAAATACAGAAAAAGGATTGATAAAATTGACTCCAAAATCGGGAAATTAATAAGAGAACGACTCGAAATTGTCAGGGATGTCGGAAAATTAAAGGCAAATTTAGGTATTTCTATTAAAGATGAGAAAAGGATTAACAAAGTATACAAAAATTTTGCAGAAAACTCGGGATTATGTCTTAACGATGCGGAAAAAATTTATTCGCCATTGATAGAACATTGTATAAATATGGAGGAGAAAATACAAAAAGAAAATAATAAAAAATAACTAACAGCGAAAGTGGATGAACGAATAAACAGGGAAATTGAACAATGTATAAAACACAGTGGGGAAAGTAATAAAATCAGAAAGGTCTTCTGGTATATGGATGAAAAGGTTGAAGGCATGCTTTTCGGAATAAGACAGGGAGATGATGCAATTGTTGTCAAAGATATGGTTTTTAATATGGAAGGACCTTACCCTTTAAATATCGGAAGAAAAACAGGACTTATTCACACGACATCGGATATTGTTGTTATGGGTGCAAAGCCGTTATACGGATTTGACGCCGTGCAGGCAAAAAATTTAAAAGAGGCGGAAGATGCGGCAGAGGATATAAAAAGGCAGAGCGATGGAATAAATGTTCCGATTGTGGGGGGAAATACGCAATGTCTGAAAAATTTAGAATCATGCGTGTCTTTTACGGTTGTCGGAAAATTAATAAAACCGATTCCCGACTCAAATTTAATGGAAGGAGACAAACTTTATATTATGGGAGAGGCAATTGAAGGAGAAATAGGAGACAGGGTCAAGAAAGCAAACACAAAATTTGAGACATTTTTGGACATGATTGAAAAAACAGAAATAAATGCGGCAAAGGACTGTTCCCGCGGGGGATGGTTTGGAAATTTAATGGAGATGTTAATAAAGTCAAAAAAAGGTATCACAATCAGCAATATTCCTTATATGGACTTCAGCAAATATATGGGAAATTATCTTATATCAACAAAGGCTGAAGGTGTAATTGACATTGCGATGCAGCATAAATGTCCTATAACTGAGATAGGAATTGTTACAAATGAGTTGGAAGTCAGGATTGGAAAGGAAATCGCTGTGGATAAAGAAAAAATTTTAGACCTGATTGATAAATTTCCGTTTAAGAAGGCACATTTAAAGAAGGAAAAAATTTAAAAATTTAATTAAAATTTTACCTGCCTTGTATTAAATTGTACCCGTAATCCAGATATATCTTCATAGCACAGGACTTTGCTTATGCTTCGTATATCCAACCGCAGAATACGGGCAAATTAAAATTATAAGTAAAATTTAGACCTGAAAATGTATTTATTTGTCTTTTAATCTAAATTAATAACTAATTGTAATTTAATAATTAAATTGTTGTAATCAAAATTTTAAAATACGAAAATGGAAAATAAAACCGTAAAACTTGTAAATTTTTTTGATGAGGTTGGGAAAGAAGATGTTTCGCTTGTTGGCGGAAAAGGTGCAAATCTTGGTGAAATGTTCGGGACAAAAATTCCTGTTCCGGAGGGTTTTGTTGTAAATGTAAATGCGTATAAAAATTTTCTAAATGCCAATCCTGCAATTAAAGAAGAAATTTCAAAAATTCTGGCAGAAACGGACATTTATAATGCAGAGATGTTAGAGAATAATACAAAGAAGATAAGAGAACTTATGATGAGTGTTAAGATGCCGCAGGAAATTTCAGATGAAATAAAGAAGGCATATCATAAACTGTGCGGACAAAATGATACTTTTGTTGCAGTCCGGTCATCGGCAACCGCAGAGGACCTGGCAGAGGCATCCTTTGCAGGACAACAGGATACATATTTAAATATAATCGGAGAGGATAATGTCGTGTATAATGTTCAGAAGTGCTGGGCATCTTTATTTACCGGAAGAGCAACATTTTACAGAACGGAACAAAAATTTAACCACATGCAGACATATCTTGCGGTAGTTGTGCAGAGAATGATTAATTCACAGGTCTCGGGAGTTATGTTTACTGCAAGTCCGATTACGGGAGAGAATGTTATAATTATTGAAGCCGCTTATGGTTTGGGAGAATTTGTTGTCGGAGGGGTTGTTACGCCGGACACATACCTGGTTGATAAAAAAACAATGAATATAACTGACAAAAAAATTTCCATACAAAAGATCGGACTTGTGAAAAAGGACGGTGTAACAAAGCAGGTTGATATAAATGAAATTTATCAGAATGCACAAAAATTTAGCGATGATAAAATAAAGAAATTAGCAGATGTCGGGAAATTAATTGAAGAACATTATAAGAAACCAATGGATGTTGAGTGGTGTGAAGAAGACGGAAAAATTTATGTCGTTCAGGCAAGACCTGTTACAACAATAAAGGATGAAGAGGTCGAAGATGAAAAAGTTAAAGAAGAAACGGATGAAGGGACAAAAACAAAAGAAGAAACAACTGAGAAGAAAGTCATATTAAGCGGATTTGGTGTAAGTGTTGGTATCGCATCCGGGATTGTTAAGATTGTTCGCGATGCTTCTGAACTTTCCAGGATTAAACAGGGGGATGTTCTTGTTACACGAATGACTACTCCGGATATGGTTCCTGCGATGAAAAAAGCAGTGGCGATAATCACAGACGAAGGAGGCATGACTTGTCATGCTGCTATCGTTGCCAGAGAACTTGGAATCCCGTGTATTGTCGGAACAAAGACAGCAACAAAAGAAATATCTGATGGAAGCACAGTCACTGTTGACGGGAGGAAAGGACTTGTATATGAAGGGAGGGTTAAAATAGAAGGGGCAAAAAAGAAAGTAAAAAAAGAGACCGCCGGACAACATGTAGAACATGTTGTTGTTATGTCTCCGATAATTACCTCAACGGAAATAAAAGGAAATGTTGATTTCAGTGAAATTGCCGAGAAGGCGGTGGAATACGGTGCCGATGGTGTCGGACTCTTAAGATCAGAACATATGTTTCTTGAAATTGGTGAGCATCCGATAAAATTAATAAAAGAGAACAGGAGAGAAGAATTAGTTACAAAAATAATGAAAGGGATTAGGGATGTTGCCGAGGTTATGTATCCGAGACCTGTCTGGTATAGAACACTTGATTTAAAGACAGATGAATTTAAAGGTCTGAAAGGCGGAGAAAATGAGCCGGTGGAAGCAAATCCGATGATTGGCTGGAGAGGAATTAGAAGGTCACTGGATGAATCTGAAGTCCTGGAATGTGAATTTGAAGCGATCAGAAGATTGCAGGAAGACGAACGACTTACAAATATAGGAGTTATGTTGCCTATGATTCAGCATCCGGCAGAACTTAGAAAAGCAAAGATATTGGCATCCGATGTTGGCTTAGATACTGATAAAATGGATTTTGGAATAATGGTTGAAATTCCTGCAGCTGCTTTAATAATAGACGACTTTATAAAAGAAGGAATTAGTTTTATCTCATTCGGAACAAATGATCTGACACAATTTACATTAGCATTGGACAGAAACAGCGCTCATGTTGCAAAATTATATAATGAACACCATCCCGCAGTGTTAAAATTAATTGACATGGTAATAAAGGCGTGCAAAAAGAATAATGTTAAGACATCAATATGCGGACAGGCAGGAAGTGATCCGAAAATGGTTGAGAAATTAATCATTATGGGTATTGATTCAGTATCTGCAAATATTGATGCCATAGAAACAATAAGAAAGGTTGCCGCGAGGGTTGAGAACAAGTTACTTCTTGAGTCGGCAAGAAAAAATTTTAAGGACTAAAAGTAAATTTTAAGCAAATATAAATTTTAAACTATAAAAATGTTTCCGTTTGGCGGAGGAAATCCAAAACAGATGAAGGCAATGCTTCAAAGGATGGGGATGAAAATGGAAGAAATTGAAGCGAGCGAAGTTATTATAAAGAAGGTTGATGGGAAAAATTTAAGAATCACAAATCCCGAGGTTTCAAAGATTATAATGCAGGGAAATGTGCTTTTTAATGTAGCCGGAAAGGTTGAAGAAATTGCAGGACAGGAAATACCCGTAGAAGCAATAAATCCGGAGGATGAAAAGGTTGATATTACAGACGACGATATAAATTTAGTCACGGCACAGACGGGTTGTAATTATGAGACCGCAAAGAAGGTATTGGAAGAAAATGAAGGAGATATTGCAAGTGCGATATTGAAACTGAAGAAATAATTATATAAAATAAGAGGTATTTTTATATAATCATTTTGTTATATTGTTATATAATTTTAGGTATTAATTTTATATAAATAGAAAGCTAAACAAAATACACATGCAGGAGTTTGAACCGACATAAAATATTCAATCCTAAATTGAAAAATTTAAAAAAGGCAAAGGTAAAAATAAGTTTTGATTATGGAAATTTCAAAAATTTTAAAAAAATACGACAGGAAAAATCTGAAAATCGCAACAATAGGCAGCCATTCCGCATTAGATGTTTGTGACGGAGCATGCGAAGAAGGAATAAAATCAGTTATATTTGCACAAAAAGGACGGGAAAAACCATACACTTATTACAAAAAGACAAAAATCGGGAATTACGAAAGGGGCTGTGTTGATGAAATTTTGCTTTTGGATAAATTTAAGGATATTTTAAATTTTAGGGAAAATTTGATAAAACAAAATACTATTATTGTTCCAAACAGGGCTTTAACTTCCTATCTTTCAATTGACGAAGTTGAGAAATTTGAAGTTCCGGTTTTTGGAAACAGATATATGTTGAGAATGGAGGAAAGAACGGAAAAGGAGAATTACTATTCGCTGCTTGAAAAGGCAAATTTACCTTGTCCGAAAAAGATTGAAAACGCCGAAGATATAGACAAACTTTGTATGGTTAAACTTCCTCACGCAAAAAAACGATTGGAAAGAGGGTTCTTTACAGCTGCATCTTATGAAGAATATGCAGAAAAGTCAGAAAAATGGATAAAACAGGGAATTATAACAAAGGAGGACTTATATAATGCAAGGGTTGAAGAATATATTATCGGACCTGTTTTCAATTTAAATTTCTTTTATTCCTCATTCTTCGGACTTGAATTGCTTGGAGTTGATTACAGGTTTGAATCAAGTTTGGACGGACATGTGCGACTGCCGGCAAAACAGCAATTAACGCTCGCGGGAACACAGGAATATCCCGAATATACGGTATGCGGACATGCGAATGCAACCCTGCGGGAATCGCTGCTTGAAAAGGCATTTACAATGGGAGAGAAATTTGTTGAGGCATCAAAAAAATTTTACAAGCCCGGAATTATAGGGCCGTTTTGCCTGCAAACATGTGTTGATAAGGACTTAAATTTTTTCATTTATGATGTTGCTCCGAGAATTGGAGGTGGAACAAATATTCATATGAATGTCGGAGCGCCTTATGGAAATACTATGTGGAGAAAGCCAATGTCAACGGGAAGGAGGATTGCGGTTGAAATAAAGTATGCTGCGGAAATAGATGAATTAGTTAAGGTTGTGACTTAAATTTTATTTAATGTTAGAAAAGTTTAATTAATAATATAACTAACGATAACCATCTTTTAAATCCAAAGATTTTAAAAATCTCCGAGCAATTGTAAAAATCTTGCAGATTTTTAGAATATTATTTAAAAATGCTTCAGCATTTTTAAAGATTGAAAATTTTATAAATTTTCAGTATTAAAAACCTCGCAGGTTTTTAAAGATTGAAAACTTGTAGTTTTCAGTAAAAATACTTGAAGTATTTTTAGTATAGCGAGGTGAATCAATTCATTGGTTGGTAATTCACCATACATTAATAAAAACTAAAATGGCACCAGAAGAAGTTGGGGCAAAAGAGAGTAACAAAAAGGAAAATATTAACTTTTCGGAAATATATGAGATAAGTATTGAAGATATATGGAGATATGCAAAGCTGCATGAAAAGGAAACAAAAGAGTGGATAGAAAAAACAGAAAAGGAGGAAATAGAAACAGCTAAATATGCAAGAAATTATTTGGTTCACTGAAAGTTGAAATTGACTGTTTCATGTTAAAAATAGAAGAAGGACTTTTATAGTAATAAAGGAACATTCTGTAAAAATGTTCAAGTTTGAAATACCATCAAGCAATTCACCAAAAATTTTGGTTAAACACGCAACAATTTACCAACATATGACTTTCTCAGTTTTGATGCAAGAGCAACTCTTACAAGTAGTAAGAATAGATAAAGCAGGGTAAAATCCTATAATTTTTATGTAATAAAATGACTATCTCTATTGTTAAAACTAAAGAAGAAATTATTAAAAAATTTGAAGAAGAGTTTCCTTATCCAGCAGTTTCAGATGACTTAATTAAGACAATAGAGGAAAAAATAGGTAAACGTTTTTTTACCAATAATATTAAAAGTTTTATTTTTGAATATCCTTACATTGAAAAAGAATGGAGGGAAATTTATTCCTTACTTTATTGTAAAACAAATTATTTCAAAACAAACCCGTATGTATTTCGCATACATATGATAAATAAAAGCATAGAACATATAGATGAGTTAGACATGAGTTCTTATTTAGGATATATTACAGTAAGGCCTTTACCAACAAATTATCTTTCAAAAATTGTGATGAAACCAAACAAAAACTTCTACGACCTCAATGATAATGAAAAGTTATTTGTGATTACCGTAAACCAAGAGGTACACATAGGGAGTAAAAAAATAGAATTTCAGGCGTTTCCTTTTTTCTCTCAAGATGCTATGGTCACAGTATGCGCACACGCAGATGTATGGATGGTATCTAACATAATGCATAAGAGATATGGACTGGACGAAATAAGTATAGAAAAAATTGTTTCAAAACTACCTCCATCAGATAGGGGAAGAAACATTCCCTCAGTAGGTTTAACTCTGGAGCAGCTTGCGTATGCTCTGCACGCGAATAATTGGTATGCCAGAATAAGATCACGGCGGTTGGAAAATAATGACCTGAAAAAAAATAAGCAAAAAATTATGGAAATTATGCAATGCATTGATTCATCCATTGAAAGTGGAATTCCCTGCATACTTGCTTTTAGTAATCATGTAATTGTTATTGCAGGACATACTCTTGATGAAAACAACAACAGAGCATATATAATTTTTGACGATTCCGGTGCCCATATTGTCCATACATTTAACGAGTCAGAACCAAAATTCAGCATAAAAGTATCTGTGGAACAACTGATGGAAATATTAGAGCTGCAGAATGGAGAAGAAATTGCTATTTTATGTCCTGAATTTGAAAGAATATATTTTCCACTTGAGAGTGTGCAGCACAACACAGAATCAATTATTGATGGGATATCTAAGGACGCAACCAAAACAGAAGGTGTTAGAAATGCGTTTGCAGATATTCTAAAAAATAAAAGTTATAGAATACTTCTTGCAGATTCTAAAAAATTGAAAGAATTTTTCTCCGAGAACAATGTTACTGATTTCAATAATTACTCTTTGTCGCATTATATATGGCTTGTTGAAATTTACTCAGAAAAAAGGGGCGACCCAAATGACTTAAAGGGATACTTGCTTCTTGATGCAAGTGCACATAAATACGATACCAAATATTGTTTTATTAATAGTAGTAATGGAAAAGAGATAATTCAACCTGCACCTGAAGGAAAAGTAATGTCTTTATTGGAAGAATTTGATTAGTCCTGTACCACTTCATTTTAATAATTTTGTAACTACTCACCCGCCATAAAAAATTACAGGTAAATTTTTGATTTTTACGCTCACTCCGTTCCTGTATTTTAAAATTTCGTAAATTTTGAAATTGTATTTTTTTGAAATTTTCACGGGTAATTTAAAAATCTTGCAGATTTTTAAAGATTGAAAACTCATAGTTTTCAGTAATTTCCTACCACGTGAGGAGTTACCAACATATTATTTATTCGCCACAATCTTTATCACATCCCCACTCTTCAGCACATAATTCTTCCCGATATTCATCCTCGTCTTACAATTTACCGCCGTAATAAAATTTTTTCCTATATCCGTATGAACCATATAAGCCAAATCCACGGGTGTTGAATCGTTCCGGACAAGGCGTGCATCCGGAAGCACATTTCCTTTTGAATCGCTGAATTTATTTTCATCCTCTACGGGATAAGCAACAATATAATGTCCGATTTCAAATATACATTTATTTATTGCACTCTGAACACCTGTTCCATTATATTTCTGCAGTTGATTCTTAATGAAATTTATTGCTTTTTCCTGACTGGCATTTAAATTTTTCAAAATTTTAAAATCATTGTCTCCTGGAAGGTAATCAATAATGCCTCCTTTTGCTGCAAGATGCAATGCGAGTTCTCCGTCGGCAAATCCCGGAATTATGCTGTATTTTTCGCTCAGCCGTTCAAAATTTTTATTTTTATCTTTGTCAATCTTATTCCCAAACAGCAAAATTTTCTTTGAAATTTCCCTTAATTTAAATGAGAATTCCCTTAATTCGTCATCGTTCTTTAAAGTCATGTTCCCGAGTGCTGCCTTCACTTCATGTTCGGTAATGCCCAGTCCGGAAACCATAGATACAATTTCTTTAAGCAGGTCGTTTCTTTCGTATTTTACCTTTCCGGAAATTTTGCTCCAGTTCCTTTTTATAATATCGTAAAACCATAAATTTATCTCGTCCTCTAAAAATTTTATATCGTTTTCGGGGTCATAATTTTCTGTTTCCTCTCCTTTGTCATTGGTTGTTCCCGAAATGTCAATAATATGAATCAGCACATCGGCATTTCTCAAATCATCAAGAAACTGATTTCCAAGTCCCTTTCCGAGATGGGCATCGGGAACTAATCCCGCAACATCAATAATTTCAACGGGAATGAATCGCTGCTGATTTATACAAACGGAATTCTTCGGATTACATTTAACATCTAATTCTTTACATACGCAGTCAGTCCGGACATATCCCATTCCGACATTCGGATTTATCGTCGTAAACGGATAATTTGCGATTTGCACATCTGCAAGTGTTGTTGCCTTAAAAAATGTTGATTTTCCCACATTCGGCTTTCCGACAATTCCTATTTTCATTGTTAAAATTTTAGGTTAAAATTTAGGGTTAAAATTTAGGGTTAAAATTTAGGGTTAAAATTTTTTTCGCCAACCTTTTCTTAAAGAAAAGGCTGATGTCCTGATTTTCCCACATTCGGCTTTCCGACAATTCCTATTTTCATTGTTAAATTTTTATGAAATTTTTAGTGTTAAATTTTTGATATTAAGTAAAATGCAAAACAACAATAATAAAATTCTTTTCGCCATCTTTAACTTTCCGACAATTCCTATTTTCATTGTTATATCTTAATTCATTAATTTCATAATTTTTATTATAAATTTTACATTATAAATTTAATTTGCTATTAATAAAATAAAGAAAGAAGTATGAATCATAAAATAATATTAGCGGTTTGTGTCATTTTGTTATTATCCGCGAGTTTTTTAGAAGGAAGTTGCGAAAATGTAGGGATACAAAACATAACATATAATGCAGATGCCGATGGTAAATTTTTTGATATATCCTTAAAAAATTATGGTAATAATTTAACAACCGGACGGCTGGAGATAAATTTTAAGTGTGACAAATTTAATGACACATTTGTTAAAAATTTTGAAATTTCTCCGAACAAAACAAAGGAATTTGTAAATTATTATGATTTCTGCGAGTGCGAGGTCTCGGCAGTCATGATTGTGAAAAATAATGTGAATAAGCAAACAGCATTGACGAAAAATTTCATCGCCATAACCATAAATTTTGACGAATTAAATTTAGTTGTCAGCGGAAAAATTTTTCCAAACTTAAATACAACCTTTAAAATTTTAAGCGACGATGTTTCGGCAAAAGAAATTTATCGCGGAAATGTTGTTAACGGAAAATTTTCCTTTGAACTCTCCGATACAGGGAAATTTGTGCTTGTCGTTGAAACTAAGTCGTGTAATGCATCCAATACATCTAAAAAATTCAGAACAAAATACAATACAATAATAACATTTAAAGATGTTAAAGAGGGAGAGATTAGAGAAGGAAAGGAGTTCAAAATTTTAGTTACAAATCAAAAAGGTAACCCCATAAGCGGTGTTTCTTTGTTTTGTAACGGAATCGCATGCGGAAGAACTGATGGAAATGGAATTTTTAAATTTTTTGCAAATAAAACATTTATATTGAGCGTTCCGGAAACCACCTCAACATGGCCGGCAAAAAAAGAAATTGTGGTAAAAGAGCAACAGAAAATAGAAATTATAATAAAGAAGGATGAAAAAGAACAGGAAAATTTTAGTGCTGGCGACTCTGCAATAATTACAGTCGGAGCAAATAATTCGCCTCTTGAAAATGTGTCCGTCAGAATAATAAAATATGGTAGCGAAATCAATAAAACGGGTCTCAATACGACAATTAATGACACATACATAATTCTCCTCAATGAAGAAGGAATTTATGAAATTTTTGCAGAAAAGAAAAATTTCAAGCCCGCAAAAAAGGTTATTGCTGTCCGAAGAAATTTTGATGTAAACATAACTGCCGAAGAAGAAAAAGAAAGAGTAAGGATAAAGGTATCGGATGCTCTTACAAAAGAAGGAATAAGCGGTGCGGTTGTTACAATTGACTATGTGACTACGGAAAACAAAACAACAAAAGAAATAAGACAAAGGGAAAAGACAGATACAGACGGCGAGCTCATATTCAAAATTCCCCCGGATAAATATTGTCTTTGCGTTGAGAAGGAAAATTATAATAAATTTTGCACGGAACCCGGACCGATAAGGACATTAACTCTCAGGTTAAGCAAAAATTATATCTTTGAGAATCATTATGTCGTATTTTCAGATATAACAATAACTACATTTTACACCTATAGAGATATTCAGGTTACTGTTGACAAAATTTTTGTTAAAAGAGAAAGGGGAAATTTTTCAATCTATCCAACTTATGCACAGTCAAAGCTCTTTTTAAATGAAACCGGAAAGTATGAAATTTATGTCACGAGAACGGGCTATAATGATGCGGTTGTAACTATTTTTGTTGAAAAGACGGATATTGATGTTTATTTGTCAGTCTCAAAAAATTTGTTAACGATAAACCCTTCAAAACAGATAGATGAAATCAAAATAAGATGCAATAATGCAGGCAATGAAGAAATTGAGCTGCGGAATATTACTTATGAAAAAGTAGAAATTGACAACATCAGTGAAAAAAATTGCGAAATCGTTTTGCCAGAACAATACAGGGCAAAATTTTATGTTGATAACATACTTGTTCCGACAAATTCAACGGATAAATTTAAATGGACAATTAGAAAGGTCTATGATTATACCTGGCTATATACTGCGATAATTATTATTGTTTTGCTATCAACGCTTGTGATAGTGCAGCACAGATATAAAAAGAAAGGGGCAAAATAAAATTAATAAAATTTAAAATTTTAAAAATGTCCATTCTTTCAGATGACATAGGCAGTTTTCCCCTGCCAGACGGAATAAGCAGAAACGAAATTTCACTCATCATCTCGCTGCCGCTCGGAGATTTTCAAAAAAATTTGAAAATTGCTGAAAAATTTGCAGGTAAGGAAATTAATTTATTTAATATCCTAAAATTAATTTATGATGTTAAAATTTTCAAAACGCAAAACACCTATAAAAAGATTAAAATGAATTTTATTGTTATTTTTAATAAAACTATTATGTCATCGCAGTAAAATGACATCCAAACGAATAATATTTACTGGACAGTCAGGTATAAAAATCGACGGTATACTCAAAGATTTTATAAACAAACATTCATCTTTTGTCAGAGGACGTCAAAAACCTCTCATTTTGAAGATTGAAGGTGAGATGAAAAATATTTATTTAAAAGAACATAATGACGCTGCTGACTCTGCTACTCTATGGATGAGAAATATATTAATGTTACCTGCTCCTACTCTTTATAATCTTTGGGAAAAGGCATTTGAATCTGTTTTAAAAACAATTGAGAATGGAGAAAATAAAAATAAAGATATTTTTATTAATCTTCATGCTTGTTTTTATCACCATACTACAGTTGAATATCTTTCTCCCGCAAAGATAGAATTATTAAAGAAATTCAATCCTGATTTATTTATTACGCTGATAGATGATATTTATGATATTCATAATAGACTCAGATATCCTAATCAAATTTTTTGTGGTTTATATGGAGGTGCATCTGATCCTGTAGGGGCCATATTTGAATTGATGCGGATATTGGATTGGAGAGCAAAAGAAATAATGATGACTAAATATTTTGCGCATGAACTCGGCGTTCCAAATTATGTTTTTGCAGTAAAGCATTCGTATGACACTTTATATAAATTAATTTTTGAAGACAAACATACTTTTTATATTTCTCATCCGATTAGTGAGGTTAGACGCTTACAAAAAATCGGGGAGAACGAGAAAGCTAATCAGATGATTGAAGAGATTCGTATGCTGGGAGTTAAATTCTCTTCTGAATTTGTCAGCTTTCTTCCAACCACTATTGATGAACTTAGAATCCAACATAGGAATAATAAAAAAAAAGAACGTATTCCAAAACTAATGCCGCGATGGGACTCGGAAAAATACCTAAATCCTACAGATTTACTTTTTACACCTCCTCGCAAAAGGAATGAATTTGACCCAATATGGGAAGAAGAACACAAAAACTCAAAAGAACTTTGCTTATTACTTGAGGAGTTGTACAAACTCATAGAGGTTCAGGTAAGTTCTCGTGATCATAAGCTTGTTGAACAAAGTCGTTTTCTTTTTGTTTACCGGCCGTGTTTCAATGGTAACATCTCCGGTGGGGTATGGAAAGAAATTCAATACTTTAGGATGCTTACTAACAGTGAAATTGATAAGAAATGTTTTATTTATATGCCAACCGAAGACCAAAACAAATTAAAAATCAGACAATTTGAAAAAATTTTAGAAAGTGAGATTAGAAACGGAACAATTACCTGCAAGGATGAAAAACTTATTACGTTGGATCCTGAAGAAGAAAATAAGTTAATTGCTGCCGACAATAATATTAACATTTTAACAGATGTATTTAAAGAAATAATGGATAATAAATCCATAAGATGTTCTGGTATCGAGAGGCGTGGTTTAGAGGAGGATTCATCTCAAAAAGCTATATCTTTTATAGAGAATATAACTGAACAATATGTTGCTATTTTTAACCAATACATCAATCAATACAAACAAGATAAAACTGTTTTGTGGGAGGAAAATAATCAATCCCCCGGAACATTAGTAGATAAAATTATTAAATATCTTAAAAATAAATAAAAGTGTTAAAATGGAAGAGAAAGCAATTTTGTCATTGAATAGGAAAGCAATTTTGTTGCGAAGTTATTCGGAAGAAAGCAATACTGCGGAAAAAATTTTAAAAAAAGCAAATATTGATTATGTCCAAATTTTTCTACCAGATGGGGATCATTCCCCGAGCATAATAAGTCAGGACAGCGCATATCCCTATGAAGGTATAGGAGGCATCCAACTTTTTGTCAGAGGCGCCAATAAAACCAAATAATTTGGTTTTATTTTGACAGGTTGTATATTGGAGGTCTAAAAATTTTATTTCCTTACAACCTATTGACCAGGCAAAGGATCGTCTAACTGGAAAAACAAATATGTAATTTCCAATTTTGGTGAGTCAGTATCAAATTCTTAACCTTAACTAAAATGTCTGTACTTTCAGATGACATAGGCAGTTTTCCCCTGCCAAACGGAATAAGCAGAAACGAAATTTCACTCATCACCTCGCTGCCGCTCGGAGATTTTCAAAAAAATTTGAAAATTGCAGAAGGCATTGCACGCAAAGAAATTTCAAAGGAAAGCGAATTATTCGGCAGATTTTCAAATGTCGTTCAGGATGCGATGCTTAAAAAGGTCCTTGCAAATGTGGATGTCCCGACTTATCCGCAATTCAGAGATATGATTGCTTCTTTTTACAATTTAATTGAGAAATTTCAGTCGGATGAGCCGTTTGTTATAAAAGATGAATATGCAATTATTCCCGAATTGCTTGTGTTAAGCAGCGATAAATTCAGGGAAAAATTAGAAAATTTCGGAATTGAATGTATAAATTTAAGGGTTTGCGTTACAGGTCCCGTTGATTTGTATCTTAACAAAATCGGATTTCATATTGACGGCGAAATACTTGCCAATTTTGCAAAAAGTGTGGGAAAATTTGTAAAGAATGCAATTATTGCTCAAAAATTTATAAAGACAACGGTTATAGCGATTGATGAACCAAGTGTCGGATTAAATTCAAATATGATCGCAAGCGATGAGGATTTAATCAATGGCTGGAATATAGCAATTGATGCCGCAAAGAAAAATGGTATTGATACGGAAATACATCTGCATTCAATAAATAAGGTTGATACGGTTCTTAAATCAAATATTAATGTTATTGACGCCGATGTTGAAAATTTAAAGGACAGATACTCTCTTCAAAAGAATGACTTGGAAAGATATGATAAATTTATGCGTGCGGGAATAGCGAAAAGCAATGTTTTTGATATTGTTGAGGATTATAAAAAAATTTACAACATTGACCTGTGGCAAACAAAAAATTATGCTCAAATTTTTGAGGTTGAAACACAGAAAGTAATTACTGAACGGCTGAAAAAGGCGTATGAAATTTACGGAGAACGGATTAAATATGCAGGTCCTACCTGCGGATTGGGTTCGTGGCCAACACAGGAGACCGCATCAAAGTTATTAAGATATACTTCTAATGCCGTGCATTGTGCTGGTTTCTAATGCTGCGAGATAAACTATTTCAAGTTTTTTGGTTTCGCTTTTATGTTGATTTTTGTTGATTACCTCGCTTTTTTAAATGACAGAAAGTTTATCCGTAACTTTGCACAATTTAACCCAACTTCACCGAGTAAACGAAAATTTTTCTTCGTGTTTTTGAATAATATATAGGTGTTTAAAGTGTCTAAATTTTTTTCTACATGTATTATTTTTTGGTTTATTCATATTCTTTTTTAATTATTAAAGTTGGTGTCTAATTTATAACATAATAATGCTTGACTTTGAAAGTTATGGGGTTTTGACCTTTGAAATTGTAAAATTGACATGGCAACAAAAAGACAATTTTAAAGGTGTTTTTAGACATTTTTTAAATATCTTTCAAAATCAGGTAATGGTTTAAATTAAAAAACCGCTGTGAAAAATTAGACACATTGCAATCCTCGTGAGGTGTTAAAAAATGAGCGTGAAAAATTCAATTTAAGGGGGGTGTGAAGTTGGGTAAAATTTAATCAAGTATAACCAACATTTTATTTATTTATAGTTTAATTTATTAATTTAATAATATCCAAATATAATTACTTATAATCTAAATTTTAATGGCAGATATAATATAAAAATCAAAATTTAACTTATCAAAAATGATTTCAAAAAGATCTTTGTCATTTTTTGTTGGGGAAAATTCAAAAATTACATATTTGAGAAGATCAATAAAAGCAAAAGATCCTTTACTTATTACTCTGAAAAGTATGTATCCCAAAAAGAACAACACGGTAATCAGATACACACTTTCTTTAATAAGAAACGGATGGAAAAAGCAGGGTTGCAAAATAAGTGAAAAATATATATCTGATGAAAAGAAAAACAGAAAGAAAAAAATAGAACTTTTAGAGATTTCTTTAATTTCCCCAAAATCACCTTATTTCAATTCCTTCGGAGATAAAAATTACAATGAAGAAGGATAGCAATGATGGAGTTTTCCTGAGCGAGAATTTGCTGAATGAAGCGGTCTTGCTGACAGCTTATGTCCCTGTAGAGGGCAGTTAGTAAAATTTAACCCATAACTTGCAGGTTTTGTGTAGTTTATGTAGAATTTTGTTGAAACAGATTACGCAAATTTTGTATAGTTACGGTTTAAACCTAAAAGGTAAACAGAAAAGGAACATGAGACATATATTAATTGGAGCGATAGCAATAGCATTGATATTTGCATTTGTATCTGAAGTATATGCAACAAACTATTACACTTACGAATCAGTAGCTTGCGGGCCACAGAATACAGGAGTAACAGATTTTACATATACAACAAATTATTATGGATATTCTACATCTCAATGGAATTGGCAAGGTGGAACAACATGGTGGGGATATTCGGACTCAAGTAAAAACGGATGTAAACCTAAGACGTCGCAGAATGTTAACGGATTCGGCGTGTGTGCTAGAGCATATAACAGCTTATTTAATCCTTACAATAAAAACTGTAGTAAGTCAGATGGCAAATATAGTTATGCTTTCGCTGGATGGAGCTCTAACATGGGAAGTCAACAAAGAGAGGTATACTGTACCAGCTAATTAAAAGCAGACGATGTATGATAAACATACAACAAGAGATTAATCCTTTTTATTTTTTTATTTATTTACCTTTAATAATTTAACTCATCAAATAACTTAATAAAAATAACATTTAACTATTAAATATGGCCACAAATAGAAAATTTACAGGAAAATTTGGAATTGCAATAATGATTGCAGTAATCCTGCTTATAGCTGGAACTGTTTTAGTTTTTAATAATTATCTAATATCTAATCCACAAAATTCAACAATTGAAAACCAGTATAGTGTTGAAAATAAAACATCCGAATATAATGAACCAAGTCCACTTGCAAAAGAGGCAGAAGAACTCGCAAAAAAAGAAAATATTACAGGTACCTCCTCATGGTCATCAACATTAGATTCTCTAACTCAAACATCAGAGCCAAAATTTGTTGTTGGTGAAAAATATACTTATTTTGTCAGATGGCCTCAACCAACAGATATGAATAAACCAGGGATGCATTCACCAAATGTAATATTCAATGATTATAGGTATTTTAATATTTCATTTACATTGGAGAAAAAAGAGAAAATAAATAGAACAGATTGTTATAAAATTTCTACAGAAGGTTCAGGGGAGGTAATTAATGGATTTGTGAAAGATGAAAGAGGAACAAGACCAATAATATCTGTCCCTATTGACTCATCAGTAAGTTATATTGGTGTTAAAACAGGAAATTTTGTTAATCCCGAAACAGGGGACATAATAAAAGGGATAGAAGAAAAACATGAAGTAAGTGGGTTGTCAACTCTTAACGTATATACACCTTGGATGTTAAAATTGTCAGAAGGAATAAAATGGACAAATATTTATGAACAAAAAAGTACAGGTAGTATAGTTTGTAATGAAGGTATGTGCAAAGCTATTAAAGAAAATGAGGAAATTACAGAAGAGGAAACCTGTGAAGTTAAGGAAATTGAAAATATAAATAAAAGAAAATGTTTTAAAGTGGAATGCAGATCAAAATTATGTAAAAACAATCTATGTGAAATTACGTATAAAAGAATATATTGGGTAGATGTAGAAAAGAGAATAACTGTAAAATATCAATTATGGTACCAAAATCTTCAAACAGTTGAAGTAGAGTTAGTAAACTATGAAAAATGAAACACGCTGAAATATTTATAATTTTAGGAATAGCGGCAATTGTAACTGCTATTTTGTTGATAGGACTGAACATAAAAGAACCCGATAAAGATAATATAAATTACATTGCAAATTCTGAAGATAAAGATAATACAAATATAACAAATATAAACAAAGAAAATATTAATAAAGCGGAAAACATTTCAAACATCTCTTCTTCTGCACCTTTGCACATAAATTCTTCTGAAAACACTTCTAAAATAAAAAGATATATTTATAAACAAACGCTCGAAAATTATACAACAATATTATATGTCGAAAATTATACATCTTCTGATGGGAATGTGTATATTGTAATAGAAGCAAATGACAATCCTAAAAAAGAGGAATTTGAGCTTAAGAAATACGAAGGCGGATGGACACCAAATATTAAATGTCCCCCCTGCGAATCTACAATTACATCAAACTATGTAAATAGAACAATCTTTATAAATCAAAAAACGAAAAATGTAAAAATAGCCAATGTGCCTTGGCTAACATTGTTTAAAAAGGAAAATAACATCATTTACAAAAAATTGACATATCCTACTGGTGAAGGAAAATGGGAAGAAAACTATAAAAGTTTCAATTACAACAATGTAGATAATATGAGTGTAGAAACAATTAAAAATATACCTGACTTAATGTTTTTAGTTGATATTCTATATCCGGATAATATAAGCGTAGAAAGAATTGGAAATATAGAAGATTTAATATTTTCATTTGACATTTTATATTTTCAAGATTTAAAAAATATTGAAAAATGTAACATTACAGGAATAAAAAATGTAAAACTTATAAAAACAGAATGCAATAATGAATCTGGGATGGAGCTGGTATGTAATATGGGAGGTTGCAATAATTATACTATGTATAATTGCTATTCATTTTGGAATATCACTTACAATCTAACTTATAGAGAAGAAACCAACAATAAAAAAAATATTAGCAAATCATGGACTGAAAAGTATGAATGTGAAATTGGACTTACCGAAGAACAGGAAAAAGAACAAAAAAACCAACACTCGAGGTATTGTGATGGATTTAATTTACATCCTTCTTTTGATAAGATGTATTTTGCAGGAACTGAAAATTTCAATGGAAAAATAACATATAAAATTATATACGAAAAATTTGAAAATGTTAGTGAAATAAGTATTTGGCATTTTGTTGATACATTTCTGATTGATAAAGAAGAAGGAATTATATTAAAGGCAACTGCAAAGAACAGATGGATAAGCAATGATGTGCCGGATGAATTTATCACAACCAAAGAAATTGTATTGGAAAAAGAAGACAATTAAAAAATCAAAATTTAACTTATCAAAAATGATTTCAAAAAGATCTTTGTCATTTT
>JAGWDQ010000080.1:47556-50341 GCA_018260615.1 Candidatus Altarchaeum sp.
TTTGTATAGTTACGGTTTAAACCTAAAAGGTAAAGATTGTAGCAAAATGGATTTAAAAAAAGGAATGTTGGTAATGCTGGTTGGAATAGCAATATTTGGGATGACGGCGAGTTCGGTAAGTGCTGCTTGGACAATTACAGATATTACTGGAGATACACAAAATAAAGATGGATATTGTAGTGGGGATAAGAGATATGGATCCGATCTGACGTCAATATGTGAAAGTCATATTTTGCCGGGGGGTCATGTAGATGCAAAAGCAGAGGCACAAGGCACTTCCAGTGGTTACGACAAAGAAGAATACACTTATTATTATGGGTGGCCTTACACAATACAAGCATACGCAAGAGCAACTAGTGATTGGGCTTATGCATCAACGTGCCGATATTAAACTATAGAAACAAGAATAGGAAAAAAGGAGATATAACAGAACAAACTCATTTTTATTTTTTTATTTTTTTAACAATCAAAATTTAAATTATCAAAAATGTCAAAAAATACAAATCACTTTATCAATTATTCGTTATTGTCGTATGTGAGTATAGCAATTATAATAGCATCACTGCTATCATTTTCGGGATGTTTAAATAAGAACGATAAAACTATATTAAACAATACAAATGAAGAGAATATAACCCAAGAAAAAGAAATTAAAATAACTAGTGTTGTAAATATAGAATCATTAAAACCAACAGGAAATCTGCATATAAATGTTGGAGAAACCTACACATACATCATTTATGATAATCCTATCATGAATGCAAGAACTCTTCTATCAAACTCCTCGAACGATGTATGGTGCGAACCAATTAGAGTTGATATATTTTTACATATAGAAAAAATTGAACAAATAAATGGAAGCAATTATTATGTGTTGCAGTCAGAAAGAAGAGAGATATATCCTGTGTGCTACCATAATGTGAATGGGAAAATAATAAAAGTAGATGTTGGAAAAGCATTATACCCGAATGAAAAAGATGATCCGTTTATTTATGGTGGATGTGTAATTGGTATAAACAAAAATAATCTTTCTGCTCATAATGTTCCTCTTGGAAAAAATTTTGGGTTGTGTTATGAAACCCAAATTTATAAGCCATGGATGTTATACTTGAATGAAAGTGTTGGTTTTGTAGAGAAAAACTATATCAAGATGGGCAACAACGAAGTAGAAGAGATTATAGAAACAACTATAATTGGTGAAGGAAAAATAAATAATTTTGTTTGCTTTAAGGTTCAAAGAATCTACACATTAGTGTCGCCTATCGATACACAAAAACACATACAAGCAAAAGATATAATATATGTGGACAAATATAGAAGAATTGCTGTAAAATATGAGCATTATGTATTTGCTCATGGAGGATATATTCCCTGGGAGAAATTTGAATTAAAAGATGCAAAAATTTTAAAATGAACAAAAAAACATTTTTAGCAACTCTGCTTGTTATAAGTATAGGGATCATTGCAATTTATCTTTTTGCTATTGAACAACCATATAAAGAACAGATTCCGAAAGAAAATTATACGCAACAGAAAAATTATACATCGCCTGAATTATCTAATATAAAAAATAATTCTTTTGATATTCAAAATTCTTCCCTAAACCTAACACAAATAGCACCTCAACAACAAAATTTATCGGTAAATAATATAAGTAAAAATGAAACTTACGAAACCATTTACAAGTATATATTAAAAGAGGACAACCATGGAAAAACATTGGAATACAATATTACAACCTATGTAAAAGAAGAATGGATTAACGGAACAAAATATGTTGTTGCAGAGAGCAAATTGGATGATCTTCCTAATGGATTATTTTCAATAGATTTTCTTTATGACACTATTGAATATGTTAATCTTCAAACAGGAGATATTAAATTAGTTAAAATTCCGTATGGAAAGGTAAAAAATGGAACTCTAAAGACAGATGAGATAAAGTCCATACCTGAAAATAAAAGTGAAGAGGAATTTCCCCATAATATCATTTATTCTGGCACACCAGTAGAGATGATTTATTCCGACAAACCAGTAGATAGTATTCTATACGCATACTTTATTAAAGGACAAATCAGTTTATTTCATCCGCTTTATTTAATAGGATTTGTTAAATTTGAGCCCGAACCCGAAAATATTACAATAACCGAAAGAACAGATCTATTGGAGATTAAATATAGCGATTCTCCTTTTGAAGGAAAAGAATCGCAAACCCTACCTTGTGGGGTTAGAATACATGGCGATAAACCACCTACATATTATTATGGTGTAAGAAAATATAATGTTTCCTACACAAAGAACACAACAAAAGGTATAATAGTAGACACACAATATCCGAAGGAAGAATTTTGTTCTTACAAAACAAACCTCCCAAAAGATGAGTTTGAAGAAGAAATGCAAATGGATGAGGGTATTTTAAAATATCACATAATTACCATAAGCATAAATTTTTTGGGGGTAGAGCTTTTCAAAGGAAAAGAGGCATATAAGATAGAAAGTAAATTAAAAGAAGAAGGTCCTGATGATTTGTTTGAGGGAGATACTATAATATGGGTAGACAAGAAGGATAAGATTATACTTGGAATGAATTCAACGGGAAAAATGAGTGGTTTTAGTGCCAAAAACACAGTAATTTATGAAATAATAAACGAATCAATCGTTAAAAAATGAAGCCAAAATATTTAAAATTAATAATGGGAGCAATATTCATATTAGTATTCATCCTTATTTTATTTATTTCCGGTTGCTTAAATAGTGAAGAAAAGGAAAATAAAACTATAGAAAATAC
>JAGWDQ010000081.1 GCA_018260615.1 Candidatus Altarchaeum sp.
TTTTAAAATGAGCATTTTAACGGAAAAGATAAAACCATCTGCAACATTGTCAATAAATACAAAAGCAAACGAATTAAAGAAGAACGGAATAAATGTAATATCCTATGCAGTAGGCGAGCCGGACTTTGATACGCCCAAACACATAAAAGATGCGGCAATCAGCAAAATTTTAGAGGGAAAGACAAAATACACGCCGACCGGAGGAATTTCCGAATTAAAAGATGAAATTGCCAAAAAATTTAAAACAGACAACAACATTGATTATAGTAGTGATGAAATTTTTGTTTCTGCGGGGGCAAAGATTACAATATACGAAGCACTGCTGTCAATTATGAATCCCGGCGATGAGGTAATAATCATAGAGCCATACTGGGTTTCATATCCTGAAATTGTTATTTTGTGCGGCGGAATTCCTAAATTTGTAAGAACTGATAAAAATTTTGAAATAAACACTGATGAAATTGAGAAAAATTTAAGCGACAAAACAAAAGCAATAATCATAAATTCTCCGAGTAATCCGACAGGTGCTATAATTAACGAAAGAACCATGAATAAGATTGCTGATATTGCAATAAAACATGAGCTTTATATCATAAGCGATGAAATTTATGAAAAAATAACTTATGGAAATTTTAAGCCCGTAAGTATTGGAGCACTTCCTGAAATGAAGGAAATGACAATTACGGTTAACGGATTTTCAAAGAGTTATGCGATGACGGGCTGGCGACTGGGATATGTCGGAGCGCCAAAGAATATCATAAATGAAATGAAAAAGGTTGAAATGCAAACCGTTTCATGCCTTCCTTATTTTATCCAGTATGCAGGTGTTGTTGCACTGCAAAGTAGTCAGGATTGTGTTGAGGAAATGAGGAAGAAATTTGAGGAAAGAAGGGACTATGTTGTCCGAAGAGCGAAAGAAATTTTTTCCTGTAATGTTCCCGACGGTGCATTTTACATATTTCCGGAGCATTCAATGTATGAAAAGGACTCAATTAAATTTTCCGGATTTTTGCTGGAGAAGGCAAAGGTTGCTGTTGTACCCGGAATCGCGTTCGGGGATAGCTGCGAAGGGTATATACGACTTAGTTATGCGACATCAATGGAAAATTTAAAGAAGGGATTTGATGCGATTGAAGATGCGTTGAAGAAATTTAAACAATAATTTTGCAGGTTTTGTGGGGTTCATACGGAAAATTTAGTAATTCATTCCAATTTATCAAATAGATTAAGATATATTTTCCATTTACCGAAATCTTTGCTACTGAAATGTTGTCTGTCCTGATCTTTGAAAAACGATATTCCTTTAAGCGAGTCCCCCATTGTTTTCCTAAAATCCATTACTGATAAGACCAAAAAATGCGGTTTGTCGTCATCATCTATTAAACACCAAATATAAAAATGATGTTTATCTTTGATTAAGTCCCGGGGCTTCATATCTACGGCGTAAGTGTTTTTGGATTTTCCACCTTCTTTTTCAATTCTTGAACTTTTTACCTGAATGGTACGAAATTTTGTGATGTATTCTTTACTGCCACAACTACAAGAATGCTCAATCATTTCAATTTCACCGCCACACACATCGCAAGAAGGGCGATTTATTAAATTTTCCGACTGACATTTCGTACATTTTGTTTTATTGCCAACCATTTCGTTTTTACAAGTCAGACAAACCTTTTTGGCAATTATTTTATTCTTCTGGGTTTTTGAAAAATCTTTACCGCACTTCTTACAAACCAAAGCAGGAGTTAAATTCCAGTTTTTACCGCACTTCTTACAAACATGTTTATGAATTATCAAATCAATATATTCATCATAAACCGGATCGTAAACATTCCAGCCATATTTTGATAATTCAAAAGAGACCAAAAATTCACCATATCTGGAAAAGTGTTTGGCACTCAAATCAGCGGTTTTTTTATTTTTATTATTCTTCATAGTCATATTCAGATATATTAATATTTTTTTGATTGAGTAAATTTGCAGGAAAATTGTTTTTTATGTTTTTCAGACCCGCTTCACGAAACATTTCTTTGTTAAGTTCAATCCCGATTCCTGTTCTGTTTAATTTTTTAGCCACAATTACCGATGTAAAACTACCTCCGAAAGGATCTAATATCTTTTCGCCTTCATAACTAAACATTTGAATGGCAAGCTCGGGAATATTTTCGGGAAAAGGAGCGGTATGCCCAAGCAAATTTTCACCCTTGGAATTAATTTTTATAACCGGTGAAAATTTAACTATATCCCTGCGCCATTTTTTAATGAATTCTTCTGAAATTTCATACATTTTACCTTGTCGGGATTGTGTTGTTAATGTTTTTAATGAAAATCTTTTACCCCTGTTACTTTTGCTTCTCTCAAAACACTCTAAATTTTTACATTCCCAGCTTCGCAGTCCTATTTCTGATTGTGTGTTCCCATTAACTTTTAATGTGCCACAAACGGGACAGGGATACCGGGTTTCATCTAACCTGTGTTTATGAAAAATCAAAATATGTTCATAACAGTTTATAGGATACTGGTAAAAAGGATAAGGTTTATTTTTATGTTTATTTCTCTCGCTTTGAACTTCGCCTTTATCCCATATAAAATCATCTACAAAAGTAAAGCCCTCTTCTTCAAATATTTTTATAAAATATGAAGCAAGAGGCAACCTTCTTTTACCCCAGACCGATTTTGTAGTTAAATTATCATTATCAAAAATATCCCCGACATTAAAAACAAAAACTCTGTGGTTATCCAAGACCCTGTATGCTTCTTTAATTATATTTCGCATATCATAAAGGTAAAGGTCTAAATTTTTCCATGTTGAATATTTGCGGGCATTATAATAAGGAGGTGAAGTAACCATACAGTGAATTGATTCCGAATTCATTCCTTTCATTACATCAAAGCAGTTTCCCCAGATAATTTTAATATCATCGTCTTTTTTTTCTAAAAAGCTGTTTAATGATTCATTAGTTCCCTGATATTGTCTCTGATAATCATCTTTAACAAATTCCACATATTTATCGGAAAAATTTTTTACAATATCTTCTCTTTTTTCTAATTGGTAAATATATTCAACTGCTTTTAAAAATTCGTTATATCTGCCCCTAGAAAAAATCTTTTTTAAATGAGGATCACTTATTTCCAATATTTTTTTTAAATAGTGTTGAGACATTTTTGTTATTACTCCGAACTTTGAGTATATCTTAATTTTTGTTCTTTAAACAACTTTAGAGTGGCATATTTGCTTCTTTCAATCATTGAATCAAAATTTTAAAATTTTCTCCATTATAACTATGAGCGAATAATTAATAATAGAATTATGGCTTTGTAATAATTTTTCGTATTATTTTAATGTTAATACAATAAATTAAATGTACCAATAAATAAACTGATTATTAACTTATATCCAGTCAACTTTATTCAACAATTTAAAGGGTACTTTTTCATTTTTGTACTGAAAACATGCAACATTCTTTTCTTCGGCGTAAGATAAAGCATCAGAGTCATATTTAGATACAGAAACAAATACTAATTTCTCAAGGTAAAAATCTTCGCGACCTTCCTCGAAAGCAGCTTCAACATCTTCAGCAGCACTAACTAATTTCATAATATCTGTTCTTTTAATACTGCTTTCTCTATTTTTGCATTCTATCCATATATCGTTTGTGTCTTTTAATAATATTCCTCTAATTCCCTTTTTCCTACTTGTCACATGGACATCAACTTCATAAGGTCTTTTCACACTTAATCCATTTTTAAATATATTTGTTTCTACATATCCTTTAAAATATTTTTTTGCCCACGGAGCAACAACTTCTTTTTCAAAAGTGTGTCCTTTTGTTTCTTTTGACTGCAACTTCTCCTCTAATATCTTTTTATTTTCTGCCTTTATTTTTTCTTTTTGATGCAATTTTTGAGTTACGGATTCTTCCAATATCTTTTTATTTTCTGCCTTTATTTTTTCTTTTTGATGCAATTTTTGAATTAAGAATTCTTCAAGTTTTTTAGGTGTTACTTTAGTTTTGTTTTCTAAATCGTTTTTTAAATCATCCCAAGATAAGGATTTATCATAGTGCAATCTCATTTCGCCTAACCATGCAATAAAATCATTTTTTTGAACTGCTTTTGTCTGACTTATTTTATTGAGCAATTCTTGCTTTTTTGATTTTTTCCTTTTAAAGAAATTAAAAACCATTTTTTAATAGTTAATTTTTTTACATATTAACTTTATGACGGAACTTTTTCGTTTTATACTAAATTTTAGTTTTTTACAATGAATTATATTTGAAAGTTTCTGTTTTCCATATAAATTCCCCTAATGAAACGCATATAAGCGTCTTCTATTGTTATTACTTCTCTTGTTTTATCGCTGTCGTCATATATTTTTATACACCCACACCACAAAAACAACAATACCCATAACGCATAAAATCAGTCCAAGTAGAGAAGCAATTACATTATATACAAACATAACCGCCCCAATCATTATAAGTGCGACTGCGATCCCTATAAGATATTCCTTCATTTTGTTTAATATGAATTATTATGTTTATGAATTTAAATTTAAAAAATTTGATAAAATTTTATGGGGGTAATAAAATTTTTATGTTGGACAAGTTAAATTCCTACTAAAAATGTAGGTATTATCTTAAATATTGCATTTGCAATTACAGATCCTAATCCCTCTGCAAGTCCTCCTCTAAATTTTCTAATAAGTTCTTCTTTTAGAGATTCTTTCTTTTTAAGACATTCAAAACTTATCTTGACATGCTTTTTTGTTCCTTTTATATTTATACCTATATGTCTATCATATATTAATATTGTTCCCCAAGGATATACTATCCTTTGTTTTGCTCTTGCCATTTTTAACTAATAAATTTCGCTCATATACAAATAATATTGCATAATAATTAAATTGTTTAATTATTAATTTTGTTTAGAATTATTAAATATTAAACCGAATTATTAGATATCTAACAATGAAGCAAAATATTTATATTCTTACTGAAGGGGATAGTATAGCTTTTTTTAGATCATTTTTACATTGGTTGTATTTGGAAAATTAATGAAAATTGCGTTTCATAAGGAATATAAAAATAACCAATCATTAACTGGCTTTATAAGAGCGAATTTTGTTTTAAAATAAAACTATATCCATAGTTTCCCGCTTTCACTGTAAAAAAATTTTAAATTTCTCTATTTTTTATTTATCCTTAAAATTTTATACGCCATCACTGCCGCCCCAAATCCATTGTCAATATTCATAACCGCAATAGATGTGCATGAATTTAACATTGTCATAATTGCCGCAAGTCCTTTTTCCCCCGTTCCATAACCGACAGAAGTAGGCACTGCAATTACGGGAACATCAGTTAATCCGGAAATTACCGAAGGCAAAGCACCTTCCATTCCGGCGATAACAATGATACACCTGACATTTCTTTTTTTCATCTTTTCAACTGCGTTTATCGCCCTGTGTAATCCGGCAATTCCGACATCATACTCTTCTACAACCTCACAGCCCAACTGTAAAGCCGTCTCTTTTGCTTCTTCGGCCACATTAATGTCAGATGTTCCTGCTGTTATTATCCCGATTTTTCCAGCAATTTCATTTTTTTTTGCACTATCGGATTTTCCCTTATATATTGTAAATACTCTTCCTCTTTCATTGTATTTAAATTTAAAATTTATATTCTTCCTGTTCAGTTCATTTAAAATTTTTTCCTTTTTTTCCTTATCAAGTCGGGTTATTATCACTTTCCGGTCATTATCTAAAATTTCAATTATTATTTTCATTAAATCATTAATGTTTTTTTCTCCGAATACGATTTCCGGAATGCCGCACCTTTTTTCCCTTTCAGTATCAATATTAGAAATTTTCATATTTTAGTTCTGTGAGTTTTTATTAGTTTTCGCATTAATATATAAATTTTTCGTGTGACGATCTATTATATGTTTAAAATCAAGATATTCATCTACCGTCTTTACTTTTGTTCTGTGTGTCAGCAATTCATCTCTCTGGTATAACAACTTCCCGTCTTTTATTACTCTGAATCTTATGTTCAGCGGAAGGTCATAGAACAGAGAAATATCAATCTTCCCGGATGAATTGCTTAGTATATCTTCTTTTTCAGCCCTTGGAATGTCTTTATTGGTGATAACACTTATGTCTATATCCGAAAATGGCCTTGCATTTCCGGTTGCATGAGAGCCAAAAAGATAAATTGCATCAACATAAGAATTTTTCTTTAAATCCTCAATCACATTGCTTATTTGCTCCGTTAAATTTTTTAAATTTTTTGCTTCCATACTTATTTATGTTTATTTATAAATTAAATTTCGAACTTATTTTTCTCTTTTCCTGTAAGCAAGCGGATTTTTAAATTTTTCCTCATCCTCGCTGAACCATATCCCCAAACTCTTCATTGTGGAGTAAGACGGACAGGTGTATTTTCTCTTTGCCAGATAATCTAAATAATAAGATGTTTTCTTCTCATCGTAATTTGACGAATGAGCGAAAATTTTTTTTATTTCTTCAACAGGTGTTTCTTTGTTAACCAAAAATGATGCAAGCACAAATCTCTCATTATGATTGACTTTTTCTTTGTTTTCGATTTTTTGAACAATACGTGCAATGCTCGGAGGCATTTCAGGGTTTGCCTTTGATTTCATAAAAATTTTGGGAAAAATTTCCATTTCTATTTTTTTGAACTCACTCTTCAATAACTTTGCCTTTTCAGCAATTACATCCGGTAAATTTATGTTGCTTAAATTTAATATCTCCGCATATCTTTTCTCTACAAGAGCTCTCGCCATAATTATTAATTCGTCTTCATCCACCTCAACAAAGCCATTATCAATCCTTCTGTTAATCAGGCGGAATTTCTCACGGAATTTCTCATCAAAATTTTTTGTATAAGATAAGTAATCAACAAAGTAAATCTCATTGGCGTTGTTCAATTTTTTTTCCAAATTTTTTTTTCTGGAAAATTTTAAAATTTCCATCAAAATTTCATTCCTTACATCCTCACCCTCTTTTCTTATAAATTCTTCAAATAGTGCGCCTTCACTTTTTGCATACTTTTGTCTTAAATTTTCACTAACCTCCGCTAAATTTAAAAAAATTTTTGCCAAAGGAAATGAAATCAGATAAATTTCGTAGCCGGCATCACCGAGATTTGACCTCGGAGAATACTCTGTTTTTCCTCTGATTATTCCGTTCAGGATTCTTTCTGCCGCTATTTTAATTGCACTTCCGTAAACAGGACTTTCTGCAATTGCTTCTAAATTTAAATTTTTTCTTTCAATATATTCCTTGCCTTCCTTCAAAAACGGATATTTGCTTAAAAACCGGATATCTTTTTGCATTTTTGTTTATATCTTTTTGACTTCTTATTATTCATTAAAATTTTTGGATGATAAATGCACGACTATTTCTTAAGTGAGGTGATGTTTTAAATAAATTTTATCGTAAATTAAGGATGTGGTTTTTATCTGTATAGATGCTTTTTTCCACCCTCTGTTAGTCGTGCAGTTCCACTTAAAAATTCAAAACTTACAAAACCCACACTCGCCCAATCATCAAGAACATCCATTTCTTCTTTACTTTCAATTTTTTTACCATCCGAAAACTTTTTTAAAATTTCTCTTTCATATTCTGTTAAGATAGCCATTTTATAATTAAAATAAATTCTGCGGGATTCTGATTTAAAAAAACCCGATAGACAGATGTATTAAATTTCTTCTTAAATAGTAATTCGTACCTGACTCTGTGTACATCCATATCCATAAAAGTTTGTGGATTGGACAAAACGGTAAAATTTTATTCGTAAATTTTAATCCTTAATCTCCCATTTTCCCAGATAATCTACCAGGTTCTTTGTTGTTACAATTCCGACTAATTTTCCCGACGAAATAACCGGCATGTGCTTAATCTTGTGTCTCTTCATTTCCTTTTCAACCCTTTCAACATCTGCCGTAGCGGGTATAGTAATCAGCGGTTTTGACATAATATCCTGTGCAGTTAAATCAAAAAATTTTTGCTCGTATTTGGATATTGTTCTTAAAATATCTGTTTCCGTGATTAAGCCAATTGGTTCCCGGGATAAATTTACCACAACAATACTTCCTATCTTTTTATCCGCCATAGTTCTCGCAACATCTAATAATTTACTACTGTTTTCAGCAGTTACAACACCTGCACCCATAATATCTCCGGCGCTTGCCCTTTTTTGTTTTCCTCTCATTTTTAAATCTGGTTTTATTGATTTTATTAAATTTTAAATTTGTGTTTATAATTATAATTCTTTCTAAATTTATTTTTTAAATTTTAAAATCATTAGGATGGGTAATAAGGTAGGAATAGTAGGTATAGGTATGACAAAATTCGGAGAACACTGGAATAAGGGCTTACGGGAATTAATTGTTGAAGCGGGTCTAAAAGCAGTTCATGATGCTAATCTGACAGGAGAGGAAATACAGGCAATATACGGGGGCTGTATGGCTCCGGGATTGTTTGTCGGACAGGAACACATATCTGCGTTAATTGCTGACCATGTCGGACTTGGAGGAATACCTTCAACGAGGGTTGAAGCAGCGTGTGCAAGCGGAGGGTTGGCTTTGAGACAGGCATATCTGGCGGTAAGGTCAGGAAGATTAAATGTTGTTGTTGCTGGAGGTGTTGAAAAAATGACAGATGTACCTACAAACCTTGCTACGGTTGCTTTAATGGGAGCAGGTGACGAAGAGTGGGAGGGCTTTTACGGAGCAACATTTCCCGGGCTTTATGCTTTAATGGCAAGAAGACACATGTACGAATTTGGAACTACAAGAGAACAATTGGCAATGGTTGCGGTTAAAAATCATCACAATGGTGCAATGAATCCATCCGCACAATTTCAGTATGAAATAACCGTGGATAAAGTTCTGAAAAGTGCACCTGTTGCAGACCCTTTAACACTTCTTGACTGTTCTCCGATAACAGACGGTGCAGCATCTGTAATTTTAGCAAGTGAAGAAAAAGCAAAAAAGATAGCAAAGGAAACCGGAAAGGAAATTATATGGATTGCATCGAGCGGACAGGCATCGGATACACTTGCATTGCATGACAGGGACTCATTATGCAAAACAAAGGCAGCAGTCCTGGCTGGTAAAGAAGCATACCAACAGGCGGGAATAAAACCGGGTGATATTGGTTTTGCCGAGGTTCATGATTGTTTTACAATTGCAGAAATAATGGCTATTGAGGGATTGGGCTTCTGCAATTTCGGAGAAGGCGGAAAAATTACCGAAAACGGAGAAACAGCAGTAAACGGAAGAATTCCGGTAAATACAAGCGGCGGATTAAAGGCAAAAGGACATCCGATAGGAGCAACAGGAATAGCACAGGCGATTGAAGCAACTCTGCAATTAAGAGGAGAAGCAGGAGGAAGACAGGTCAAAAATCCCAAATATGGATTAACGCATAATGTCGGAGGCAGCGGAGCAACATGTGTCGTGCATATTTTCACTAATGAATATTGAATATTGAAGAATATTAAATTTAAACAGGAGAAAATTTAAAGGAAATTAAAAGGAAAATTTTGAAAGAAATATATTGTTTTTGCAGTCAAATTTTGTATTTGGGAGATGAGGGAAATAATAAATTTTCTTATCCTAAAGATTGCTAATAAAGTGTTGAAAACCTAATTTATATTCAAAATTTATCAAACCAACTATATCTAAATTTTTAAATTTCATAAATTTTCATAATTTCAAATGGATAAAGACACAAAGAAAGAGGAAACAAAAGAGACAAAGGAAAAAGAGACAAAAGCAGTTACAAAAGAAATTATTATAGAAAGAGATGTTGAAAGCGAAGTTAAACGTTCGTATCTTGATTATGCGATGAGTGTCATTGTAGGAAGAGCATTGCCTGATGTAAGAGACGGCCTAAAACCGGTTCACAGAAGAATCCTTTACGGAATGCTTGAACTCGGACTGGACTCAAACAAGGCATACAAAAAGTGTGCCAGAATAGTCGGAGATGTAATGGGTAAATATCACCCTCACGGAGATGCATCCATTTATGATGCACTTGTCCGGATGGCACAGGATTTTTCTTATCGTTATCCTCTTGTAGACGGGCAGGGAAATTTCGGTTCGATCGACGGGGATAGCCCGGCCGCGATGCGATACACAGAAGCACGTATCTCAAAAATTTCAGACGAAATGCTAAAAGACATAGAAAAAGAGACGGTTGACTTCAGGGAAAATTTTGACGGCACTTTAAAAGAGCCATGTGTAGTTCCGGCGAAATTTCCGAATTTACTTATTAACGGCTCAAGCGGGATTGCAGTCGGAATGGCAACAAACATGCCACCTCACAATATCATCGAAATTATTGACGGAACAATTATGCAGATAGACAATCCCGGAGTTACTATTGAAGAATTAACAACTGTAATCCATGGTCCTGATTTTCCGACAGGCGGGGAAATTTACGGTAAAAGAGGAATTTTTGCCGCCTACACAACAGGGCGCGGAATAGTAAAAATCAGGGCAAAGACAACAACCGAAGAAAAGAAAGGCAGGAACAGAATCGTTGTTGAAGAAATTCCCTACCAGGTTAATAAATCAGTGCTGGTTGAAAATATTGCAAATTTATCCCGCGATAAAAAAATTGACGGAATTGCAGACATAAGAGACGAATCAAACAGGGACGGGATACGAATAGTAATAGACATGAAGCATAATGCAAACGAAGAAATTTTGCTGAACCAGTTGTTCAAGCACACACAACTTACAACAACATTCGGAATTATAAATTTAGTTCTGGTAAATGGTGTTCCGAAGGTATTAAATTTAAAGGAACTTATCGGCGAATTTTTAAAACACAGAGAGGATATTGTCCGAAAAAGAGAAGAATACGAATTAAAAAAGGCGGCGGAAAGAGCCCATATACTTGAGGGTTTCATGGTTGTTCTGTCAAATACTGATGAAATTATAAGGGGCATAAAGTCGGCTGAAAGTGTTGAGGAAGCGCTCAAATTTTTAACGGAGAAATTTAATTTAGACGAAATTCAGGCGAAGGCGGTCCTGCAGATGAGGTTACAGCAGTTAACAAAATTAGAACACGGAAAGGTTGAAGATGAGCATAATAAACTTATTGAAGAAATTTCACACCACGAAGAAATTTTGGCGGATGTGGGAAAAATTTATGAAATTATTAAAAATGAGTTAATAGAAATAAAGAGAAAATACGGTGACAAAAGAAGAACTGCCCTCTTTGACGAAATTTCTGACTTTGAAGATGAGGATTTAATTCCGAATACAAATATTGTCCTGACACTTACAAACGGCGGCTATATCAAAAGAGCAACAGAGGACTCATACAAACGACAAAACCGGGGCGGGAAGGGCTCATCAGGAGTAAAAACAATAGAGACCGACTTTTTGAAAAATTTAGTTAATGCCCAGTCACATGATTATGTGTTGTTATTCACAAATAAAGGAAAGGTCTATTCAATAAAGGCATATATGATTCCCGAAGCAGGCAGGCAGAGTAAAGGAAAAGCGGCAATAAATTTAATCAATATAGCCGAAGATGAGAAAATTATAAATATACTTCCGGTATCTTTATTTAGTGAAAATAAATTTTTACTGATGTGTACTGCGAAAGGAATAGTTAAAAAAACAAAAATTTCTGCTTATTCAAAGATAAAAAAGAGCGGAATTATCGCAATAAGAATCAGGGAAGGCGATGTATTAATAAGTGCCGAGCTCATAGAGCAATACAATCATGTTTTTTTGGTAACAAAGAAGGGCATGTCCATAAATTTCACCGAGGAAGATGTCAGAGAAGTCGGAAGAAATTCAATAGGTGTAAAAGGAATAAGGCTGAAAGCCGATGATGTTGTTGTAGGTATGATTACCGCAAAAGAAGAGGAAATTTCATCAAAGTCGCTGCTGACTGTTACGGAACACGGGTATGGAAAAAGAACCCTGCTTTTAAATTACAGAAAACAAAGAAGAGGGGGAATCGGAACTAAGGATATTAAAACAGACGAAAGAAACGGGAATGTAATTGATGCAAAAAAAATTACTGCGGAAGAGGAAATTTTACTTTCTTCATCATCCGGCAAGGTCATAAGGATGCGGGCAGGCGATGTTAGGGAAATTAAGAGAAATACAAAAGGAGTGAAACTTATGGGGATTGAAGAAAAGGAAAAGATAACTTCGGTTGATGTCATTGCAGCAGGCATGATAAATACGGATGTTGTAAATACGAATACAGACAAACAGGACAAAGATAAAGAACAGACAAATGAGGAGAATCAGGGAAATCAGGATACGAATCAGGAAAATCAGACAACAAATCAGGATACGGCTCAAAATAAGCAAAGTAAGCTCACGGAGGAGTAAAATTTATAAGAAAGAATTCAGGAATAAAAATATTGTTAAGTCAGAATAATTTATAAACAATTCAGCCAAATATAACTGGATATTATAAATTTACTGGAAGCGGAGATATAAATTTACTTGATGTCTTTGCTTTAATTGCTCAAATTGTTATCGGAGAATAATTTTAACAGAAAGAAATAAAATCAAAAACAAAAATGAGATATAAAATCATATTAGAAAAGGACGAAGAAGGCGGATATTCGGTGTATGTTCCCGCACTTAAGGGATGTTTTACTCAGGGCGAGACATTTGAAGAGGCAGTTGAAAACGCCAGGGAAGCAATTGAAGGTTTCATTGAAACATTGAAGGCACATGATCAGCCAATACCAAAAGATGAAGAATTGGTGTTTACGGAAGTTGCGGTTCCAATGCTTTCGGAATACTTGTTAAAAGCAAACGCACAGGCAGTTGAAGCAAATTATTAAAATATCACCTTGCTGACGCTCGGAGATTTTACAAAACTTCGTTTTGAAAAATGGCTAAACGTCCGGTTCTGATAAATATTTAAACGAAAATTTTTCCGAACAAAGAAATCCTGGGTTTTGCAGTTCCTGTCAAAAATTAACATCTCTATTTTTATAAATGGCACATAATATTTTATATTGTTTTATATTTAATTTAAAATACATCCAAAATATATTTATTATCAAACAAAATTAATAATAAAAGTCAAAATGAGCAACATTTGATTTTATAAATTTATACTAATTCTGTTTACTCTTTATTCATTAAAAATGACAAATATAAGGAAAATTGAATTTTTTGACAGGGAAAAGGAAAGAGGGGAAATCATGCAAATTTTAGAGTCAGAACCGCACTTGATAAACTTTATTTACGGGCCAATAAACAGCGGAAAGACATCTTTAATAACAAATTTAATTGAAAATCTGCCTGAAAATTATGTTGTTTTTTATGTGAATTTAAGGAGAAAATCAATTATAAGATATGAGGATTTTATCAGGGTTTTATTCGCAATTGAAGAAGGAGGATTCTTAAAAAAAATCAAAAATATTTTTACAAAGGTCTTAAAACATATCACTTCCACAGGAGAAAAGACATTATATAAATCCCATGGAATTCCTGTGGATAAGAGTTTGCTTGAAACATTTTTCAAAGAAAAAAGTAATGAAGATGTGTTTAACTATCTTGTAGAATATTTTAAAAACATTGCAAAACACAAAACGCCTGTTTTGGTAATTGATGAATTACAGATGATTGGCGATCTTGAGATTAATGGAAAACTGATTTATAAATTGTTTAACTTCTTCATTGGCTTAACAAAAGAATTGCATATCTGTCATGTTTTTGCTTTATCATCTGATTCGTTATTTATTGAAAGGGTTTATGCCGAAGCAATGCTCGAAGGAAGGACAAACTATTTGTTAGTTGATGATTTTGATAAAGAAACCGCGAGAAAATTTTTGGAAAAATATAACTTCGGAGATACAGATATTGCTATTCAGTATTTTGGCGGGAAGCCGGGGGACTTAATAAAATTACTGGCACAAAATAAAGATATTACAATTTTCATGAAGGAAACGACTGATGAGAAAAAGCGTTTTTTGATAGACATGCTGGATGAATTATTATATGTAAAACCAAAAATAGAAATAGGAAAGGAGAAAATACCTGTTGAAAGGCACAAAATAATAGATGTGTTAAAGAAGTTTAAAGATAAAGAAGAAACAGAGGATGTGGAAATAAGCAGACCTGAGAAAATATATCTGGTTAATAGAAACATATTGTTTGTGAATTCAAAGAGCGGAATAATAAAACCACAATCAAAAATCATCCTGACCGCGATAAGAGAAATTTTAAAGGAAATAAAATAATTTATTTGATGTGTTTGCTTTGATTGATAAGATTGTTATCGGATGATAATTTTAACAGAAAGAAATAAAGATAAAATGAATACAACCAAAAATTTTGAATACGACATTGAATTTTTTGACAGGGAAAGTAAAATATTAAAATTTTGCACATTTTGAGATATAAACCGAATTGATAAATCTTTATGCAAAATAACAAATTATAGAATTAAATTTATAGAACATGAAAGGCATTCAAAGGACTGAATTTTTTGACAGGGAAAAGGAAAAGGAGGAAATTTTGCACATTTTAAGGCAGGAACCACAAGAGATAAATTTCATTTACGGGCCCATAAACAGCGGAAAGACATCTTTGATTACAAATCTGATTGAAAATTTACCTGATGATTATGTTGTTTTTTATGTGAATTTAAGGAGAAAATCAATTATAAGATATGAGGATTTTATCAGGGTTTTATTCGCAATTGAAGAAGGAGGATTCTTAAAAAAAATCAAAAATATTTTTACAAAGGTCTTAAAACATATCACTTCCACAGGAGAAAAGACATTATATAAATCCCATGGAATTCCTGTGGATAAGAGTTTGCTTGAAACATTTTTCAAAGAAAAAAGTAATGAAGATGTGTTTAACTATCTTGTAGAATATTTTAAAAACATTGCAAAACACAAAACGCCTGTTTTGGTAATTGACGAATTACAGATGATTGGCGATCTGGAAATTAACGGAAAACTGATTTATAAATTGTTTAATTTTTTCATTGGTTTAACGAAAGAACTGCATATCTGCCATGTTTTTGCTTTATCATCTGACTCGCTGTTTATTGAGAAGGTCTATAACGAAGCAATACTTAAGGAAAGATGCCGATATGTCCTTGTAGACGAATTTGATGAAAAAACAACCTTGAAATTTTTAGAAAAATATAAAGTTGGTGAGGATGAGCAGGACTTGGCGCGGAATTGTTTAGGGGGAAAACCCGGAATGTTGACTTCTTTCATAAATACGAGCAACAGGAAGGACTTTGTTGAGGATGTGCTTACAAAAAGAAAGGGCGATATTGAAGAACTCATATTTTCACTTGAGGATAAAAACACAGCGATGTTTGAAAAAATAATAAATGTGTTTAAAAATTTCATAAATGCGGAATCCGTAAAATACAAATATATTACAGATGAAATTCTCCTTTTGGTCGGTGAAAATATCATCTTTGTAGATCCATATAAGAAAATAATGAGGATGCAGTCAAAAACAGATTTGCTCGCAGTAAGAGAAATTTTAAAGGAACTCAAATAACTTTATTGTGAAGGTAAAGAGAAGACATCTTTGGTGACTTGAAATGTCTGAATATTTGAGCGGGGAGAAAAATTTGAAATCTCCTTTATATAATAATTCGGACAACAACAACGGGATAAATTTACCTGATGTCTTTGCTTTAATTGCTCATATTGTTATTGAAGGATAGATTTAAATATTAAAAAATTCGGGAATTACGGTTAAATTTTCACTGGACTGAATAGTTACGAAAAATTTTAAAATTTAATTGTTCCGCCAGACATTTTTACTAAGGAGGTAGTAGGGTTGCTTTTTTATAAGACCTGTCTGGCGGATAATTGATTTCGCTAAAAGTGACTTTTTCTTATGCCAATCGCTTTGTCAGGATACATTAATTTGGCACTTGTTATTAATTCATCAAGATTGCCTCCTTTTGATATTATGGCTCCGCTTACCCATATTTCAAATTCCATATTTGCCTGTTGATTTACCGCTTCGTCCATTTTTGCATATTTAAAATTTTTTTAAAAATTTAGCCAAAATTTATTTTGGATTATTTTTTAAAGTTTTATATAATCCGTCAGGCGAATATTTTATAATAAGTGCGCTATGGGGATACATCCGTTTGGCGTCATCCAGTAATTCATCAATATTGTTTCCCTTTAATATTAGTGTGGTTATTTGTGCTTCATGTGCTTCATTTACCCATATTTCATATTCCTCATTTGTCTGTTGATTTACCTTTTCGTCCATTTTTGCATATTTAAAATTTTTTTAAAAATTTATCTGAAATTTATTTTTTAATTTTGTCATCAGGTATCTGATAATACACCTTTTTATCGCGGATAATTTTTTCAAGCTCATTCTTTCTGTAAAGTATATTCAGTCGCGCACTTGCCGCATTTTTTCCCTTATATTTAAATACCTTCCGCACATCATCGGCACATGCAATACCTTTCTCTTTTATAAAATTTAATATTTGTTTATCCGTGGTTGTGAGATTTTCCGCTTTTTTTGAGTGTTCAATAAGTCCTTCAATTCCATCTATCCTCTCATTCAGCACATTTTCAAATTTTTCCAGCCGTTCAATGAGCATTTCAGATTTTTCATTAGTATCTTTAGTTATTGCATGCGAACCTTGTGCTAAATTTTTCGTCTCGTTTATTTTTTGAAGCATATCAATCACAAAAGAAGTATTATTTAAAAATTTTCCATCATGATTTGTGTTTATATTTGACTTTATATATGCTTCTATATTTTTCATCACTTCATTTCTTACTTCCAAAAACATTTTATTTCTTTCATCTGCCATGACATCTTTTACGAACTTTTCAAGAGCACTCGCGAATGTTTCAATGGCAAGTTCCCTGCTTTCAGTGGAATCATCAGAACCAATAATCGCATCATAAATAAGTTTTACAAAATATTTCTTTCTGTGGTTGCTTTTATTGCATTTATTACTTTCATTACTATCATTATCCTTATTACCTTCATTTGCTTTTTCTTTTCCGGAAGAAAAATTTATATCCAAATCACGATTAATGGCGTCCATTTTGTAGGGAGTTTATGATTTTTATGATTTTTGACTGGAATGAAAAATTTAATCGGAGTTATTTAATTAATAATAAAAGTATAAGTATTTAAAATAATTTGATTAGCATGATATAATTATGATTTATAAGATTATAATTAAAATAAAAATAAAATAAAAGAATAAAAAAGAATGAAAAGAAATTTAAATTTATTCCGTTGAGAAATTTAATTCATTGGATGAAAATCAATATCTCTTAAAATGTTGTGGTCAATTGTTACAATATCAGAGAACAATCTATCTGATAAGGACAAGGATTTAATAGCGGATTTGGTGGATGCTGAGTGCCATAACGCAACAGAAAAATGCGGGTTTATATTGCATGATATCCTGGAAACACAAAATTCTTCCGAAGCGATAATTGAAGGCAAAAAATGTGCTGCTGAAAATATTGTCAATGTGTTAAAGAGCAACACTGATTATGAAGTTACTTATAAAAAGATTAAGAAAAGATGAGTTTAAGTTAGAACAAATCTTTTTATCAGAATGCAAAAAATTGATATTTATAAAAAAATCAGGTAACTACTCACGGGGTAGGAAATTTACCTGTAAAAATTTCAAAAAAAATACAAAAAATCAAAAATTTACCTGTAATTTTTTAAGATGGGTGAGTAGTTACAAAATCAGAAGAATACTCACACAAAGCCACAAAGTCACCAGGTTACAGAATATAACTCCTTTGTGTCTCTGTGTCTTGGTGTGAGGGACCAAAAATAAAACGAACTTTCCTGTACGATAAAAAAAAAGAATGAAAAGAAATTTAAATTTATTAAAAAGTTATTAATCGTTTACTTTTAAAATGGAAAAATATATGCAATGTATTGATTGCAAAGAGAGGTATGAGGAACAGCCGATATGCAGGTGCAAAAAATGTAACGGATTGCTGGAAATAAAATTTGAATTAAGTGCGGGTGACTTTGACCTGAAAAAAGCAAGAAAACAACGACTTAATTTATGGAGATATGCGGAATTAATTCCCGCAAAAAGGAATGTATCTTTAAATGAAGGTGGAACTCCTCTTTACGAATGCAAAAATTTAAGCGAGGACTTAAAGGTAAAGTTGTTTGTTAAAAATGAAGGTGCAAATCCTACGGGAAGTTTTAAAGACAGAGGTATGACTGTCGGCGTTTCCAAAGCAGTTGAATTCGGAAAGAAAATTACAACCTGCGCATCAACGGGAAATACATCGGCAAGTTTGGCTGCATATTCCGCAAGAGGAAATTTAAAATGTGTTGTCTTTATTCCTTCGGGAAAGATCGCTTACGGGAAATTAGCACAGGCACTGGTTTTCGGAGCAAAGGTTATATCAATTGAGGGAAATTTTGATAAGGCACTTGAAATTGTGTTTAAAATAAGCGACGGTGAAGGGATATATCTGCTTAATTCTATAAATCCTTATCGTTTGGAAGGACAAAAAACGCTCGGATTTGAAATTTTTGACGAATTAAATCATACTCCTGATAGAGTAATTTTGCCGGTCGGAAACGCTGGAAATATATCTGCGATATGGAAGGGATTTAAGGAATTTTACGAGCTGGGAATTGCCAGTGAAAAGCCGAAAATGACTGGTATTCAGGCGGAAAAAGCAATGCCAATAGTGAATATGTTTAAAAATAAGAGTGATTTTGTTCCCGAAAAGAATCCGGAAACAATCGCAACGGCAATAAGAATAGGAAATCCCGTGAGCTGGAAGAAAGCAATTAATGCGGTTTATGAATCAAACGGATATATGGAATCGGTAAGCGACGAAGAAATTTTAAAGGCACAAAAATTATTAGCAAGGAAAGAAGGTATATTTGTTGAGCCGGCATCTGCATCATCAATTGCCGGACTGCTCAAATTAATTGATGAAGGAATTATTGATAAAGGCGAAGAAGTTGTATGTATCACGACAGGAAACGGATTGAAAGACCCGAATACAGTGGTTGATTCCTGCAAAAATGAAATAATTTATGCAAAGGAAGAAGAGATTGAAAATTTAATAAAGAAAATTTAAATAGGTGAAATTTTGAAAAATTTAATTAAAAAGCGGCAAAACATATAAACAACTGAGAAATTACACCTAAATTTAAAAAAATTGCAGATATAGAAGAGGATGTATTTAATTATCTTAACTCATGTTTTTGAACCATTAAATTTAATTTCCGCATGATTTTAATTAACAATTCTTTTTTATCGGATGATGCGGCGAACAATCGGATATCCGTATTCTTCCCACAAACATCCGCAATCTTTGCATTCATAATACCGTCCTCCGTCATCGCCACCGGTTAGTGCGGTGTTAAAATTTCCACATCTCGGACAAGATACCTTGCCCATATAATTTAATGTTCTCTCCCGCATTTTTGTTTATTTCGATAATACCTTTGTTTATTTTATTCCACATGACTTAAGCTTTTTCTCAACAACATCCCCATTCGGCGAAATTTCCGTAAATATAATTCCCTGAAATTTATAGATCTCTGTATCCTGCTTTAAATAATCCCTAGCATTTAAGCCAGCTTTCATACATGTTTCTTCTAAAAATTCTTTTTTGTTCCAGTTCCATTCAACAGGAACCTGCGGAAGCAGTAATCCGCTTCTTGCACCTTTTCTAACTATCAGTCCGTCTCTTCCTGTTTCTATAAATTTTTCGTATTCGCCCGGCTTACATTTAATTAATTCCGGAGGTGTCAAAACTGTAACTTCAAATGTAATTTTGTCCAATTCTTCTTTTTCCAGTGGTTCGAATCTCGGATCTTCATAAGCCGCATATAATGATGCCTTTTTTAAGCCCTCTATTAAAGGAAAAACCGGCTTGGGAAATCCGATGCATCCCCTCAATTCATGTTCCGGATATGTTTCAAGTGTTACAAAAACGCCGTATTTCTCTGAAAATTTTTTTAAAATTTCTTCATCAGTATCTTCCTCAATTTCATCAGCTTTTTTATTTTCAAATGCCTTTTCTACGGTTTTTCTTGCGTATGTCACAAGAAATTTTCCCTCTTCTAAATTTATTTCCATTTTTCATACTTTGAATTTTATAAATTTTCCAAAATTTTTTCAAAATTTTTAAAACTTTTTGAATACCTAAAATGCTCTAATTTATTTCTTTTTGCAATTATTTTTCCATCCACTGTTTTATTATAAGTAGCATTAAGCTTTTTCCTATAATAATTTTCAAGTGTCTCCGATGGTTTTGTTACTTTATCCGGGTCCGGGTGATCTTTTATAATATTGTCAAAGCATCCAAACAACCATGCTTCAATCTCTTGCTTTGCGAAACACACTTGTATCCGGCAATCTTTTTTATTCTTTATTTTAATGTTTATCTTATCAATCTTACTTTTAAGCTCATCCTCCTCTTTCTTAGAGTTGTCATAATCTACGAGGAGGATTATATTTTTATATTCTCCTATATCTCCATATACTGTTTTATCTATATACTTAAAAACCTGTGATTTACCACCTTTAGATGCTTTACTTGGTAAAAAAACAAAAAATTGAAAATTACCTCTGATAAATGTTTCTTTGGATTCTTCTTTTCTTTCTTGAAATCCTTCTTTTTCCAAAATCTCTTTAAGAATTTCTTCATCACTGTTTCCTTCAACAATTATTAAATTTTTTACAAAGTTTTGATTCATTTTTAAACCCTCTTACTATAGTATGCTTCCCCCAAACTCATGCCGGATTTATCTAAAAACTCTGTTAATTTTTCAATATTTTTAATTCTCCTTGTCTTTGTTTCTCCTTTTTCTTTTTCAACAATTATTAGATCTTCCGGATCACAATAATCAATAAAATAAGGTGAATGAGTAGAGATTATTATTTGTTTTTCTGATTTTTTTAAGAGCTCAAATATAAATTCAAGCAATCGCATATGAATATGGTTTTCCGGCTCTTCAAAACATAAGGTCTTGTTACTTGCAACCTGAATTGCTGTAATATGTGCCAATAATGATATTGTTCCGTCTGCTAATGTCCAAACCTGAAAATCATTGTCAAAATTTTTTTCTTTTATCTTTAAATAGACCTTATTTCCTTCAACCACAGGTCTAATTTCTTCTATCCCTCCAATAACTCCGGAAAGCAATTCCTGAATTCTATCAAATTTTTTTCTATCTTCCTGTAAAAGATTTAACAAGACCAGTGAAAGATTATTTCCTTCTGTTTTTAAAACAACTGGCTTTTCAACAAAAGCATCCGGAATTTCTTTTTTTATTAGGTAAGGAACAAAGTTATATGTGGAAATTTTAACAGTATTAAAAAATTTAACAATTCCTTTAAGTCCTGTTTCAATTATTTTTATTATATCTTCAATCTCATATTTTGCAGGTACGAACAATGATTGTCTGCCTTCTGACTTCTCCCCTGCAAATTCTTTAAAATTTTCTCTCTTAACGATGGATAAAAGCATATCTACTAAGGTTGTATGGATAGCTGAGTCCAAATTCACATAAAAAAATTCTGGGAAGAGCATGCGCATGGGAAATAGTTTAACTGACAGTTGTCCGTTCTCATCTTTTTTTATGTTTTCTTTTATGGATAAGTCAATTTGCAGGAGCATTTCATTTTCTTTAGGAATACGCTTAAGCAAACTTTTTCCAAATAACTTTGGACTTAAACGATAAGCATCTTCATATCCAAATTCAAATTCATTCCTAAAATTCTCGAATCCTTTTTGCTTTAATAATTCTTCCAGGTCCTTATTTTTTATTATCAATTTTTCGTCGTTTATTTTTATTTGTTCATATTTCCCGGATATACAAACATAATAAATGAATCTGAAATTATCTTCCTCACCTTCAGCCTCTATTTCAATATTGTTTTCATCATTTTTCCCAAAAACAACATTTTTATATCCTCCTCTTCTGTTAAATAAACTTTCTAAATTTTCATTAAAGCCCTCACTTATAAAATTTAAAACATCAATTATGTTGCTCTTTCCGGAATTATTCGTTCCAATGAGAACATTAAATTTTCCAAATTCAATCTCAAAATCCTTTAAAGAACGAAAATTTTTAACTTTTAGTCGTTTAAGCATTTTAAATATTTTGTAGTTAATTTATTTAAATTTATAGATTAAATTTTTAACTTCTCCCTTCTTATACCTTCATCTATTGCACAGTCCTCAAACCACTTTTCACCTCTTAAAATAGCATAAGCACTTATTGTGTGTTCCTCTGTTATTATCCCTTTATCATGCAAAGACCACACAAAAGCAGGCGTTGAAATAACCTTTAATTTTAAAATTTCCCTATTTGTCCTGATTATTGCCTCATCGCTAATAATGTAATTACAATTTCCGTTCAAAAAATGTGAAACAATTTCAAGTTCAATATTATATAAATAGGTACATATTGTATAATATCATTATTCTTATAAACCTTATCTGCTGAAAATTTTCCCGCATTTATTAAATATAATACCTGTCTTTGAAAGATAATTAAATTTTTGACTAAATAAATCTTTTTCTGTGCCAGTTTTATATTTATTTTTGTATGTTCTTTTTTAAATTTTCTTGTCCCGTGCAAAATTTAATTAAAGTAAAGGTAAAGTTAAAGCCGGTTATTAATTATCGATATAGTGTGCTATTTAATTATTTATATTTTTGCCAGCATTCCGCGGTTTCAGTATAAAATTTAAATTTTAAATCAGTTCATATCTATTGTTATTTTCAAAACGCAAAGTTTTGAAAATATCCGAACGATGTGAGGTTACAATATATTTTTAAAATTTTATATTTTTATATTTTTGGTTAAATCAATGTCATTTGAGTTGAATTTTGAGGTTGCTTTTTCTTTTTATCCTGACGAGACAATATCAGATTCCTTACATGATTCATTTCTGTGTTTATGAGTTCAATATCATCCTCGGTTTTAAAGACAATATCCGCCTGTTTTTTTGAAATCAGGTGTGCATTGCCCGCTGTGTTTTCATTTTTAACAGGATGCTGTAAAACAATAAGTGCGCGCTTTTGTTTCTTACAAAAATTTACAGTATGCATAGTTCCGCCCTTTATGCCTGTTTCAATAACAAATACACCAAGCGATAATCCGCTTTGAATCCTGTCCCTCATTATTAAATGCTCACGACTAATCGTTGTTCCGTAAGGATATTCTGAAACGAGCGCACCATTATTTTTAATTATTATCTCTGCAAGTTCTTTGTTTTTAGCAGGATAAATAGTATCTAATCCATGTCCCACGACTGCAACGGTTGTACCTTTAGCGCTTAATGCCCCCCGATGTGCTGCCGTATCTATTCCTTCTGCCAGACCGCTGACTATAACATAGTCCTTTTTTGCAAATATTTCTGCAATTTTTCCTGCCATCCTGATACCCTGCCCTGTTGGATGTCTTGTTCCTACAATCGCAATACAATTTTTATTCAGAGATTCAATATTCCCTAAAACATGTAATAATGCCGGCGGGTCTGAAATTTGTAAAAGGGCTTTCGGATAATATGTGCTTTCTTTTGAAATTATCCGAATGTTGTGTTGTTTTGATTGTCTTAATATCTCCCGGGACATGTTCCAGCCAATTGTGGCTTCTTGAAGAGTTGGAATGTATATTTTACCGAATTTTGCATTTGCTTTTTTAAGTATTTCTATCAAATTTGCCGGATTATTTGGTTTAGATGTATCAGGAAGAGAGAGAACTTTTTCTATTGTTTTTGGCCCTATATTGCGGGTTTCTTCCAGTGCAAGTATGTGTTCTACTTTCATTTTAACTGCTTTTATTTTTAGTATTTTTATTCCGGCTGGGTCTTGCCAAGTGCGAGCAATGCAACTAATTCACATCCGTATTGTTTTAGCACAAACATTCCGGCATTCAGTGATGTGCCGGTTGTTGTTACATCATCCACCAAAAGAATTTGTCTGTTTCTGATTATGCCTTCATCTGCAACAGTAAGCGATTTTATTTCTTCATCCTGATTTCGCTCACCGCCCAAATGCTTTTTAGATACGGTATATTTCCTTGATAAAATATCTGTTCCGTCAGTTATATTATTCCTCTTCAGGCATATTTGCCGGACAATTGTTCTGATGCCGGACTGATTTGTTCCCTTCCAGTGAGAAGGCATAACACATATAACATATTCTGATGTATCTGAAAGAATGCCCGATAATTTATTTGTAAAGTATTTAATGGACTCTTTATAGTAGTACTTCTCATTCGTATTTGATAGCGATGTCTCGTCTTTTTTTATATCAAGTATTTTATTGGAAAACTCATCCATATCCTGAAATGGCTTGCCGTGTTTGGGATAATATTTGCCAACATATACTATCTTATCCGCCGGAATAAATTTATCTTCCGAACAATTTTGATGTGCCTCAACCAGGTTATTTTTTTCCTGCTCTTTGAATATTTGACATTGCATTTTTTCTTATGCGTTTTTATTTTGTTTTAAATTTATTTTAACTTCACTCTTCTTATACATTCATCAATGATGTAGTCGTTAAACCATTTTTGATTTTTTAAATTTTATATAAATTTTCCAAAATTTTCCTGAATTCTTTAAAACTTTTTGAATGTTCAAAGTGCTTCAATTCGTTTTTTCCCGCTATTTTTTGTCCATCTACAGTTTTATTGTATGTAAATTCATTATTTTTTTCTTTCTTTTTTATACATTTTTCAAGTAATTTTACCGGGTCTGATACATTATCCGGTTCTTCATTTTTTGCTTCTTTTAATGAGTCATCATAACATCCGAGAAGCCATGATTCTATTTCCTGCTTTGCAAAATGCAAATAAATTTTCATCTGCGGATTTTGACGCTGTATTTCATCCTTTCTCGTTTTGAATTTTTCCGCCCAATCTTCAGAATTGTCATAATCAACAAGAAATATTATACATTTATATCTGTAAGAAAATTTTGACACTAATTTTTGCATATTTTTGCATAACTGGTCTTTTCCTCCCGAATGTGCAGTTGGCAATTTAATGTCATCATCTTCTATATTTATATTTAACTTTTCGAAGATTTCTTTCAAAATTTTACGATCACTTTCTCCTTCAACAGCGATGCCAAATTTATTCATTTTTTAATTCATCACTAAAATAACTTTCTCCCAGGGTTATTCCAATTTCATCTAATTCTTCCCTTAATTTTTTTGGGTCGTTTATTCTTTTTGCTTTTGTTTCTCCTTTCTCCTTTTCAACAATTATTATATCCTCCGAATCGCATAAATCAATGAAAGACAGCGAATGAGTTGTAACTATAATTTGTGCATCTGTGTTTTTCATCAAATCAACAATAAATTCAAGCAATCTTGCATGTATATAATTTTCCGGTTCTTCAAAACAAATAATGCTTTGTTTCTTGGATGTTTCTATTATTGTAATGTATGAAAGTAGTGAAATTGTACCTTCTGATATGCTTCCCGAATAAAAGGACTCATTAAAATTTTTATCTTTCATCTTTAAGTAGCAGTATGGTCCTTCAATTGTCGGAACAAATTCATCAATCTCATCAACAACCCCGGAAAGAAGTTCATTAATCCTGCCCAGTTTTTTCCTGTCATTTTGAGACAAACTTAATAAAAATAACGGAATATTTTTACACTCTTTATCTAATTGTAGATTTTTCTCAACAAAAACCTCATTAATTCGAGGTTTTATATTGTAAGGAACTATTTTATAATATCTAACATTATAAAGTATTGTATAAAAGAATGCCCCTAAAATACCCATCGTATACTCTTCTGCTGTCATTCTTTCTGTTTCTTCAATCTGTTTTTTAATTTCTTCTATTTTGCTTTTTCCATCTATGAGCGGATATTCTTTGATATTTTGTTTGCCAAATAAATATAATCTTTTGTTTTCCGATTTTGGAAATCTTTCTTTTTCACCATTATTTTTTTGAATTTCTAATTTTTCCTCAACGGGATTTTCCATACTATATTCCCCGTCAAATTTCAGGTAATAATCAAACAAAAAATTGTCTTCATAAAAATCCTCTTCAAATATTGCATTTATTTCAATATTATTTGCAGTATTTTTACCAAAAACAACATTCTTATAACCTCCTCTCTGTTTAAAGCTATTGGAAGTAGTTATTCCATCATTCAGGAAGCTTAAAACATCAATTATATTGCTTTTTCCGGTATTATTTCTTCCTATCAGAACATTAAATTTTCCAAAGACGACTTCAAAGTCCTTTAAAGAACGAAAATTTTTAACTTTTAATTTTTTAAGCATTTTAAATATTTTAAATTTATATGATTTTGTATCGTAATTTATATTTTTGATAATTATATTTTCAGTTAGATTTAATTTTAAATTTTTAACTTCACTCTCCTTATACATTCGTCTATTGCCCATTCCTCAAACCATTTTTCACTTCTTAAAATAATATAAGCATCTATCGCATGCTCCTGCGTTATCATCTTTTTAACAAATAAATTTAATACGAAAGCCGGAGTTGAAATAACTTTTAATTTTAAAATTTCTCTGTTTGTCCTGATGAGCGCATCATCCGAAAGTATAAAATTACAATTTCCGTTCAGAAAATGCGAAACAATTTCAAGTTCAACCTTATACAATCCACACAACATAATGTCTTTATTTACTGATACCTTTTCTACCGAAATTTTTCCCGTGTTTATTAAATTTAAGATAATATGTGCTTCCGGCTCGTTGTCCTTTTTTTGTCTCTCAATTTCATCTGCAAGCAAAGGAGTTAGAACTATATTGTAAAAATTTATTGCATCTTCAATTATTCCAGTCTTCGTTAATAGCAGCAAAGCAATTCCGTCAATACAAATTTTACTTCTGGTTTTGTTGTCAAAATATTTAACTTCTTTCCCAATTTCTTTTATTCCTTCATCTTCAACATTTGCCTTTATTTCTGCTTTCCGGTTTTTATTACTTTCTATTCTGCTTTCCTCTTCAGGCATTCTTTTTAATATGTTAAACAGACATCCGAAATTAGCCATTGTAATTTTAGTTATTAAATAAATTATAAATTTCTATCCTTCTTTTTTCTTATTTTTTTAGCATATATATTGTGACAATAGATGAATTTAAAAATCAAAATTGATTTGTATATATTGTGATGGTATGGAGCAACAATTTACGATGGTGTGACCATGCTCAAACAAAATTTTTTTTGATTCTTCAGCCATTTTTTACCTGTTGTATATTGCTACAATATATAAGCATATTATTTTTGCTAAACGAATGTTTTTATTTCGCTAATTTTCTGCTATTTTAAAGTAATTATTTTTTGCGTTAAGCAAAATAAAAATGTTATAATAAACGAAAATAATTTATTCGCTAAATTTATTGTTTTAACGAAAGTTTTTATTGCGTTAAATATTTGTATCTTAACGAAAGTTTTTGTTTCGCCAATTAATTATTTTTTAACGAAATAATTTTTTGCGTTAAAAGTTATGATTTTTAACGAAATAATTTTTTGCCTTTCTAAATTTAATTTTTCTAATCTTAAAGATAATTTTTTCTAAAATTAATTTGTAAAATTAATTTGTAATAAAAAATTAAGTTTTTTTAGAAAATATAAAAAACATCATTCAAATAAAAAATGTCCATCCAAAAAATTAAACAAATCCGGAAAGGTGTATGGGAGATTGAGAATAAACCGGTTCCAATCAGAATTTACGGAACTGAAAAGATAGTTAATGCAATGGAAGAAGATGTCATAAATCAGGCGAGAAATGTTTCCCAGCTCCCAGGAATTGTGAAAGCAAGTTTAGTCATGCCTGACGGACATAAGGGATATGGGTTTCCGATTGGAGGGGTTGCGGCATTTGATATGGAAAAAGGAATAGTCAGCCCTGGCGGTGTGGGATATGACATCAACTGCCTTTCGGGAGATACAAACATATTATGTGAGCATGGATATTATGTTAAAATAAAGGACTTTGAAGAAAACCGGAGGGGGAAAAGTTTGATATCTTATGATCTTTCTAAGGGATATTCAGAAGTTACCTCTATCAAAAAATTTATTAAATTTAAACCGAAAAATTCGGTCTATAAAATTATTACAAAAAGCGGAGAGGAAATAACTGCTACTGAAGATCATCCGTTCTGGACTCCGAAAGGAATGCTCGAGGTAAAGAACTTAAAAATCGGAGAAAAACTCGGAATGGAGCATTTTAAAGGCGTTCCTTATGAAGAACCAGGTGCTCAAGAAATATTAAATGAGAATAAAATTAAGGAAAATCTTATTATTTTGGAAAAGACATTTCGGGGAAACACTATACAACAGGTAATGGCACAGTTAAAAAAAATAAAAATTTTGCCTTTAAAATACAACTCGCCGCAACTTCCATATTTATTAAAAATAATTGGCTTTATGCTTATTGGAGGATGTCTTTATTTTGAAAATAAAAAGGGGAACGGAATTGTTGTTTTTTACGGAGAGCGAGAGGATTTGGAGGAAATGAGGAAGGATATTTTGAAACTCGGATTTACTCCTGAATTTGAAAAGGAACTCATTATGAAGGTTGTCAGTAATTCGTTTGCCGCTTTATTATTTTCTCTGGGTGTGCATATGGGTAGAAATGTTGAAGGAGGATATGAAATTCCTTCGTGGATTCTTAAATCGAAATTATGGCAGAAGAGGTTATTTCTTGCGTCGTTATTTGGGGCGGAAATGTCATTTCCGAGAGTAACAGGTAATAATTTTAGCCCTCCGTACCTTTTCGTGAGTAGATCAAAAAAATTTGAAAAGAATGGGAAAATTTTTATGCTCCAAATCACCGATCTTCTTTCAGAATTCGGCATAAAGACACAAAAACCCGGAGGGGGTGAGAGCAGTATGCAATTTAAAATAATGGTTTCAGACGACATAAAAAATTTGAGCAATTTTTATGAGACCATAAATTTTGAATACAATAGATCCAAAAGAAACGAAAGTAATGCTATTGTTCAGTATTTAAAGATAAAGGATAAGGTTGTCAGGGAAAGAGAAGAAAAAGCAAAAATTGCGAAGGAACTTTATAAAAACGGCAAAAGCCCGTCTGAAATTTACTCTATGCTGGTTTCGGAGTATGTTTGTAAGGGCTTTTTAGAGCAGTCCCTCTATAGGAGAAGAAAAGGAAATCCAAGAGTTCCTAAAAATTTTGAGGGTTATGAGAAGTATGGGAAGGAAATAATGGATGGCAAAAAAGGATATGTTTGGGATGAGATTGCAAAAATTGAAAAAGTAAATTTTAATGACTTTGTTTATGATTTTACAGTTGAGCACAAAGATCATAATTTTATTGCGAATAAATTTATTGTATCTAACTGTGGCGTCCGGCTTTTAACAACCCCTTTAACCGAACAGGACATAAAGCCGCGGTTAAAAATTTTAACAGACGAATTATACCAAAATATCCCGAGCGGTGTCGGAAAAGGCGGAATTTTGAAGTTAGGCATTGACAAGATAGATGAAGTCGGGAGATTAGGTGCAAAATGGGCAATAGAAAATGGTTACGGAATTAAACAGGACTTAAATTTTACGGAAGAGGACGGATGTATTGATGATGTGGATACAGGCAAGGTTTCCCAAAGAGCAAAGATGAGAGGAAGGGACCAGCTTGGAACATTAGGAAGCGGAAATCACTTTCTTGAAATCCAGAGGGTTGAGGAAATTTATAATGAAGACATAGCGAAAAAATTCGGACTGTTCAAAGGACAGATAACTGTAATGGTTCACTGCGGAAGCAGGGGATACGGCCATCAGATTTGTGATGATTATATTAAAATTTTGCTTTCTGCAACAAAAAAATACGGTATAAATTTGCCTGACTGGGAACTGGTCTGCGCTCCGTTAAATTCAAAGGAAGGGAATGATTATATTAAAGCGATGCACTGCGGTGTCAATTATGCTTTTTGTAACAGGGAAATGATAACGCACTGGATTAGAGAGACATTTGAAAATTTAAAATTTAATATTGACCTGAAACTTGTGTATGATGTTTGCCACAACATAGCAAAATTTGAGAAGCACAAAGTTGATGGTGAAGAACGGTTGTTATGCGTTCACAGGAAAGGTGCGACAAGGGCATTTGCAGCAGGAAGAAGTGAAATTCCGGAGAGTTACAGAAATGTGGGGCAGCCGGTAATTGTGCCCGGAAGTATGGGAACATCGTCTTATGTTTTGGTAGGAACAGAAAAGGCAATGGAAGAGACATTCGGAAGCGTATGTCACGGTGCGGGCAGGGTTATGTCAAGGGCGGGAGGAATAAGAACATGGAGGGGCGAAGATATAATGAAAGAAATGGAAAGGAAAGGACAGGTGATAAAGTCGGCCTCTCTGAAGGTTTTGGCAGAAGAACATCCGGGTGTTTATAAGGATATAGATGAAGTTGTAAAGAGTGTTGAACTGGCAGGATTAAGTAAATTAGTGGCGAAGGTTGTGCCTTTGGGAATTATAAAGGGGTAAATTTTATTGTTATTTTTACAGGATGCTAATTTAATATAAAAATAATCTCATTTAAAGATAAAATGGATGAAACATTTAACTGGTTTACAAAAGCGAACCTAAGTAAGTATGAGGACAAGTATGTCTCTATTGTTGACAGTAAGGTGGTATGTGCGGATGAATCTCCTGAAGAAGCATACAAAATTGCTAAAAAAAAATACCCGAATAAAGAGATAGTTCTCTGGAAAGTTCCACGTGGTGGGACATTTATATTTCAATTAAAAAATAAAAATGATTGAATTTGATTACAGAAAAGAACATCTTCGCACAGGAGAGGTAATATTCAGACCTGTCTGTAAAGTATATTTTCTTGTGCACGAAAATGAATGGCTTGCTGAATATTTTTATATAGATTCGGGGGCGGACTATACATTGATTCCTTATCAAATGGGTAAATTTTTAGGATTAGAAAAAAAGGCAGAGGATGTCAAAGAAATAGGAGGAATCGGAGGAGTTATTGGCGTAAGATTTGCCGTTGTTCCTATGAGAATAGAAGAGCACGAATTTGACTGTACAATTGCATGGGCACAGATTGAGTGCGTCCCTTTTCTTTTAGGCAGAACTGATGTATTTGAACATTTTGATATTCTTTTTCAGCAGAGAAAAAACAAGACCATCTTTACATGGCAGAAATAATTGAAAATGGAAAATTTATTACTATTTTCACATGCTCCTGAAAAACGGCAAAATTTTTTATAACGGAAATTTTGCCAACCTGGACATTGAAATTGACGATGAAACAGGAATTTTAAATGTTTAATTTTCAGAAATGAAAACCAAAAAGGTTTTGTGCAGGTGTTTTGCTGCACTGACCGTAAAAGAGAGTTTGGTTGGTTTTGAATTTAAAAATTAAAATTATCAAAATTTATTTTTTATTTATACAAATTTAATTATTACTTTAATTATTAGTTTTAAACTTTAAAAAATGACTCAAAACTTTAATGCATTTTTGGCACTTGAAAAGTCAAAATATAAAGGAAAGTATGTTATAATGATAGATGAGAAGGTTGTAGAAAAAGGTGAAGACATAGAAAATATGCTTCACAGAATAAGAGAAAAATATCCTGATAAAATACCACTTGTTGCAAAAATACCTAAGGAGGAGGTGATGGTGCTATGATTACATTTAATTACCAAAAGGAAAAGTCCCAAATAGGGCTCGTCTACAGACCTGTCGCAGATGTGATATTGGAAGTTGATAATTTCAAAGTGGAAGTTCCAATGTATATAGATTCGGGTGCAGATATAACATTAATCCCGTTTAGATTTGGCAGGGCGTTGGGATTTAAACAGGACTCAAATGAAATCATGGAAATGAGAGGTATCTCCGGGAGCGGTGTTCCATATATGCTCAAAAAAGTCAGGATAATTCTTAAGGATATAGAATTAGAGGCGAGGATTGCGTGGGCACTTATAGAAGATGTTCCCCTGTTACTTGGAAGAATGGATATATTTACTTTATTCAGGATAACTTTTGATGAAGCGGAAAAAATTGTTGAGTTTGAGAATGTTCAAAAAATTAAAAATTAAATCAAAAAATTAAAATTAATCGCTCTTATTTTTAATAGAGTGAGATTGCTACAAATTGTTATGAAATTTTAGCATTGTATCACGGATTCAAAAATATGAGCCAATAATTTATAGTTTCATTCTATTTATTTAAAATCTAAATTTATTTATCAATTATAATTCAACAAAAATTTAAAACAACAAAATGAGTGCAAAAAATTTAAAAACAGGCAAAATTTTAGGTGTTTTTGGTTTGCTTGTTTTCGGAATTTTTTTGATATTATGCGGAAATGTAAATGCTTATTCGGGAGGCAGTGGAACTTGTTATTGCGGTGATGGCACCACTACATCAGGTGGAAATTCAACAGATGCCTGCGTGGATTGTTCGGCGGCATTGAATGATAATACAAACTGCGCAAATCGGGTGAATTATGTTGGAATAGTGGCGATACTTAATTATTCAGGAATCTGTATTGCTAATCCTGCGAAGTTCACAAATAAAACTTTTGACTGTCAGGGATATACGATTGACGGAATAGACGCATACGATACTTATGGAATTTATTTATCTGGAAAAACGGGCAACACAATAAGAAACTGTGTGGTTACTGACTTTCAGAGGGGAATTTATTTACATTCTTCCTCAAACAACAACATAACCGACAACACAGCAAATTCAAATAAGGATGATGGAATTCATTTATCTTCTTCCTCAAATAACAACCTAACAAACAATACCGCAACTTCAAATAAATATGGTGGAATTTATTTAGATTCTTCCCCAAACAACACCCTAACAAACAACACAGCGAATAATAATGCTCATGGAATTCATTTATATTCTTCCTCAAACAACAACACCCTAACCAACAACATAGCGAATACGAATATTGCTGGAATTTATTTACAATCTTCCTCAAACAACAACACCCTAACAAACAACACAGCAAATTCAAATATTTGGAGTGGAATTTCTTTATCTTCTTCCTCAAATAACACCCTAACAAATAGTACGATAAATTCAAATTGGGATACAGGAATTTCTCTGTTTACCTCTTCAAACAACAACCTAATTAACAACACAGCGAAAGATAATTGGAATGGAATTTATTTAGATTCTTCCTCAAACAATACTGTAACAAACAATACAATAAATTTAAATAAAAATGGAATTTATATCTTTGCTAATTCAAGTATCAATAATATTTTAAACAATAAAATTTCAAATAACATCCAAACAGGAATTACAATATCCATTTGTGATCGTTGGGGAGGGTGTCCAGGAGGAAATTCAAATAATACAATAGTAAATAATGAAATTTCAAACAACAAAATCGGAATTTATTCTGGTGCTTCAAATTCAACAATAAACAACAATTTTGTCTGTGGAAATATACAATTTGATTTTTACTCAACAAATTGGCTTTCAAGTGTTGGAGATAATAATTATTGCGGCAATGCTGGTGGATGGAATGATACAAATATAAGAGGATGCACAAATACCTGCAAAGCAAAAGACATCTTTGATTTGATTGAAATGCTTGAATATTTAAGCGGAGAGAAAAATTTAAAATATCCTCAATATTGCAATTTAGATAACAACGACGATATAAATTTAATAGATGTTTTTACTTTGGTTGATAAAATTGTTAATGAGGGATAATTTTGCTTTATTTTATCTTTTTTAAAATGCTCCTGAAAAACGGCAAAATTTTTTATAACGGAAAATTTGCTAACCTGGACATTGAAATTGACGATGAAACCGGAAAAATTTTAAAGATAGACCGAATAGATGAAATTTCAGCAGGAAATAAAGGCGGCAAAATTTTAAATTTAAGCAAAAAAGTCATAATTCCCGGAGCGATAGATGCACATGTTCATTTCAGGGATTTTGAACAGGCATACAAAGAGGACTTTTTAAGCGGAAGCAGGGCGGCAGTAAACGGAGGAATTACAAGGGTTTTTGAAATGCCAAATTCAAAACCGAGAGCGGATTGTCTGCATATTATATCTGGCAAAATAAAGAAGAATCCGGATATTGTCAATATGCACTTTTACGGAAGTGTCAGCGACGAGGACTTTGAAAATAATGCAAAGCAGATAGAAAAATTTATTATCGCCTACAAATTTTATATGTATGAGGATAAAAATTTTGATGTTCTTGAAAAACTGAATAAGAAAATTTCATTTCACGCCGAATTGAGCAATAGTGATAACTGCATAAGAAATGAAGTTAATGCAATAAAGAACCTGACAAAAATTTCGGATAAATTTAAATTTACTCCTCATATATGTCACATATCAACCAATGAAAGTTTAAAAATTGCAAAGGAAAAAAATTTTACTATTGAAGTTACTCCCCATCATCTGTTATTGGATAAAAGCAACGATATTCGTTTTAATGTCAGGCCTCCGCTGCGGGATGAAAGAGAACGAATGAAATTAGTAAGAAATTTAAATGCGATTGATGTAATAGCAAGCGACCACGCTCCTCACAGCGAGAAAGAGAAGGAAAACGGGGCAAACGGATTTTCGGGGGTTGAGACAATGCTGCCGTTAATGCTAAATTTAGTTAACAAAGGGGTTTTGACATTGGAGCAGTTAATTGAAAAAATTTGTATAAATCCGGCAAAAATTTTTGGAATGAATAATGAAATCGGACTGAATGAAAAGGCAAATTTAACCGTAATTGATTTAAAAAAGGAATGGAAAATTAAAGGCGACAATTTTTACAGCAAATCAAAATTTACTCCTTTTGAGGGATGGAATGTTAAAGGAAAGGTCTCGCATGTTGTTGTTAATGGAAAATTGGTGATGGAAGATGAGGTCTTAAATTTGTGAAAATTTTTAAATTTAAACATCGTGTTTGTTTTTGGTTTTTTGTTTTTATGGTAAATGTGGTAAATTTTAAAGCAAATATCAGAATTATGGCGTCAATTGAAATTTAATAATATCTGTTGGTTACTTTTCTTAAAATGGATATTATCTTTAATTTCTATTGAAAAATTCTGAATAAATGACTTCGCAAATGACTTGTAGTTATTTTGATAATTTCTGCTGATGGTTTTTATATAAAATTCCATATCATAAGAATTTAATATGTCTGCCAGCCAATCCAAATTATCAGGATATTTTATACAATATCCTGCATAAAAGGTGTAATCCTCTTTACCCCAGACAATAAATTTAGGCCTGAGATTAATCGGAGAAGTTAATATTTTTTTGCCAAATGATGTCTCCAATCCCTGCGATCTTCCGAAAGCATACCAGCACACAGGATTTGGTTTTCCTTTATCTCTTGCCAATAAGATGTCCTTTATTTGCGTGAAATAACCATAAGTTAGCGGATATTTGCTTTTTAATTCATCCTCCGGAATTATTTGGTGTTTTCCTTTAACTTTTTTGTAAGGGAATATTATAAAACGATTTTGCTCTTCATCATGGGATTTTAATACCGATGCCTTGACTATCGGTTTCAATATATTTCTTTCAATTTCAAATTTTCTGCCGTTTTTTAGGTTGATAATTGCCGTTTTATCTTTTATAATCGGATTTTTAAATATATAATAATCGTCCGCAAGAGTTGTTATTCCAACATGAATTTCAGCAATCCTGCTTAAAGGAATGCCTTTTTTTTCAATTGTATTTACTTTTTCTAATATTTTATTAGATGCAAGTATCCAATTTTCATCGTTTAAATTTTTTAAATCAATATTGTCAATAAACTCTATTTCTTTGTTTGAATTGCCTTTGTATAGTTTAAAATATTTTTCCTGATGATTTTTATTTAATATAGTTATTAAAACATAAGTTGTCGCATTATCAAATATCTGATGATGTTCAAAGTCAATTAAAGTATCTAATATGTTTTTTTGTTTAATAAACAATCTTAAATCCTTGCCTGCTGATGTTTTTAGATATGTGTTCGGAGTAATAAAGCCCAAATATCCTTCCGGTTTAAGCAAAAAATACCCTAACTCAAAAAATGCCAGATAAATATCTGTTGAACCCGACTTACACAACGACCATTCCTTTTGAATATAATTTCTTTTCTCTTTTTCTAAATTTTGTATCCGTATATAAGGCGGATTGCCCACAACAAAATCGAAATAATCAAAATAATTCTTGCAGAAATTTTTATTTAAACTGTCAGTTACACTTAAATTCCAGGTTGTATTTTCCAATCCGAATTCCTTTGCAACAAGGTCTAATTTTATTTTACATTTTTTAATGGCGTTTTCATCTATGTCCCATCCAAAAAGATTATTTTCTACAAGGGTTTTTATTTCTTCGCTGCTTTTTTTGTTTTCTTTCGCGCTCATGATAAATCTATCTAGAACTGCAGTTAAAAAAGCGCCATCACCACAAGCAGGGTCAATTATTTTTTTTGTCTCAATGTCGGCAGCATATTTTAAATTGTCTAAAATCTGACTTACAATCCAATCTGGCGTATAAACTATTCCATTTGCCTTTTTATTAGTAATAGTTTTCATTTTTTACCCCTAACTTTTTAACTGGCATAACGCCACGAACCTGTCTATGAATTTTTCAAGCGACAATTCCGAATTTAATATCTTTTTGGTCTTATCAGATAGGTCTAATTCGTTCAAATCCGCAAAATGACAATTATCCGCACTATCAAAATCTATTACGATTATACCAAGAACCTCAGGTTTATGTGGGAAATCCTGATCTAAAAAAAGTTTTATATATTTTGATAAAAGGTGCTCATTTAACACATCTGTTTTCTTTTGTTTGCCTCTTAAATTTCCTTTATTTTTATCAAAATACGGCGTATGAGCCCTTAAAACCAACAGATGTGCAAATCCAACATTTACTCTTCTGATATTTGCCGTCTCACCAAGCAATTGTTCAAAATAATTATTTGAATTTTGGTCGTAATTTGCTGTTACAAATTTAAAGCTAATTGTAGCAAGAATCTTATCCTCTTTTGTAACAGTTACATCTAATCTTTTAGGATAATATTTTCCGTCTAATTTTTTCTCGCCGCCATTGCCTAATGCATAAACTTTAAAATTAGCATTTAGTTTGTTTTTAACTGTTTTTGCTATCCAACTATGTATGGGAATCAGCTTTTTATTGCTTCTTGCTCCAAATTCATTATACGCTTCAAATGCCTCTATAATTGCTTTTAAAAATTCCTTTTCTAATTTATTCATTTTTACATATTAAGTTTATTATTGTTTTCATATTATTCATTTTTTCTCCCCATAAAAATTTTCCAGCAAATAATCAATAATAGCCATCCTGACAGGAATACCGTTTTTTGCCTGTGCAAAATATGCCGCATTATTTGTATTATCAATCTCTCTGTCAATTTCATCTATCCTCGGAAGCGGATGCATAACAATCGTATTATCCGAAATTGCATCCTTTGTGATTTTATATGCGTCTTTTATATCTTCATATTCTTCTATATCCGCAAATCTCTCCTTTTGAATTCTCGTTAAATATATAACATTAAATTTTCCTTCTTTAGTCATTTTATTAACATCTTTGTCTTTATCATAAATTTCTTTAATCCGTATATTTTCATTTTTGTTTATATCTTTAACATCGTCAATAATAAAAGAAGGCATCCGTAAATCATTCGGGGAAATTAAAGTTATACTGGCATTGAACATACCAAGTCCATATAGCAATGAATGCACGGTTCTTCCGTATTTCAGGTCACCGATTAAGGCAATATTCAGGCCGGAAATTTTTCCCTTTAATTTTTTAATTGTATAAATATCAAGAAGTGCCTGCGTCGGATGCTGATTACTTCCATCACCCGCATTTATGGTGGGATGTCCGGCAATTTCGGACGCATATCTCGCTGTACCTGCCTTCGGACTTCGTATTACAATTATATCACAATATGAATCAATAGTTCTTATTGTATCAGTTAAATTTTCCCCTTTTTCAAGAGATGTCAGTGAAAGTTTTTCTGCAAAATTTGAGACCTTTCCGTTCAGTCGCAGCATTGCTATTTCAAAACTCATTCTTGTCCTCGTGCTTGGTTCAAAGAATAAATTTCCCAAAATCCTGTCCTTCCATTTATCATATACTGCTTTAAAATTACAGACATTTTCCATAAATTCGGCACGGCGTAAAATTTCTGCGACATCCTCTTTTTTTATATCCTGCATTGAAATTAGGTTGTGCATTTTGAATGAATAAAGAAACATTAAGAATTAAATTTTTAAGAAAAATTAGTTTAAATTTATCCGGGTCTTAATTAGGTTATATGGAAATAAAACTTGACAGATCTAAAACAGTGCATGAAAATGCAGCCAGCTATTATGAAAAGGCAAAGCACATGCGGGAAAAGATTGAAGGAGCAAAAAAGGCCCTGACAGATACATTAAAAAAAATTGACGACCTGAAAAAGAAAAAAAACACACTTGAAAAAAACAGGGAAATTTCAGTGAAAAATTTAAATGAAAAAATAGCCAAAAAAAGAGCAAAACAATGGTATGAGAATTTCAGATGGATATTTATTGAAAATTTTCTGGTTGTTGGCGGAAAGGATGCAACGAGCAATGAAATTTTAATAAAAAAGCACACCGAACCAAATGATTTAGTTATGCATGCAGATGTCTTCGGTTCGCCGTTTTTTGTCATCAAAAACGGAAAAAATGCAAACGATGAAATTTTAAAGAATGTTGCATCAATTTGTGCATCACATTCAAGGGCGTGGAAGAATGGTGTCGGAAGTTCTGATGTTTACTGTGTCAATCCGGAGCAGGTCTCAAAGACGGCAAAAGCAGGTGAATTTCTGGCAAAGGGTTCGTTTATGATTTACGGAGAAAGAAGATGGTTCAGGAATACGCCGCTAAAAATTTATATCTGTTTTAAAGACGGGGAAATTTTGAGCACAGGCATTATGAGAACTGATGAAAACGGGCAAATTAGTGAGCAGGGTTGTCCGCATTATGTTTGTTTAACTCCCGGAACAGAAAAAGCAAAGGACCTGATAAAGAAAATAAAGAAATTTTACGAAAATAAGAAAATTCCGGAAATTTCAAATATTCCCGATGATGAGATTATGCGGTTAATTCCTTACGGGCAGGGACAAATAATTGAAATGAAATAAATAAAATAAAATGCTCAATTTTTAATTCTAATATGGTTTTTATTTTTTATCATCTAAAATGAATACAACGAATACAAAGGTCTGCCTTATAACAGTTTATGACAAGCGGGGCATAGTAAATTTTGCACACAGTCTCATAGATGCGGGCTATAAAATAATTTCAACATCCGGAACAGCAAAGTTGCTGACAGAAAACGAAATATGTGTTGAAGAAATTTCGGACATAACGAAATTTCCCGAAATTTTAAATGGAAGGGTTAAAACATTACATCCTGCAATATTCGGCGGATTGCTTGCGGATAAAAACAACGAAGAACATATATCCGAAATAAAAAAATACAACATCCTTCCGATTGATTTGGTTGTTGTAAATTTATATCCGTTTAAAAATACTGTGAGCAAAGAGCATTCCATGGATGAAGCAATTGAAAATATTGACATTGGAGGCGTTTCATTAATTCGTGCAGCGGCAAAAAATTATAAAAATGTTGCGGTTGTTGTTGACCCGCAGGATTATAATATAATTGCAGAGGAAATTAAAAACAATCCAAACAAAGAAATTTCCCTGCCAACAAGAGAAAAATTATGTGCGAAGGCGTTTGCTTATGTGTCCGATTATGATATTGCCATTCATAATTATTTTTCAGGACGCTTTGCTAAATTTGAAAACGGATTTGGTAATAAATTTTTTATTTCGGGGGAAAAATTTTGCGATATGAGATACGGAGAAAATCCTCACCAGAATGCAGCGGTCTATAAAACAAATAATATTGTTCAAAATTTCCTGCTTGATTCAATTGTTTATGAAGGCAAAAAACTTTCTTTCAATAATATTCTGGATTTAAATCTGGCATTAAAAGTTGTCGGCGAATTTGATGAGCCGGCATGCTGTGTAGTTAAACATGCAATTCCCTGCGGTGCTGCAATAGGAGAAAATTTAGACGAAGCATACAATTTAGCTTATGAATGTGATTCAAAGTCGGCTTTCGGAGGGATATTTGGATTTAACGGAAAGGTTACAGAATACATTGCAAACAATATAAGTAAAATTTTCTTTGAATGTATAATTGCAAAGGATTATGAAGATAGTGCGCTGGAAATATTGAAAAAAAAGAAAAATTTAAGAATATTAAAAAAGGATGCAGGCGATTTAAATTTAAATGAATACAACATAAGAAAATTTTCAGGCGGATTTATGATTCAGGATGAAGACAAAAAGCATCTGACACTTGATGAACTGAAAAATTTACCTGTTGTGACGAACAAAAAACCAACTGCTCAAGAGTATAGAGCAATGTTCTTTGCAGATAAGATTGTCAAGCATGTCCGGTCTAATGCAATTGTTCTGGCAAAAGATAGTTATACTGTCGGAATCGGTTCGGGACAAACAAGCAGGGTTGATGCGGTTAAAATTTCCATAATGAAGGCAAACGAAAATAAAGATGATGGACTAACAAATGGCTCTGTTTTGGCATCGGATGCTTTCTTTCCGTTCAGGGATGGAATAGATGAGGCGGCAAAGGGAGGAATTTCAGCGGTAATTCAGCCGGGGGGGTCTATAAGAGATAAGGAAGTGATAGATGCGTGCAATGAATATAATATTGCTATGGTATTTACGAATATAAGACACTTCCTGCATTGAAATAAAATTTATATTTGCTAAAGAGATTACGATTTATAATACCTTTTTTCATTCTTTCATTTATAAATAATATCTTCAAGTCCGTACACAGAGAAACCATCCTTTCCGCTTAAATTTCTTAACAACCAGTCGTGTGATATCAAAACCCAGTTATATCCCTTATTTTCGTTTTTTAATTTCTTTGCCGCTAAATAAACAGAGGTGTCTGCAAATCCACACTTCACAAACATTTTTTCGTTTAGTATCTCCTCTTTTCCTATACATTCTTCTCCGATTTTTTTAAAGAAATCTTTCATGAACATCCAAAATTCTTCCCCCCGGTTGCCTTTCATGTCGTATTTGGTTTCAACTATATCATAGGTCTCTGCCAAAACATGAGGAGTAACAACAATATTCTTTATTATGCTGGTTATAGATTTATACAAAATTTCCCGTTCTTCTTTAATTCTCATTTGTGAAAATTTTTCATCAATTTTTTTCATATATTCATCAGTCACCCTGTTCTCATTGCTACACCATATAATCAAAAGCATGATTATCAGAGGTTCCGTATCAACCACAAATTTTTTTGGTTTCATTTTTGCTTCATCTTATTTTCCCGCTTCAAATCCTTTAAAAGACAAAATGGACCCTTCGGAAGAAAAACTGAAGTGATGAACTTTTGGAAACACATCGAACCGCGCATAATATATTACAATCATTAACATTTGCCATTTTTCTTCTCTACGCACCACAAGGACAGGAATATAGTCAACATATTTAAATGTTGTTCCCTCGCCTAAAATTTCTTTTGCTTTCTTACAAATGTCATTTACATCTTTTTCTTCTGATTTAATATCATCTGTCTCTTTTTCAACTATTGGTGTAAATCTCTCATACGGTGAGATGGCACAAATTTTTCCATAAGAATTAACATAAAAACAAAAATTAAAATGCTCTGATATCTTTTTTATGCTATTATCAACTTGTAATTCTTTCATTACCGCAGCAAATTCTGATGGCGGAAGATTAATTATTGCCGATAAAGTATCCCATATCTCTTTATCAAACTCAGATTTAATCTCACCGGAAATAATCCAAAAGTTCCGTTCCTTATTGTAATCAGTACCGGTAACAACAAAGCCAACACCTTTGTTATTTTCGGTTATAAACTTTCTGACTATTCCAACCGCTTCCACTTCCGTTATAGAGATTTTTGTTTCTTTGTCCATTTTAGATTTAATAAAGTTTAATAAAAATTTAGATTTAATGGCATAGTATTTTTGTAATTTTGGGAAAATTTAAAATTTATCAACCAATCGCACTTTTTTTATCAAAAATTCCCCTCTGATATTATCCCAAATTTTCTCTGCTTCATCAATTACCAATCTCTTTTTGAACAAAGGACAATCAGTTACAAAGGTTTCATACTCTCCACCTTCTCCGCCTATGTTTATGTGAAATTTATTCTCCAGTTTTTTCAGGTCCTCTAACGCCTTCAAGTCCAGTTCTCTCCCGAGCCAGCTTTCATCAAATCCGTCCGCATATACTCCGACAATTAAAATTTTAAAATTTAAATTTATTGCCTCTCTTATTAAGTCCTCATGACTTTTTTTCCAGTAAGGTGCATATACCTCTAAATTTAACTCATCACAGATTTTCTTTACTCTGCTATACTGATAATTTGATGAGACCGCACCGACACAAACACCTTCAATTGCACATTTGTCCTTTAAAATTTTTATTTCTCTTTTCAAATCATCTATCTCTTTTTCTTTGTCTTTGTCCGATTCCTCCATTATTATCGGAATATTCATCGCTTCCGCAGAAATTTTTGCAAATTTTATGTTCGGATAGTGAAACATATAACTCTCTTTGTCAGGAACAAATGAAAGTAAGGCAACAATTTCATTATTTGCATTTATTGCTTTGTATGTTGCTATTGTGCTGTCCTTTCCTCCCGAAAACAATGAGACCAGTTTCATTCTTAAAGATTATTTATATTTCCTTTCCTAATTTTTCTTTGAAATTATAATTAGTTTGTATAAAATTAACTAAAATTTAATAACAATCTGTAATCAAAATGAAAGTTCCGGAAAAAGTAATGGCACATTGTCCATTTTGTAATGCTCACACGGAGCATGTGGTGACCCTTAACCGAAAAGGCGAAGTAAGGCACAATAGTGAAGGTACAAGAAAATTTAGGGAAATTAAAAAGGGCTACGGAGGGATGGCAAGAACTCCGAAAAAGCCGGTCTTTAAGACGGCGAAGAGAGTTACGCTTATTTTAAAGTGCAAAGTATGTAGCAAAAAGCATCAAAAAGTATATGACCGGACAAAGAAGACAACAGAGATAGTGAAGGTGGATTAATGAGAAATTTAATTAAAAATGCCCGACAAAATTATAGTGTCCGGAACAGAGGCCATTAATATGGTTGCCGGCTTTGCGCATGAAGTATTAGGTAAAGGGGCAGGTTTTATTCCGGAAACATCAGATTATGATGAGCATTCTAATTTATGGATTATTCAGGGAGAAATTAGATATATGGGCGATTATGCTTACCTGTTAAGTCATTTTTTAGAAGTTATGAATAAGCCATCGCAAGAATTTATTGAGGTATTTAATAATTTTAATTTGACAAAAAAAGTTATTGAATCGTTGAAAGATTTTAAATTTCGTTTTTATGTAAGTCCTGACGGAAAAAAATTACTTGTTATTATTCATGAAGCACTTTTTCTAATATTACCGCCAAAGCTGAAGAACATGCACCGTTATATGATTGGAGAAGAAGATGCAGACGCAAAATATATTTGTAAAAAAGCAAAAGAACTTTTGTCAACGGGAACAACTTTTAGATATTTGGATTTCTTACCAACTATTGCAATATATAATAGGGACAGGTGGATGGTACTTGCTATTGTTTCATACTACTCCGGATTTGATGTGATTCCAAAGGTGTATTATTTTGAGTATTTAAGAGATGGAACATTTGTATCTTTCAAAGGATTTTAACAAGAGTACGTAAAAAATGAAAATAATTTTAGATACGGAACCTTTAATAATGTTGCTTTTATTTAGGGAGTATGTTGTATCCGAAGAAAAACAAAAACAGGATAAAATCAAAAAATTTTTAGAACAACAATTACATGGAGATATAAAAGATCAGGAAGAGTATTTTAAATTTTTTGAAAGAGAGTTAAAAAACAGGAATATCCTTGTTACTTCTTATGTTTTGGCAGAAGTTACTGATATGATTGAGAACCACTATTTTAAAGGAAAAGATTACTGTGAATTAATGGAAGCATCTGCGGATTTTTTTAAAAAGCTTTATGAAGAGTATATGGAAAAAGACACAATAATAGATATGATGATAGAAAAGAAGGATAAACATGTGGAAGCAGGAAAAGAATCAAAATATTTCATAGAATTCGGATTTGCAAATATATCTATTTATTTAGCCCTGACAAAAGAAATAGAAAAAAATAAAAAGAACAAATATAATATCAATGTTTTTCTACTTTCGGAAGATAAATATCTCAAGAATTTCTGCACTTATGTGGAAAAATTCAATAATGTAATGACTTTTAATGAATTTGTTTACCAAATGAAACTTAGATCTGAGCTATATATAAAATGAAAAGTCATAAAATTTCCGGTGATTATGACGGAAGCCAGATAAAACCATTTTGGGCAAGGGAAAAATTTGGTGTTTCCGAGGACAATATTGTTGTAATGGTTGGAAGTATGGATGTGAAGTTTGAAAATATGGTTGATATGGATGATTTGAGAGACCAAAAAGCAATCAGAACTGATAAAGCAATTCATTTCTTAATTGAACATTATGACGGCAAAGATATACGACTGGCGTATTACAGGCAGAGGATTTTCTGTATCGTTGTTGAAGAAATTTTAAGAAAATACAACATAAATGCAGAAAGGAAGGGAAGTGATCTGTATGTTGAAGGAAAGAAGTTGAGCGTAAGCATAGCAACAACAGGCAAAACACAAAAGATTCATTTCGGAATAAATTTAACTACAAAGGGAACGCCAAGTGATGTGAAAACAATTGCACTTGAAAATTTTGAATGTTTCAAAGATGATAAAAATATTAATAATGTAAACATCAATAAATTTATTGATGATGTTTTAAATCGCTATATTTTTGATGTTGAAAAGATTGAAAAGGATATAATGAAGACAAAAATTTTTTAATAATCCGAAGTTTTCCGCCAATATAAAAGTTCGGTCGTGGTTTTATAGTTAACGCTTTCTAAATTTAAATATATTTATTAACAAATCATAATTATTAACAAAAATAACAGAAATAAAATTTCATTCAAAGGTTAGATATACTAATCCGCAAGTAAAATTTGGAAATTTTCTGTTAGAATGTTTTTAAACTCATCGTAATATTTGTCTAAATTATCTAAAAAGTTACAAAAAACAGATGTGGGTTAGTATATACGAATATTGCAAATATAACTCCATATCGGGATGATATGCACAATGCGGATATATCTTCAGATTGGAGGGATATACGCAGTACTGCGTATATAACGAGTTATATGAAATTGCCCACATTTCAAGAGAAAAATAACATACAGCTGGGCGTCTTAATCAAAAGTAAAAACAGAAGGTGATAAAATGGGAATATTTGATAAGTTGTTTGGAAAGAAGAAAACAGAGAAAGTAGAATCAGAGACACGACCAGAAGTAAAACAAGTTAATGAGCGCGGAACAGATCACGATGAGGCAAGAAAACAATTCCTGCAAGATGCAAAGTCACGTGATTTAAGAGCATTTCGCGTTTGGGGTCCTGACCAAAAAATTGAAATCTCTGGTGATTGGATGACACTGTTTTGGAGTCAGCGTCCTATAGAAGTATATGCACACCCTGATAGGGTAATTGCATTTCTTAACCAAAATATGCTTCCATATCTTTGGCCAGATGATATGAAGTATAAAGATTCTGTGAACTCAGAGGAAAAACCACAAAATTGTCTTCGCCTTCAATGGATAGTATCCTATTTACATCATCCAGATTCGGAAGTAATCATTAAAACGCTCCAGACCAAAATACCCACTGATATTTTGGAAACTGTTGGTATGACAGATGCACTTGGCGATTTACTTATACACTCAGATACGAAAGTGCGTAATGAAGCAGCAAAAGTTGCTTGGAGATGTAGTGATGCGTTATTTGAGGGTTTATTCAAGATATTAAGTTCGCAGGGAATGATGCCATCAGGAATCAGTCCGAGGGAAGGAAAACAAGCTGTTGAAATACTAGGAAATCATTGTCCACCCGAACGAAGACAACTTTTTCAGAAGTTAGTTCTTGATGCTTTTGGGCCAACTGTTGCGAAAACGAAACAGAAATTGACATCGGAATCAATTAAGGATATCCGAAAAGTATGCGGAAAATGCGGGATAACCATGGAAGAGCGTATTCGATGGTGGCATGCACCAAAACCTCAAGGAGTTGTAAGAATTGGTTGTGATGATCGTGAACTGTTTCTTTATTGCAATCATTGCCAGAAAAGGATTTGCGGAGGGTGCTCAATTGATCTTGGCATGACCGCAGGGTGCCCATTTTGCATGAAAGAGCTTGTATATATGGATGGAACAAGTCAGTAGCAAGGATAAGTTTACAATACAAACTTAACTGATTATCTACTCAAATGGGTTCACTCTATGGGGAACACAGCGATTAAATGCGGGCAACTCTGCGGAAGCCTTCGGGGCTTCCTTGCATCGCCTTCGGCTTGGTCATATAACAAAGGATTTGCGATTCGCTATCGCTCATCCAAATTGCTCCTTATGGTTGCAACTTCGCAAATCCTCGTTCCGTTAAACTCAATCGTGGGCTTCGGGGCTTAACGAAAGTTTATTAAACTTCAATATATCAATAATTAAATTATGGATGATTTTAATATCTGGGGAACACCGAGCAAAAAGAAAAAACAAGATAATATTTTCGGCGGCTATCTTGATTTAGGTTTAGGTCCAAAAAGAGGAAGAACTAAAAATCCTATAGATATAGGAATTGGTTTTGGTTCAGCAAAAGAAAAACCAGAATATGAAAGAGTTCCTGTAACCGCTGAACAGAAGAAAGCTGTATTATTCAGACAAAAAGATAAATGTGCATGGCCAAATTGTAGAGTCCATTTTCATAGAGACGGCGTTCCACCACATTTTGATCATATAAAGAGAGTTGATAAAGGTGGAATAAGTTCTATTAGTAATATTCAAGCATTGTGTCCAAACCACCATCAATTAAAAACCCATAAAGAAAATTTGAAAGAAGTTGAAAAAACAAGAAAGAAAGCAAAGAAAAAAGATAATGGTGGTTTGTTTGGTGGTGGAACACTTTTTGGACCGCCGCCGAAACGTTCTAAAAATAATTCATTTGGTTTATAATAAAGCCCACTCACCCATGACTTCTTCGTCGCTTCGCTCCTTGACCACATTGCATTCTCACTTCGTTCGGGGCGTTGAACAGGCTTTTACGGTTCGGTTCTTGCAGAACCTCACCCAAATTTCCCTTCGAGAAACTTCGTAAAATGCCATACGTTAGGCGACATATTTTCAAGTCTCTTTTTGAAATAAGGAACGAGTGAAAAATTTTTCAAATTTAAATGAGGTGAAATAAGGAGTTTTCTACACTCTGCTACGAAAGCGATTTATTTATAAAAACATTTCAAATAGCATGAATAAGATGAGAACTACTAAACAAGTGATAAAGGATATAAAAGAACTGATAAATACAAAAGGCTATATTTATGCTCTTTGTATGATTCTTTTTGAGGACTTTCATATTATTCCTGAAAAGATACAGGAGATGGACCATAGATCACGTTTGAGTACAAAAGAAGCCTCTTTATTACTTGGTTTTCTTGTACAAAACAAAATTGATTTTTCTACACCAGATACACCACAAGATTTGATTAAACTAAAACAAAAAACTTATGAATTAATGGACGAACTACACAATTCTTTTATGATCTCATTTTTTGAAAAATTATATGAAAGCATAAAAAAAGAACATAAAATTGAGGACTATAGAAAAGAGCAAAAAGAGTTTTTTGGTAAAGGTGATATGCTAACAGAACCAATTTTTTACTCTGGGACAGGTGTATATGATTTTCAATATTTGGATTTTCTAGAAAGAAAATATAAGTATGACAAAAAATGGCTATTCAAAAACAAAGGCTTTGATATCGAAAAATCAAAAAATATTGTTATTCAAATTAAAAACATTCTTCAAAAAAAATCACAAAAGATTCATTTATGTGGATTGAAAGAAAAAATACCCCAAATGATTGAGGACATGAAAAAGAAAAATCCAGATGAAAATTGGAAAAAACATGCAAAAGAAATGATTCCAATGATGGATCTTCATCAATATGTTGAGTTATTTTTTGACACTCAAACTGATGAGAAAGCATTAAGTATGGACGAAATTAGAGAAGAGGGCTGGAAATCATTTTACAATGGATTGATTGAATTATTTGTCATTAGAAAATCTGATTTTAATAGAGATTCTGGTATTGATTCGTTTCTTAAAAACTTCTCTCTTTTCCCTAAAAAAGACATAAATTATCAGTTTCAAAAAATTGGAAATTTTAATTGGTTTAATGCAAAACCGATTATTCAACTAGATGAAGAAAGATATTTTATCCCTATTAGTTTTTCAGTATTTGAAGCAATTTACGAAAGTCCTTTTTATTGGATGTGGATAGAAGATAAATCTTACAGAGATCAACTTGGTGAAAATAGAGGAAAAACAGGAGAAGAAATTTCTTATGAATTTTTATCACAAGTATTCGGCAAAAGCAGAACCTTTCAGTCTGTAAAGATTACGACAAAAAAAGGAAATAATGATACAGATATTGATATTCTTTGTATCCTTGGTAGTAAGGCATTGTGTGTTCAAGTGAAATCAAAGAAACTAACTGAACTTTCAAGAACTGGTGACGATGAGCAACTACAAATAGATTTTCAAGGTGCTGTGCAAGATGCTTATAAACAAGGGCTCATATCTCGTCAAAAAATACTTGATAGAAAGGCGAAATTTTTTGATAAGAGCGGAAACGAAATATACCTTTCCAAAGAAATAGACGAAGTATATATTATGGGAATAACAACAGAAAATTATCCATCTCTTACTCATCAATCACATGTAATGCTTGATAAAAAAGATAATGAGCCATTTCCAATATTTTCGACAATATTTGATTTAGAGTTGATGGTACATTATCTAAATGATCCTTATGATTTTTTGTATTACCTTAAACAAAGAACTTCTTTGATGGATTATTTTAAAGCTGATGGGGAGATGGTGTTTCTTGGTTATCACCTAGATCAAAAACTTCGGAAAATTCCAAAAAGTGATAGAGTTGCAATTGATACAGATTTTGGACAACTAATTGATAGAAATTACTACTCACTAAAAGCAGGACTGGAAGTTTCAGATATGTCTGTGGCGGGCATATTACGGGAAAGTGACAAAATTCACAATCACTTTGCTACAA
>JAGWDQ010000082.1 GCA_018260615.1 Candidatus Altarchaeum sp.
TAATAAAAGTTTGATATTAAATGAATAATAAATTAAATTTAACAAATTTAACTTTTTTCAACCCTATAAACATAAACTCCTTCATTATAAATTTCCTTTAAAAAGTCGCACTTTATCGGATACTTTTCAATCACCAGGTCAGCGTTGTATTTTTCCAAAATTTGTTTTTTTGTATTGCAGTCACCCATGAAAAACGAATAAACATCACTGTTTCTTTCTCCGGTTGTCGGAATATTTGCATGCGGCGTGATTGCGACAACATAATTTTTGCTGATTGGATATATCGTTTCTGAAATGTGAGAGCGGGCAAATACGATATTATATTGTCCGAAATTTTTCTCAATCCATTTTATACCTTTATAATCGTCGTTGTCAATATCTTTATAAATTTTTGGCTTCAAATCATAATAGCCGGCAAATACACTTCCGAAAATGAGAATGCCCATTACAAGTGTTACCGAAATAAATGCAATGCCTTTTTGCCTTTGATTGAAATTTGTATTTTTAAGCCGCATATATATAAATTTTATTATTGCATATAATCCGATTCCCGACAATACGGCAAGGCAGAGAAATGTCTCATAAAACAGGCGAATGCTTCCCGTAAGCAGGTTGAACGGAGAATATTGTATTCCCATTAAGGAAGCAACAAATTTTCCAATCGGTTCCACATAAAGCGTTGATATTAAAAGCGTTAATCCGAAAATCCATGCGAGCGGCAATAATGAATTAAATTTAGCGTCTTCTTTGTTTTTTATAAATTTGTAAATAAGGTATGCAAGTCCGACAATTGCCAGAATAAATGCGAGAGTTCCGTAAAAATTCGGTATAAAATTTGGCTCGCATATTCCTCTTTCGGCAGGGCATCCCCGGAAAACGATAAATTCCTTTAAAAAATAATTCAATGTTGCCTCAAAACTTCCCTTCCATAAAATTTTAAAAAAGTAAATAAACGAGAGAAAAGGCAGCGAAAAGAGCAAAATGTTTCCGAAAATTGCATTTTTAAATTTCAAAATATTTGTTAAATTTATCTTTAAAATGTTTCTAATGCAGAATAATAACAGATAAACAATTATTACCGGATATATCCACGAAGCGGACTGCGGATGGATTAGAGCAATTACTGATATAACTATAACCGAAAAGAACAGAAATATTGCCGAATTTCTTCTCATTCCTTCAATGTACAGATAAAAAAACAGGAATATGAACATAAAATCCATACTTAAAGGGACAAAAAACCACACTCCTAAAATTCCAATTGTTGATTTTAACGATGCAAAGAAAAGGACTGACAATATTCCTGCATAAAAATTTTTGGTTATTTTTCTGACAAGCAGGAAGAGCATTAGTCCTGCCAGCACGGCAAATATCGCGGGGAAAAATTTATAAAACAAGACCGGATCCTGATTTGACAGGGTAAAAAACTCTGCCAAGAACACATGAAAGCCGATTTCGAGATCCATTTCACCGATGGGATATTTGTTATAATAAGGATCAACATCCGGAATTGTCTGCGTATCCATAATCTGGACTGCTCTTGCTAAATGCTGCCATTCATCAGTATGGAAAGGATAATCATAATCGGAATGAATACCGTACTGGAGGAAAAAGGTAAAGAGTAAAACAAATAACAGAATAGATAAATTTAAAATTTTTGTTTTGTTATTTTTAATATTGCCGGTGATTTCTTTAATCCGTTTTTTAGGTCTAAATTTAAAATTTTTAAATTCCTTTTCATTTTTGAAATAGTAAAATAATGCTCCAAACCAGACAAAAGAAAGAGCATACAGGACAATAAATAAAAGATTGAGCGGATATCCGAATTTGTTTAAAACAAAGATTCCCAAAATGTTCAAAGCGAGACCTAATCCGACTGACATCGGAATTCTTTCGGATAATGGAATTCCTTTTTTTATTAATGTTACCGCAAATCCCGGCAGGAAAAATATGAGCATAGTAAAAATGAGCATAAATATTCCGATAATGAAACTCCATACCGCAACATAGCCATCGTCTTTGCACACCTCATAATAACAGTTATTTGTTTTACATTCTCCGTCTCTTGAACATGCAAAATTTTCATCTTTTAAATTTTTGCATTTATTGTCTTTGTCGCAGTATTTTGCAGGAAGGCAGTCAAAATCAAAATTACATTCTTCTTTACTTTTATTCACTTCTTTTAATTTTATAGGGGATTTTTCATTGGTTTTTTCATTTTCAGGCAGAGGTAAATTTATTTTATCTCTTTCGGTTTTACATATTCCGTTTGAACATATTTTTGTTTTGCATTCCGAATCATTCAAGCAGGGAAAACCAATCTCTTTTAAAGGTCTGCATTTGTTGTTTTCAATGTCACAATAATGGCAGGAATAACAATCGGAATGATTTTCACAGTATCTGCTTTCTTTGCATAGTCCTTTAAAGCAGTTGTTTGTTTTACATTCGGAGTCATTTGAACAGGGTAAATCATTTGCTTTTAAATTTTTATATTCGGATTGGTAATTATAGTCCTTTTTAATTTCATCACCCGTTAAAACTCTATCGTAAATTTTTACCTCATCTATTGTGCCGTTGAAATGATATTCAACGCTGTTTGGCTCATATCCGATTGAAAAACCGCCGGGATTTTTTGTTAAATTTGCTATTCCCTGACAACTTGCAGATAAGTTTCCATTTAAATAAATACTTGCAGTTCCTGTTGAAGAATCATAAGTTCCGGCAATGTGGTTCCATTCACTTTTTATATTTCCTCCAACACATACAACATTCCATCCTCCTGCTTCCTCGGGAAGTCCTATAAAGAATCCGACACTTCCATCCGGAAGAACTCCAAAAACATATACATAATTGGTATTACTTGCAGCAATTGTTCCAAGATAATTTGTAGATTCTTTTTTTACCCATGCTTCAATTGTTATGGTTCTTGAAATATTTAAAATTTCTTTATATAGGACATAAACATGTTCGCCATGTCCGTTAAATTTTAGTCCTTTGTTATAAATTCCTTCAGTCCATTCTGCATTATAAATTATCCCATCATTACAGTTCCCTGACATATCAAGAGTAATATTTCCCTCACCTTCTTCAAAATCATAGTATGCCACAAGTCCTTCTTCGTTATTAAATTTATCTGCATTAACCGGAGAGACAGAACAAAAAAAACAAACCAATATAAAGGAAGCAATTATATAAGGCCTTAAATATTCGGTTTTCCTCTGCATTTTAAAATTTTTATTGTTATTGTTAATAAATTTATTAACTAACAAATTTAAATTTTGAATTAAAATTCTAATGTTTTGCGTTTTGAAAATTTATTTATTCTTTTTATTATTTATTTAATTATTTAATGGCAGATGTAATATAAATGTAATTTATTATAATTGTTAGACAAAAAAATGTACAAAAATAATACTATCGGAGTTGTTGTTCCCGCTTATAATGAAGAAAAATTAATTGAAGAAACACTGGGCGGCATTTTTAACTGCAAAACAGAGATTGATAAAATCTATGTTATTGATGATAAAAGCACGGATAAAACATTAGAAAAAATTAAGAAATTTAAAGAAGAGAACGATAAAAGCAACAAAATTTATATAATACCTCATGAAAGGAATGGCGGTGTCGGAGCGGCGATATTTTCCGGATACAAACAGGCACTGAAAGACGGAACGGATATTGTAGTTGTCATGGCCGGAGACCATCAGATGGATCCTTCGCAGCTTCCGAGAATGATTGAACCGCTCATTGCAGGAAGAGCGGACTACACAAAAGGAAACCGTCTTTTGGGCAGAGAATACAGAAAAGGAATGTCAAAATGGAGATTCTTTGGAAATTCTTTACTTACATTGCTGACAAAAATTGCAAGCGGATACTGGCAAATTATGGATCCTCAAAACGGATATACTGCTATTTCCAGAAATTTACTTGAACGACTAAATTTAGACAATATTTATAAAAGCTACGGGTATTGTAATGATTTGCTGGTTAAGTTAAATACACTAAATGCAGTGGTTCTTGACATTTCCATGCCTGCAAGATACGGAAGAGAAAGGTCAGGAATAAATTACATAACCTATATCCATAAGGTCTCGTATCTTTTATTAAAGGACTTTTTCCTGCGGCTGATGATGAAATACGGTGTTTTAAGCTTCCATCCGCTGTTGGGTTTTTACATTTTTGGAATCATAATGACTCCTGCCGGACTGATACTGGCACTTGATGTTTTTTACGGTAAATTTATATCTCATGCTCCCGTCTCACAAAATTTTCCTTTGCTTGCGGCATTTCTCCTCATTATAGGCATTCAGTTTATACTTTTTGCGATGTTATTTGATATGGAAATGGACCCAAGCAGGAAAAAAGAAGCGACTTTTGGAAAGAATAATGAGGAATTTTAAAATTTTATAGAGAAAAAGGAATTTTTAAATAAATTTTACAAAAATGACTGAAAAAAAGAAAAAGAAATTCAGGATGTTCAAAGAAGTCCCGGAAGATTATGAACCACAAACAGAAATAGAAAAAAAGATATAGGGGTGCTTTTTTGAAAGCGGTCCCGGAATTATTATCATATAGAGTTGAAAAGGAAGATGGAACTGTTTATTATCGCAGAGTTGAGGTTTCTGATTGATATTTATTTATCTTTAAAAGAAATTTATAATAAAAATCAATAAAATAAAAATTAACAAAAACGGCCAAAAAAAAGAAAATGGAATTTAAGGTCCCGGATGACTATGAACCGGATGATGAGAGGGTGAAGAAAATATGGGGTGCTTTTTTGAAGGCAGTCCCGGAATTATTATCTTATAGAGTAGAAAAGGAAGATGGAACTGTTTATTATCGCAGAGTCAAACTTTCTGTTTGATCTTTGTCTTTCAAGAATGTTTTAATCTCATAAATTTAATTTATTAACCTAAAAGTAATATTTAGTGAAATGACCAAAAAAAAGAAAAGGGAATTCAAGGTTCCGGATGACTATGAACCGGATGATGAAAGGGTGAAGAAAATATGGGGTGCTTTTTTGAAGGCAGTCCCGGAATTATTATCTTATAGAGTAGAAAAGGAAGATGGAACTGTTTATTATCGCAGAGTCAAACTTTCTGTTTGATCTTTGTCTTTCAAGAATGTTTTAATCTCATAAATTTAATTTATTAACCTAAAAGTAATATTTAGTGAAATGACCAAAAAAAAGAAAAGGGAATTCAAGGTTCCGGATGACTATGAACCGGATGATGAAAGGGTGAAGAAAATATGGGGTGCTTTTTTGAAGGCAGTCCCGGAATTATTATCTTATAGAGTAGAAAAGGAAGATGGAACTGTTTATTATCGCAGAGTCAAACTTTCTGATTGATATTGGTATTGCAAGGGACCGTAATTCATCATATTTGATGAATTTAGCATCAACAGGCAAGATAAAAATAGCAATTCCCGAGTATTCATTAGCAGAGGTAGATGGTAGAGTATCCTTTATTCTTCGCGAGCGAAAAAAGAAACTAAAAGAAAGCATAACTCTGATGAATGAACTTTCAAGAAGTGATTACAATAAGAAATATTCATCAGGTGCAATAGAGAATCTAAATATGCTTTTAAATCTCCTTGACAAAGAAAAGAAATTTGTTGATGAGGCAATAAAAAGCATCCGGGATTTGTGTGTCGTGATCCCGCATACGCCTGAGATTCATATCAAAGCAGCGCTCAGGGATTTAAGTTCAAAGCCGCCATTCAAGTTTAATGACTGCCAGATATATTTAGCAGCACTGGATTTTGCAGGTAAAAACAAAAATGACTGTAATATTATATTTTTAACAAAAGACAGAGAGGACTTTGACTATCCTGAAATCCATGATGAATTAAATGATAACAGAGTTAAGTTAATGTTTTCTTCCGGAGAATGTGTTAAAGAAGTTGTGGAGTTGATTGGCTAAATTAAACATGAATCGTGATTTCACAATTAAAAAATAGAGGAAAGTTTGCAGTACAATAAAAGAAAATTATAAGACATTAACTTTTGAGGAGTATTTAACCAGATCCAAAAATAAATTTATTATTTTAAGGCATGATGTTGACAGAATGCCTGAGAATGCACTAAAAACTGCAGAAATTGAGCATGAATCCAGTATTAAATCAGCATACTACTTCAGAACAAACAAATCCGTCTTTAAACCGGAAATAATTAAAGGAATTGGTTAAATAATTATTTATACTTTTCCTTTTAATTATTAATACCTACATAAATTATACATAAAATCTGTAGGTAAATTCAGATATTTTCACGCATGTGAAATTGCAGGATTATGTAGTGGCTTTTTTAAAGCAAAGAAGATAAAATTAGTATAAATATTTTTTATCAAATATTTCTAAATTTAAAACAAATAAATACCGAAAATCTTTGGGATTTTCAATCTTTAAAAAATCGTCACGATTTTTAAATAACTGTATTTTTGTGAAAGGGAAATGTCCCGGTTGTTACTCTAAAATTTAAAAACAATGAATCAAAAAGAACTCCTTGAAATTATAGAAAAAGGTGAATCAGAAGAGAGAGAATTCAAAAAATCAACCGCCCAGTTAGAAAAGGGCATGAGAGCGCTCTGTGCTTTTTTGAACCACAAGGGCGGGGCAGTATATTTCGGAATTGATAATAAGACCCTGGTCGGACAGCAGGTCTCTGACCCCACCTTAAGATCAATATCTCAGAAAGTCAGGCAGAAGATAAAGCCGGAAATAACTCCGGAAATTACTGTTCATGGGGACGGCAGGGAGAAGATTATAAAAGTTGCAGTAAAAGAAGGACTTAATAAATTACATTATCTTGACGGAGTTGCTTACAAAAGAGTCGGAACGGAAAATCCTCTAATTCCTCCCGAAGAAATTGAGAGAATTATCATGGAAAAGCGAAAAAATATCTGGGACTCTGAAATCTGCGAAGAAGCAAATTTGAAAGATATTGATGGGGAAAAAGTAAAATGGTTTTTGAGAACTGCAAAAATCAAAAGAGGTCTGAAGATACCTGAGAATACTCCCCTAAAAGAAGTGTTAACTAAACTAAAATTGCTCAAAAACAATAAGTTAACCAATTCTGCGGTGTTGTTATTTTCCAAAGAATCAGAATTCCTGCAATCGGAAGTGAAATGTATAAGATTTTCAGGAAACGAATCTGTTAAACCATATATTGACTTTCAAACATTAGAAGGTAATGTTTTTGATCTGATAGATGAGGCAGAAAATTTTGTTCTCAGAAATATTAAAATGGCGATCTGGCTGGTCCCCGGACAAGTACAAAGAGAAGAAAAATACGAATACCCTCCGGATGCAATCAGAGAAGCAATAGCAAATGCGGTTGTGCACAGGGACTATGAATCCCCTTCAAAGGTTCAGGTCAGGATTTTTAATAATCGCGTGGAAGTGTGGAGTCCGGGGTTACTTCCAAAAGAAATATCAATTGAAGATTTGAAAAAAGAGCACAGGTCAGTTCCGCGCAATCCCCTTTTATTCAAGCAATTATTTTGGGTTAAGTATGTTGAAGATGTTGGCGGCGGAACGGTTGACATGATAAACTGGTGTAAAGAGTGGGGGTTGCCGGAACCTGAATTTAAAATTATAACAGGAGCATTGGTTGTAATTTTTAGATTGCCGCCGAATATAGAAGATCTGGAAAAGTTAGGACTAAATGAAAGGCAAAAAAAAGCAGTAGATTATGTAACCAAACATACACACATAACAAATAAGGACTATCAACTGCTAAACAATACTACCCGATACACTGCCACAAGAGATTTTACAATTCTCGTTGATAAAGGAATTTTTAGAACAACTGGCGATGGTAGAAGAAATCTAAAATATATTTTGGTGCAAAATGCGTCAAAAATGCGTCAAAAAATGCGTCAAAAATCAAAAGCAGAAGGGGAATTGTAAGGGGAATGAAATAATATTAAAAAATGCCTGATTTCACAATCAAAAAATACTGGAAAGTTTGCAGTGCAATAAAAGAAAATTATGAGACATTAACCTTTGAGGAATATTTAACCAAATCCAAAAACAAATTTATTATTTTAAGGCATGATGTTGACAGAATGCCTGAGAATGCTTTAAAAATTGCAGAAATTGAGCATGAATCCGGCATTAAATCAACATACTATTTCAGAACAAACAAATCCGTCTTTAAACCGGAAATAATTAAAGGAATTGCTTCACTCGGACATGAAATTGGCTACCACTATGAATGTATGGATAAAGCCGCAGGAAATCCTGAGAAAGCAATAAAAATATTTGAGGACGAATTGAATAAATTCAGGAAAATCTGTGATGTCAAAACAATCTGCATGCACGGAAACCCATTAACAAAATACGATAACTGGGATTTATGGAAAAGCTCTGATTATAAAAAATTTGAAATTTTGGGTGAAGCATATCTTTCGCTGGGAAATGATATTGCTTACTTTTCAGATACGGGAAGAAACTGAGGAAATAAATATAAAGTTAAAGATTTTAATGTAAACCTAGATCGTAATATGAATAATAATAACAGTGAATATGAAAATTTTATTTGCTGCTTAATCACCATTTCACCGAAAAGAATGTATGATTTTAACATCCATACAATAAAAACTATAAATTTATATACAATAAATTTATCTGCATTATATTACTTTTTAAAATGTCATTTACATTAAAAGCCGCAAAAGGGGATGATTTCATAAACAGAAAAGAGATAATTAATGAGATAGTCACAACTATTTCAGGTAACTCCAGGATTGGATTTGCATTGTATGGAAGCAGAAGAGTGGGTAAAACATCTATCTTTAAGGAAGTTCAAAGAAAACTTAAAAGCAATGAAGATATAGTCGTTATTTATTTTTCTGTATGGGAAGTGATGCCAAAAACAATAACAAACTTTGTGAGATATTTTTCAGATACTGTTCTTGAGGCATATAGATATAAAATACCTATTAAGCGCAGGGTTGTAGAACTTGTGAAATATCCTGTTGAAGTTATAAGAGATTATTTAAGGGATGTTAAGATAAGTGCAAAAGTTATGGACGAGATTGAATTTTTACTTACCTTTGATGATAAAAAAGAGAAAAATTACGGTGACCTGATAAGGAGAGCATTTGATCTTCCTGAGAAATTAGCGGCTGAAACAAATACAAAATGTGTTATACTCATGGATGAATTTCCATCTATAGTGGATCTGAAAAATGAATCAAAAATAGGACAGGATGTAATTGGAGTAATAAGGACACTGTATGAAGACCAGAAAAATACTGTTTTATGTGTTTCGGGTTCGATAAGAAAAACAATGGAAATTTCAGTTCTTTCTTCAATTTCTCCATTTTACAGGCAATTTATAGTGCGTGAAATAAAACCCCTGTCAAAAGATAATGTAGATGAGTTACTTAAGAAAAACTGTAGAAAAGAAATTGATGAAAAGGCATTAGAAAAAATTTTTGAGTTTACAAAAGGTATTCCCTTCTATGTTCAACTTTTGGGTAAAAGAATTGATGCGGTGGAATGCAATAAAATCACATGTCAAGAAATAAAGCAGGTTATAGCAGATACACTTGAGGAGGAAGGTGCAATTCTTTTTAATAGTGAATTTTTTAATTTGAGTGCAAGGGAACAGAAAATTATAATCGCTATGTCAACAAAGAATTTACATTCTCCGGGGGATATCGCCAAAGAAACAAAAGAAGAAACAAGCACCATATCCACATATCTTATATATCTCCAGGAAAAAGGATTTATAACAAAAAGGAGGAAAGGCATATATTCAATTGATGATTTGGTCTTTGAAAAATGGATTGCATGGAAATATGGATGAAAATCAAAGACGATCCTCATAGGTGGGAGCAGTTTAATAGTAAGTGAATAATATGTCAGGAAATTGATAATACGAAGTTTATAGTAAAATAAGATGCGTGATTATACAGTTGAAAAATATAGAGAACTATGCAGTGCAATAAATGAGAATTATAAAACTTTAACATTTAAAGAATATTTAAATAATTCAAATTTTAAAGATAATTTTGTTATTTTAAGGCATGATGTTGACAGAATGCCTGAGAATGCTTTAAAAATTGCAGAAATTGAGCATGAATCCGGCATTAAATCAACATACTATTTCAGAACAAACAAATCCGTCTTTAAACCGGAAATAATTAAAGGAATTGCTTCACTCGGACATGAAATTGGCTACCACTATGAATGTATGGATAAAGCCGCAGGAAATCCTGAGAAAGCAATAAAAATATTTGAGGACGAATTGAAGAAATTCAGAGAAATCTGTGATGTTAAAACAATCTGCATGCACGGCAATCCGTTAACAAAATACGATAACAGGGAATTAGGGAAAAAATATGATTTTAAAAGAATACTCACACATACTGAAACCTTCGGTTTCAATCTTTAAAAAACTACAAGTTTTTTAAAAAGCCACAAAGATACAGGGTAACTCTGCTCTTTGTGTCTTCGTGTCTCTGTGTGATTTTCAAATTCCAAAGGATTTGAAAATATCCGAACGAAGTGAGGTTAAAATAATAAAACGAACTTTCCTGTACGATAAAAAATTTGAAATTTTGGGTGAAGCATATCTTTCGCTGGGAAATGATATTGCTTACTTTTCAGATACGGGAAGAAACTGGGGAAATAAATATAAAGTTAAAGATTTTAATGTAAACCTAAATAGTAATACGAATAAAGATATAGAACATAATTAGTTGTTTATAAAATATGAATAAAAATTTTATTGCCGTAACTGTGGATATTGAAGACTGGTATCATATTCCTTCAGTTACTGGTTCGCCATTTTCAAAATTCAAAGATGTTGATGAATTTTTCAGTAAATGCATGTGAAATTGCAGGATTAGGTAGTGGATTTTTTATCAGATATTTCTAAATTTAAAACAAATAAATAAATATATTTTTGTGAAATGAAAATATCTTGGTTGTTAGCCATAAAATTTAAATACGATGGACCAAAAGCAACTCCTTGAAATTATAGAAGAAGGTGAGTCAGAGGGGGCGGAATTCAAAAAATCAACTGCCCAGTTAGAAAAGGGTCTGAGAGCAATATGTGCTTTTTTGAACCACAAGGGCGGGGCAGTATATTTCGGAATTGATAATAAGACCCTGGTCGGACAGCAGGTCTCTGACCCCACCTTAAGATCAATATCTCAGAAAGTCAGGCAGAAGATAAAGCCGGAAATAACTCCGGAAATTACTGTTCATGGGGACGGCAGGGAGAAGATTATAAAAGTTGCGGTAAAAGAAGGACTTAATAAATTATATTATTTAGATGGAGTTGCTTACAAAAGAGTCGGAACGGAAAATCCTATAAGCCCTCCGGAAGAAATTGAAAGAATTATTATGGAAAAGCGAAAAAACCGTTGGGGCGAACAAATCTATCAAGATGCAATTCCGGAAGATTTAGATTGGGGAAAAAAGGTGGTTTCTGAAAGAAGGAAAGAAACTGAAGAGAATGAATATTCCTGAGAACTTGCCAATTGACGAGATTTTGACGAGATTAAATATGTTAAAAGACGGGGGATTAACAAATGCGTCCGTACTGCTTTTTAGCAAAGAACCAAAATTTATTCAGTCCGAAGTTAAATGCATTGTGCTCCCAACAACAGAGTTCGTAAAGCCATATGTAAGTTATCATTCTTATGAAGGAAATTTATTTGATCTGGTTGATAAACCACTGGCATTTGTATTAGAAAACATTCACAGACCTTTATGGCTGGAATACGGAAAAGCAGCAGCAATAAATCCTTATGAAATTCCGGAAGATGCTGTACGAGAATGTATTGTCAATGCAGTTGTTCACAGGGACTATGAATCCCCATCCAAAGTTCAGATAAGGATATTTCCCGACAGAGTTGAGATATGGAACCCGGGTAATTTGCCCTGCCAGTTAAAAATAGATGACTTGAAAAAACCACACCCCTCTTTACCAAAAAATTCGTTAATATTCAGACAATTTTACAGGGCAGGTTATGTAGAAGATGTTGGAGGCGGAACCACAGACATAATACAATTATGTAAAGACAGTGAATTAGCAGAACCAAAATTTGAAGAGAAAATGGGTTATTTGATTGTGACAATATATCGTTCTGTTTTGACAGAAAAACATCTTGACGATATGAATATCAGCGAAAGACAAAAAAAAGCAATTAATTATATGAAGACACACGGAAAAATTAAAAGAACAGAATACGAGAAATTACATGGATTATCAGAGAGGAGTGCTAACAGAGAATTAAAAGAGATGGTTATGAAAAAAATCGTCAAAAAAACAGGCAGGGGCCCCACAACTTTTTATGTTATGACGGGATATGGCGAGATATGGCGAGATATTGATTTGATTAAAAAAAGAAAGGGAAGCAGATAACCGGACAATTGAAACCCTGAAGCAGAAACACGAATCAACGCCATATAATCCTCTTTTGCTTGAGCATTTCTTTTGGGTCAAGTATGTTGAAGAGGTTGGAACAGGAACAAATAAATTGATTGATTGGTGTAAAAGATGGGATTTACCTGAGCCGGATTTTGAATTTACAGGAACAAGTATTGTTGTAACATTCCGGAAATCTAAGCTTACAGATGAATATTTAAGTGCTCTGGAGTTAAATGAAAGACAAATAAAAGCAGTGGAGTATGTGAAAAATAACAAAGAGATAGACAACAAAACATATAGAAAACTGAATGATATTGGAAAGGTTATATCCGCAAAAGAGTTAAATGATATGGTAATAAAAAAGATATTGAAGATCGCTGGTGAGGGCAGAGCAAGGAAGTATGTTTTGAACGATTTGAACGATTAATGAACGATTATGCGCATTTTTGAACCACAATGGTGGGGCAGTATATTTAAGGGCACCGGAGTTACTGGAAAAATGATAGATTTTAAAGTAATAGATTTTACAATAACATCGCGATGGCGGCATGGATTGAAGCAGGAAAACTTCAACGACAGGAGAAATGGGACTATCCTCCCGACGCGATAAGAGAAGCACTTGCAAATGCGTTATGCCACAGAGAATATGAGACATCTTCTGCCGCACAAGTGAGGATATTTGATGATCGCATGGAATTCTGGAATCCCGGAATACTTCCAAATAACCGGACAATTGAAACGCTGAAGCAGAAACACGAATCGAAGCCATATAATCCTCTTTTGCTTGAGCATTTCTTTTGGGTCAAGTATGTTGAAGAGGTTGGAACAGGAACAAATAAATTGATTGATTGGTGTAAAAGGTGGGGACTTCCGGAACCATTGTTTGAACTTATTGTCGATGACCTGGTTGTGACATTCAGAAAATATCAAATTACAGATGAAATTTTGAAAGAGCTAAATGAAAGGCAGAAAAAAGTAGTGGAGCATTTAAAAATTAATAAAAAAATAACTCGTTTGGAGTATGTAACACTGACCGGGTGTTCGGAAAGAACTGCCTTTAGAGATATTGAAAATTTAATAAAAAAAGAATTCTTAATAAGAAAGGGCGATGGGAGGAAAACATATTATGAGTTGTCATAAATGGCACGAATTGGGAAAAAAATATCCGGTGTAACGAACAACGCCGAAATGAGCCAAACAAGGAGATGAGCATAGTGAAATTATGGCGAAACATCCGTATGAGATGCCTCAAGAGGTGGTACGTGAAGCAGTCGTTAACGCACTTGTTCATAAACAATATACATTACTGTCTAAATTCAATGACCAGTTATACTCTTGCGAGATATTGCGAGATAAACAAAAATAAAATGCGTGATTTCACAATTAAAAAATACTGGAAACTATGCAACACAATAAAAGAAAATTATGGAACATTAACTTTTGAGGGTTATTTAACCAAATCCAAAAACAAATTTATTATTTTAAGGCATGATGTTGACAGAATGCCTGAGAATGCTTTAAAAATTGCAGAAATTGAGCATGAATCCGGCATTAAATCAACATACTATTTCAGAACAAACAAATCCGTCTTTAAACCGGAAATAATTAAAGGAATTGGTTAAATAATTATTTATACTTTTCCTTTTAATTATTAATACCTACATAAATTATACATAAAATCTGTAGGTAAATTAAAATGTTTGTTAACAGAAAAAGAGAGATGGAGTTTTTAGAGAGGGTGGGCAAGCAGTTTGAACGCGGTGTAAAGGTTCCAATTGCAATAATCGGATTGAGAAGAATTGGCAAAACAGAATTGATTCAAAAATTTCGTGCGAATAAATCAGAAATTTTAATGCCGTATATGAATCTGGAAGGAACAACATCATCACCGGAAACTTATGCACAGGATTTTTATTTAGCGTTTTTGAAGGAGATATTGAGAACTAAAAAAATGAGATTTGAAGCAGTTGGTTCAAAAAGGGAACAGATAATTGCAATTTCGTCAAAGCTTGGAGAAGGAATATACTTTAAGTCCCGGGGATTGATAAGTGCCGTTGATTCAAGAGACTATAATGAACTTTTGAAGGTTTGCTTTTCCCTCCCGGAAGAAATTGCAGAGGAATTAAAAACGAAAGTTATGTTTTTTGTTGATGAGTTCCAGGAATTTGATGACTTAAACAATTATCGCTTTGGTGATGTTTTTAAGATAATGCGTTCTGTTGTTGAGAAACAGAAGAATGTGCTTTATGTAATATCTGGTTCTGTTATCTCTTTCATGGAGCGTGTTGTTGGCGATCCGGCAAAACCGTTCTTTAATCAATTCAGGATACTAAAATTAAGATATTTTACAAAAGAGGACTCGATAAAACTGGTAAAATGTCTGTTAAAAGGGGTGGAAATTGATGAAAAGACCTCGCATGAAATATTTAAAAACACACTTGGACATCCATTCTACATAACCGCAATATGCGAAAGGATCGCTCTCGAATCCGCACTGGAAGTTGATGTGGATTTGGTCAGATACGCAACACTAAAGGAAATTTTAGATGTTAACGGAAAGATAAACATACTATTTAAATACATATTTGAAAATTCACTGCAAAAAGCAAATAGAAAAGGGCATTTAAAGGAAATTTTGGTTTATTTGGCAGAAAATGAGGGAGCGACTCTAAGTGAAATTGCAAGATATTTAAATAAACCAAGCGGACAAGTGAGTAATTATCTTTCTTCGCTCTTACAGACCGACCTGATTTTTGGAAGCGAAAAAAAGTACTATTACAGGGACGCCATCTTTAAGTTCTGGATAGCAAAGACGCAACTTGGGAAAGATATTGGAATAAGCAGAGAGAAAAAAGCAACGGATGATTACATTTCAGAACTTGAAGAGAAGTATATGAGGGCATCAACAGAACTTGGAAGAGCAAAGGAATACGAATTTAAAGTCAAACTTGAAAAAGCACTTGGATTAAAACTTGATAATTACATAAGTGAAGACTGACAGATTGAATTTGATCTGATTGGAAAGAAAGGCAAAAGCATGCATATCATTGAGATTAAGTGGAGGAATAAAACAGTAGATTATGAAGATGTGCAGAACTTTCTAAATAAGGTTTCAAGATCCGGATTTAAAAATGCCAAACTATATTTTGTTTCAAAGACGGGATATACAAAAGAGGCAGAGGCGTTGATGAAAAAAGAAGACATAATTATATTGGAAAATGACCGGGAGTGAAATATATTCTAAAAACCTGACGATTAGGGTGACGATTATAAAATGCGTGATTTCACAATTGAAAAATACTGGAAACTATGCAACACAATAAAAGAAAATTATGGAACATTAACTTTTGAGGGTTATTTAACCAAATCCAAAAACAAATTTATTATTTTAAGGCATGATGTTGACAGAATGCCTGAGAATGCTTTAAAAATTGCAGAAATTGAGCATGAATCCGGCATTAAATCAACATACTATTTCAGAACAAACAAATCCGTCTTTAAACCGGAAATAATTAAAGGAATTGCTTCACTCGGACATGAAATTGGCTACCACTATGAATGTATGGATAAAGCCGCAGGAAATCCTGAGAAAGCAATAAAAATATTTGAGGACGAATTGAAGAAATTCAGAGAAATCTGTGATGTTAAAACAATCTGCATGCACGGCAATCCGTTAACAAAATACGATAACAGGGAATTAGGGAAAAAATATGATTTTAAAAGAATACTCACACATACTGAAACCTTCGGTTTCAATCTTTAAAAAACTACAAGTTTTTTAAAAAGCCACAAAGATACAGGGTAACTCTGCTCTTTGTGTCTTCGTGTCTCTGTGTGATTTTCAAATTCCAAAGGATTTGAAAATATCCGAACGAAGTGAGGTTAAAATAATAAAACGAACTTTCCTGTACGATAAAAAATTTGAAATTTTGGGTGAAGCATATCTTTCGCTGGGAAATGATATTGCTTACTTTTCAGATACGGGAAGAAACTGGGGAAATAAATATAAAGTTAAAGATTTTAATGTAAACCTAAATAGTAATACGAATAAAGATATAGAACATAATTAGTTGTTTATAAAATATGAATAAAAATTTTATTGCCGTAACTGTGGATATTGAAGACTGGTATCATATTCCTTCGGTTACAGGTTCGCCGTTTTCAAAATTTAAGGATGTGGACGAATTTTTCAGCAAATGGGATAAAAGATATGATTACCTGACTGAACCGACAAAAAGGGTCTTAAACATGCTTGATGAATTAAATATAAAGGCAACCTTTTTTGTTGTTGCAGATGTTGTCGAACATTACCCCGGATTAGTCGAAGAAATAGCAGATAGGGGACATGAGATTGGATGTCATGGATTACATCACGCATGCAAGATACATCCAAAGACAAAGAAGCCATTAATGTCAACTGAGGAATTTGAAAAAAGAACACTGAAAGCAAGGAGAATACTTGAGAAAGCATCAGGCAAGGAAGTAATCGGATACAGATCACCAAATGCGTTCATTGGCGGCTGGATGCTTGATTCGCTGAAAAAATTGGGGTTTGAGTATGACTCCTCCGTGAGCAAAAATTCCCTTTACAATAAAACGGACTCCCAACTTACCAATGTTACTACAGTACCATATCATCCAAAAAATGACTGTCTTGACGCTGAAATAAATGATCCGAAAAATAAGGGACTACAGGAGATTCCCTGGCCATACTTTGATTTTATGGGATTTAAATTCCCAACTGCAGGCGGTCCAATGCTCAGGTTTTTAGGTTCGGGATACATTATGCTGGGATTAAAACAAAGTTTAAAAAGGAGCAGTACAGTTTTTTATTTTCATCCGATTGATATTTCAAATGAAAAATTCCCGAATATCGGTAAAGGAAGACCATTATATTGGATCATTAAAGGAGAAACCATTGAAAACAGAATTAAATATATATTAAAAAATACCAAAGCAAATTTTGGCTGTTGTAGTGAAATGCTGCAAATTTAAATATAAAATTTGAAATGATAAATGTAAATATAATCGGAACAGGGAGAACAAAATTCGGGGTATTAGACAAAAATATTCCTGAATTAGCTTATGAAGCAATGTTAAAATCATTAGAAGACAGCACTCTTTCCATAACAGAAATTGACGCAATATATGTCGCGAATTTCTGTGCAGGCCCTTTTCAAAACCAATTACATTTAAACTCACTCATTTCAGGTCTTTTGCCAAAATCAGATATCCCCATAATACGAATAGAGACAGCATGTGCGTCAGGTAGTAGTGCTTTGTATCAGGCAATAATATCTTTAAACAAATTTGAAAATATTATGGTTTTAGGTGTCGAAAAAATGACAGATACTGATAATTTGTCTGCTTCAAAGAATATTTCTGCAGCAGGGGACAAATTACTTGATCAGGATGAAGGGCTTTTATTCCCTGCAAATTATGCTTTAATTGCACAGCAGCATATGCTTACATACGGCACAACGCTTGATGATCTTGCTTTGGTTTCTCTTAAAAATCACAATAATGGGAACTTAAATGAACTTGCTCATTTTTATCATAAAAAAGTTGATATGGAGGTGATTAAAAATTCACCTGTTGTTTGCTCGCCCCTGCGGCTTTTTGACTGCAGTCCGGTAAGTGATGGTGCTGCTGCTGTAATTATATCAAGAAATAAAAAAACAGATAGAGACATAAAAATTGTGGCATCCACAATGGCAACGGATACTATCTCTTTATGCCAGAGAAAAAATTTAACTTCGTTTAAGGCAGCAAAAATTGCGGCAAAAGAAGCTTACAAACAGGCAGATATAAAACCTTCGGATATTGACATTGCAGAAGTTCATGACTGCTTTACTATATCTGAGTTGATTGCTATGGAAGATATTGGATTATGCAAAGAGGGTGAAAGTAAGTACATGATAAGAGAGAATAGGACAACCCTTCAGGGAGATATACCCATAAATACAGACGGCGGTTTAAAAGCGGATGGTCATCCGATAGGTGCAAGCGGACTTGCTCAGATTATAGAAGTAGTAACACAGTTGAGGGGAGAAGCGGGAAAAAGACAGGTTCAAGATGCGGAGATTGGTTTAACGCATAATATAGGAGGTATTGGTGGCACAGCGGTGATTCATATATTAAAAAGGGAGTAAAATAAAATGTATCAAAAAACAGCACTGATTACTGGTGGAAATGACGGAATTGGTATAGCCGTTAGCAAGACACTTTTAGAGGGAGATTATAAAGTTATTATCATAGACAAAAATGTAAATAATGCTAATGAGATGGTCAAAGAGAATAAGAATATTTATGTATTTCGCTGCGACATAACCAATGAAAAAGAAGTTACAGAAACATTTAAAAAAATCCGGGAAATTACAGATAACATAGATGTTTTAATCAACTCCGCAGGTATTGGCGCTTTTGGTGATTTCGATGAAATTGACATTAGTGTATTCAGAAAAGTTATGGATGTTAATTTTTTTGGAACTGTCCGTGTAATAAAAGAGTGCTTGCCTTCAATGATAAAAAACGAGAAGGGGCATATTATAAATATCTCCTCAATTTCCGGAAAGGTTGCACTTCCGGGCAGTTCTCCATACTGTTGCTCAAAATGGGCATTAGAAGGTTTTTCAGAATCCTTTAGAATAGAAGTAAATCACAAACATATCGGAGTTAGTGTGATTAACCCTGGAAATGTCAAAACAGAATTTACTAAACATTCTCTTTTGTCAAAAGCAGCAAATAACAACCACCGTACATCAAAAGGTACTCCTGTGGATTTTGTGGTCAAAAAAGTCATGCAGGTTTTAGAAAAGCCAGCGCGAAATATTTACATCCCTTCAAAAATAGGATTGGGTGCGATTATTGATGCGATTTTTCCGTCAGTAATGGATCGTTTCTACTTCCATTGTGCAAGAAAAACGAATGTGTGTTTAGACAATGCAAAAGTTGCGGTTGTAACTGGAGCGAGTTCAGGAATTGGAAACGCGGTGGCTTCTACTTTGTGTGCCAGAGGATTAACAGTAATCATGATCGCCAGAAACAAAGAAAAACTATTTAGTGCAGCAAAAGAGATATCTGCACTTGGGGGCAATCCTGTACCTTTTCCACTTGACATACGAGATTATGAAGCAGTAAAGCAGACAATTAAAAAGATCATAATGGATTTCGGACAGATAGATATACTTGTAAATAATGCAGGTTACTCTGTTAGTGGCAAAGTTGAGGATGTCCCTATTGAAAAATACATTTCAAATATGGAAACAAACTTTTTTGGAGGCATTCAAATCATTAAAGAGGTTTTGCCATATATGAAACAAGAAAATAATGGACACATAATTAATGTACTCTCCACGAATGCAATAAGAGGGATTCCTAATCTGAGTTCGTATGGTGCAACAAAATTTGCTTTACGAGCATTCTCTCGATGCCTGGATAGAGAACTGGCAAGAAAAAATATTAACATCAAGGTTTCTGAAGTATTTCCTGCAAGTGTAGAAACTCCTTTTTTTGTTGAAAATGCTGATACTGTCAGTGGTGCGAGTACTTCCCCTATGCTTAAATTCAATAGAAATCTTTTATCTGCTGAAGAAGTAGCAAAAGAGATTATTGTGTTGCTTGAAACTGGAAAAACAAGGAAATTTCTCCCATTGAAGAGCTATTTTCTGTTTGTTGGAAACACTATTTCACCATCACTTGTTGATTTATTTTTCCTGAATCGTAAAAAATTAACCCAAACTAAAAATGGTTTTTAAATGTGAAAAATGTAATCTGGCGTGGTATTATCCGGTTAAAAAATGTATTTACTGTAAAGGAGTGGTTAAAGAATTAAAAGAAGAAAAATATAGAGTTAGAGGAATAACTGAAGTTTTTGTTCCATCTAAAGATCATTCTCAAGTGCCTTATTATGATCTCCTTTTAGAAGATGAAAATGATAATTTGCATATCAAGAAATCATTTAAGAAGTATGAAATTGGAGATGTCATACTTACAGATAATAAAAAGAAAGAGGAACACATTAAAGAGAAAATTGGAGTTATAGGTACTGGTGTCACAGGAACCGGAATTGCTCAGGTTCTTGTTTCTGCCGGATTTGAAGTAATTTTAAAAAGTAGAACTCAAGAATCATTAGATAGTGCGATTCAGAAAATAGAGAGAGAACTGTTAAGAACAATGAGTGTTTCTGAAAAAAATAAAATTATTAAAAATATTAAGCCAACGACTAATTTAGATGATTTGATAAATGCAGATATAATAATAGAATCAGTTACCGAAAATATAAATGTAAAAAAGCAGTTATTTAAGGAATTGGATGAAATCCTGCCTGATAAAGCAATAATTGCAACAAATACTTCTTCTCTCTCAATTGATGAATTAGCATCTGCTACTGCAAGACCGGACAGATTTATCGGGATGCATTTCTTTAATCCGGTACCTAAAATGTATTTACTTGAAATCGTTCGTGGAGAAAAAACATCCGATACGATAATTGACAAAATAACTAAACTTGCAAAACAAATTAATAAAACACCAATAATTACAAAAAACAGCCCGTGTTTCATAGTCAACCGAATATTGGCAGCTTACCTGAATGAGGCAATATGGGAACTTTACGAAGGAGTTGCATCAGCAGAGGATATTGATACTGCATCAAAACTCGGACTTAATCATCCAATGGGACCTCTTGCATTGGTAGATTTAATTAGTCTTGATATAGTCCTTGCCATCCTGAAAAGTTTGCATCAAAGAACCGGAGACAAAAAGTATTTGCCCTGCCCGCTCATAGAAGAAAAAGTTAAAGAAGGTAAATTAGGCAGAAAAACAAAGGAGGGGTTTTACAAATACATTACTTAAAATAAATGTAAATTTAATTACTTAAATGGCGATTACAAAATGTCTAAAAGAGATAAAATAGCTTTTGAAGAAGCAGTTGCATGTTCAAATTCAAGTAACAAATTCACATATGCAATTAAATTTTTAAAGAATTGGCTTTTGGAACGCATTGCATCCTCTTTTCCAATACCTTCATGGAGAACAAAATTACATAAAATGAGGGGTATAAAAATCGGAAAAGACGTTTACATAGGTTATGATGTGATATTTGACAGGATACATCCTGAACTGATAACAATTGAGGATTATGTTGAGATAGGCGACAGATGTATAATAAGCGCGCATTCAAGAGGTACATCACTTTTAAGGGAATTTTATCCGAGAACAACAGCGCCAGTGGTTATCAAAAAAGGAGTGTGGATCGCTCCGGGATGCATAATATTGCAGGGTGTGAGTATTGGGGAGTGTGCTGTTATAGGTACTGGGGCAGTTGTTACTAAAGATGTTCCTTCGTGGAGTGTTGCAGTGGGAGTACCTGCAAACGTTATCAAAACCTTAAAAAATAATTTACGATTATAAAAAAAGATGAGCAATCAAAAAGTATGTACAAGATGTGTCATGGACACATCGGATCCTGATATTCAATTTGATGAAGATGGAGTATGCAATCATTGTAGAAAATATGAAAAAATAATGCATTGTAGAGTTTATTCTGATGAAGAAAAGCAGCAAAAACTTAAACATCTTGCAAATAAAATCAAAGAAGAAGGAAAAAATAAGGAATATGATTGTATTATAGGAGTTAGTGGAGGGGTTGATAGCACCATGGTCGCGTACACAGTTAAAAAAAAGTTGGGTTTGAGGCCGTTAGCAATTCATTTAGATAATGGGTGGGACTCAGAGTTGTCAATAAAGAATATAGAAAAAATATGCAAGGTGCTTGATATTGATTTATTTACTCATGTGCTTGATTGGGAAGAATTTAAGAATATACAATTATCCTTCTTAAAATCATCTTTTATAAATGCTGAGATGCCAACAGATCATGCTATAATGGCGGTTCTTTTCCAGGTTGCTGATGAAAAAAGAATCCCTTACATCATTAACGGGTCTAATTTCACGACAGAAGGCATATTGCCTAATAGTTGGGTTTATGATGTTAGAGACTGGAAATTTATTGAAGGGATCCATAGAAAGTTTGGTAAACTGAAATTAAAAACATTTCCTCATTATGGTTTAATAGATATGTTTTATTATCTTTTTATAAAAAGCACAAAATTCGTTACAATTTTAGATTACATTGACTATAACAAAAAAGATGCAATGAAACTTATAGAAAAAGAACTAGGGTGGAAATATTATAGCGGGAAACATTATGAATCAATATTTACTCGTTTTTACCAGGGATATATTCTTCCAAAGAAATTTAAAATAGATAAAAGAATAGCCCATTTATCTACGCTAATTTGTTCGGGTCAGATAACAAGAGAGGAAGCATTGGAAGAGTTAAAAAAAGATCCATATCCTTCCGAAGAAATGATGAAAGAGGACAAAGAGTATGTTATAAAAAAATTAGGGCTTACTGAAGAAGAGTTCGAAAAAATAATGTCGCTGCCAATTAAGACATTTGAAAGTTACCCTAATAATAGTTTTTTATTCAATAAATTAAAACTGCCACTTAGGATAGCATATAAATTTGGCTTGGTTCCTCCCATTGTATACTTTAGATATTGTGTTTGAGTTAATACATATAAACCCATAAAACAAACAAATAAACAAAAACGATTATGCTCACTATTATTGATTACGGAATGGGAAATGTAGGTTCAATTAAGAACATGCTAAAAAAAGCAGGATATAATTCAGTTATTACCTCGCAGATCTCTGAAATAAAAAATGCGACAAAGCTCATTTTACCGGGAGTTGGGTCATTTGATAATGGTATTAAACAGTTATTTAATTTAAATTTAACAGATGTCTTAAATGAAAAGATATTAAATGAAAAAACCCCGGTCATGGGAATATGTCTTGGAATGCAGTTAATGACAAAAAACAGCGAGGAAGGAAAATTGTCAGGATTGGGATGGCTAAATGCAAAAACAATAAGATTTAATTTTAATCAGGATTATTCATTAAAAATTCCGCACATGGGATGGAATTCGGTGAAAATTGAAAAGAAAAGTAAAATCTTTCAGGACATGTATGACGGGGAAAACAGATTTTATTTTGTTCATTCGTATCATGTTCTTTGCGATAATCAGGAAGATATATTAACAAGTACATTTTATGGTTATAACTTTACATCCGGTTTTGAAAGAGATAATATTATCGGAGTACAGTTTCACCCGGAAAAAAGTCATAAATTCGGTATGCAACTTTTAAAAAGTTTCGCAAAGAATTTTTAAATAATATATCAGAATGTTAAATACAAGAGTAATACCGGTTTTACTACTAAGAAACAGAGGATTGGTAAAGACAGTTGAATTCAAAGAAGGAAAATATATAGGAGATCCGATAAACGCAGTTAAAATATTTAATGAAAAAGAGGTGGATGAGTTGATATTCCTTGATATTACAGCAAGTAAAGAACAGAGAGAGCCCAATTTTGATTTAATTTATGATATTGCAACAGAGTGTTTCATGCCTTTTGGATACGGTGGTGGAATCAAAACAATACAACACATAAAAAAACTCTTTTCATCGGGTGCAGAAAAAGCAGTTATAAACAGCTGTGCAATAGAAAATCCATCTTTCATCAAGGAGGCATCGGATTTTTTTGGCTCACAAAGTATTGTTGTTTCCATAGATGTTAAAAAGAGTTTAACGGGAAAATATAAAGTTTATGATAGCAGTAAAGATAAATTAACAGATTTAGACCCAGTGGATTTTTGCATTAAAATGGAATCATTGGGGTGCGGAGAAATTTTTTTAAATTCCGTCGAAAGAGATGGAATTATGAAAGGATATGATATAGAATTAATAGAAAAAGTAGCAAACGCAGTAAATATTCCAGTAATTGCCTGTGGGGGTGCAGGTAAACTTGAGGATTTCAGAGATGCTGTAAAACAAGGAAATGCTTCAGCGGTTGCAGCAGGCAGTTTGTTTGTTTTTTACGGAAAACACAAAGCCGTCCTGATTAATTATCCTTCACAGGAAGAATTAGAAAAAATATTAGATCAAAAAAGATAACAAAAATGAAAATTTTAGTTGATATCGGACACCCGGCACATGTGCATTTATTCAAGAACTTTATATGGAACATGGAGAAAAAAGGACATGAAATCTTGATAACTGCAAAAGATAAAGATGTTACGATTGAATTACTTGATAACTACGGATTTAAATACGAAATAGTTGGAAAATATGGAAAAAGTACATTATCAAAAATTAAAGATATGATAAGCATAGATTATAAGATGTATAAAATTGCTAAAAAATTTAGACCTGATATTTTAACGGGGGTGTCGGCGGTTAATGCAGCTCATGTGTCAGCATTATTAAGGAAGCCGTGTGTTGTTTTTGATGACACCGAGCATTCATCATTGGAACATAAATTATACGTTCCATTTGCAAGTGCAATTTGTACTCCATCCTGTTTCAAAAAAGATTTAGGAAAAAAGCAGATTCGTTTCAATGGCTTCAAAGAACTCGCATACTTGCATCCGAATTATTTTAAACCAAATTCCGCTATTTTGGATGAATTAAATTTAAGTAAGGATGATAAATTTATAATTGTAAGATTTATTTCATGGCAAGCAACACATGACATTGGATATAAAGGAATGAATTTGGAATCAAAAATTAGATTAGTTAAAGAAATGGAGAAATATGGAAAGGTCTTTATAACATCTGAATCTAAATTAGAAAAGGACTTTGAAAAATATAGAATTACAATTTCACCTGAAAAATTACATGATTTGCTTTATTATGCGACATTGTATATTGGCGAAGGGGGAACTACTTCAACAGAAGCGGCAATTCTTGGAACTCCCTCAATACTCATTGATTCCCAGGCAAAGTTTTGTGGAGTGCATAATGAACTGATGAATACATACGGCTTGCAGTTATATTATGACTCTGACAAAAAAGAGGATGCCTTTAAGAAAGCAATTGAAATATTAGAAAATAAAAATTCAAAAAAGGACTGGCAAATAAAGAGAGAAAAAATGCTTAAAGACAAGATTGATGTAACAAAATTTATGGTTGACTTTATTGAGAATTATCCGGAAGGTCTTTATGAATATAAATGTAATTATTTAAAATAATAATAAAGAATGGAACACTTTATGAAAGATGATGCTCTGGGATATTTTGTACAGCGAATTCGTGAGCAGTTAGATAATAATCTTAAACGGATTATTTTATTTGGTTCGAAGGCTCGCGGAGATGATGTGGTGGGTTCTGACTATGACTGTCTGGTAATTGTAGACGCGGTTTCACGAAAAATCAATGATATTGTAGATAAAGTGGCAGGTGAAACCCTCTATCAATATAACACAGTATTTTCTGTAGTTCTCATCTCGGAAGAAAAATATAATCGTCAAATTTACAATCCACTCTTGATGAATATTAACAAGGAGGGGACTATATTATGAACAAAAATAAAATTCTCATGGAACAATTGGAAACAATGATACGAAAGGCTGAACGTTCACTTGCTTCTGCCAAACGGCAGATTGAAGAAGGCGATTATGACTTTGCATCGTCTCGCGTTTACTATGCTGCTTTTTACGCGATGGAAGCCATTCTCCTGACTGAAAACATGGTGTTCTCCAAACATGGTGCCGTTATTGGTGCCTTTAACCAGCATTTCATCAAACCAGGTATTTTTCCAAAAGAATTCAGCAAGCTAATCACTCGTATTTTTCGTGAAAGGCACATCGGAGATTATGAATTTGATTTAAGTATCGGAGAGGATGAAGCAAAAGAAGATCTTGAGCATGCTGAAAGAATAGTGAAAAATATCACGAGTTACTTAACCAGAGAAGGATTTATAGAGTACAAATTAGGGGCGGAAGAAAAAGAGGAAAACTTATAAAACAAAAAATGATATCCTTAAATAGAGTAATGGTTTTAAGCCCGCACACCGATGATGGGGAAATCGGGGCCGGAGGTACAATAGCACGACTAATTGAAGAAGGAAAGGATGTTTATTATGTTGCATTTTCAAGTTGTGAGGAATCATTGCACAAGGGATTAAAAGATGACACTTTGAAAAAGGAATGTATTGAAGCAACTGGTCTTTTGGGAATTCCAAAGAAAAATGTCATTTTACTTGATTATAAAGTCAGATATTTTTATCAGCACAGGCAGGAAATTCTGGATGAAATAATAAGACATAATAAAGAAATTTCACCCGATGTTGTTTTTGTTCCATCATTTTATGATACACATCAGGATCATCAGGTTATCTATAATGAATCATTGAGGGCATTTAAAAAAAGTGCTTCCATATTGGGATATGAGCATCCATGGAATAATCTATCCTTTACAACACACATATATTTTAAATTGGAGGAAAGACATATACAAAAAAAGATAAATGCTTTAAAATGTTATAAATCGCAGGACTTTCGGTCATATTTTGATGAAAAATATATAAAGGCGTCTGCTTATGCCAAGGGAGTTGAAGTAAATTTTCCTTATACCGAGACATACGAATTAATAAGATTACTCATAAAATAAAATCAACATGACTATAATAGCAATACATCAGCCAAATTATATCCCGTGGACAGGATATTTTGATAAGATAGCAAAAAGCGACATTTTTGTTTTCTTTGATGATGTGCAACTGCCAAGGGGAAAGTCGTATGTAACAAGAAACCAGATTTTAGGAGTTAATGGTGTTATGTGGCTAACTGTTCCGGTAAAAAGTAAAAGCGAGATGATTAAAATAAATGAAACAGAAATTGTGCAAGGCAATTGGAACAAAAAACACTGGAAAAGTATAAATGTTTCTTATTGTAAAGCAGAATTCTTTAATTCATTTAACAATGAATTTGCAGAAATTTATCAAAAAAACCGGGCAAAAATTTGTGAACTAAATGTTGAATTAATAAAAAAAATTGCAAAAATTCTACAGATAAATACAAAGTTTGCATTCTCTTCCGAAGTTCCTGTTAAAAGTAACAGCCCTTCTGATAGAATAATTGAGATTGTAAAATATTTTAATGCAGATATATATATCAGCGGAAAAGGTATGGGCTCACAAAGATATATTTCTGAAGAAGAGTTTAGAAAAAATAACATAACCTTGATATTTCATGAATTTAAACATCCTGTGTATAAGCAAACAACGTTGGGCTTTGTGCCAAATCTTTCAATAATTGACTTGCTTTTTAATGCCGGTGAAAAAGCAAAGGATTTTATTTTATAAGATGTGCGGAATTTGCGGTTTTAACTGGAAAGATGAAAATTTGTGTAAGTTGATGGCGGATACATTAAAGCATAGAGGTCCTGATGATGAGGGATTTTATTTTGATGAAAATGTAAGTTTAGGTCATAGAAGGTTGAGTATAATTGATTTGGAAAAAGGACATCAGCCGATTCACAATGAAGATAAATCAATATGGATAGTTTATAATGGTGAAATTTATAATTATTTAGAGTTAAGAAGGGACTTGGAAAATAAACACAAATTTTATACAAATTCAGATACTGAAGTAATTATTCACGCTTATGAGGAATATGGTTTTGATTGCCTGAATAAATTTAACGGAATGTGGGCATTTTGTATTTATGATAAAAATAAAAATTTGCTGTTTCTTTCAAGAGACAGATTCGGAGTAAAGCCACTTTATTATTTTTTTGATGGCAAAAATTTTATTTTTGCTTCTGAAATAAAAGCAATTTTGCAGCACAATATAAAAAGGACTCCAAATGAGGATCTTATTTTTGATTATCTTATGTATAACATTGTTGACCATACAGATGAAACATTTTTCAAAGAGATAAAAAAGATACCCAAAGGACACATTGCTATTTTTGAGATAAAAGAAAAGGAATTAAAGATAGAAAGATACTGGACATTAAAATCTGGTAAAGAGAAAGAAGATAAAGAAAAGATAAGGAACATTTTTTTGGACTCTATCAGGTTAAGATTGAGAAGTGATGTTCCTGTTGGCTCTTGCTTAAGTGGAGGTATTGATTCATCTTCAATCGTTTGCGCACTTGCAGGAATGATAGATAACAAAAATATCAAAACCTTCTCCGCGGTTTTTCCCGGAAAAGACATAGATGAAAGTGAATATATAAAAGAGGTTATTGAAAAGACAAATATAAAGGCAAATTTTACATCACCATCCGGAAATGACTTAATGAAAGATATAATGAAACTTATATATTATCAGGAGGAGCCGTTTATAGGTCCTGAGGTTTATACTCAATTTAGAGTTATGGAACTTGCACATGAAAAAGGGTTAAAAGTTCTATTAGATGGGCAGGGCGGTGATGAAATATTAGCAGGATATGTATACTTTTTTGGATATTATTTTAAGGAATTGCTAAAGAAAGGCAAAATATTAACATTATTAAGAGAAATTTATTCATATTACAAAAATCATAAGAGTTTTTACGGAATTGTAGCAATGTTGTATCTATTTTTACCTTATTTTTTTAAAACATACATATTTCAAAGGCGAAATAATTATATGGACAAATCCTTCATGAATAAGTATCAGAAAGAAAGCACATACTTAAAAGATCTTATTGATGCAAATTCACTGAATGATTCATTACTTAAGCATTTTGAGTATAAATTAGAACACCTTTTAAAATTTGAAGATAGAAATTCCATGGCGTTTTCTATTGAAACACGGCTTCCTTTTTTAGATTATCGCCTTGTAGAATATTTATTTTCTTTACCTTCCTCATCAAAAATAAAGGGTGGTGAAACAAAATTCGTATTTAGAAACGCAATGGAAGGAATATTGCCTGATAAGATATTACAAAGGCAGAGTAAATTTGGATTTGAGACGCCTGGCAATGAATGGATTAAATTGCCTGAGATATCTGAATTTATAAGAAATATACTAAACAGCAAGTCCTTCAAGGAAAGAGGTTATTTTGATGTAAAATATATTAAAAAAATATTCAAAAATAAAAATAATCAAGGATTTGTAAAACATAATGGTGAAGTTATATGGAAAGTAATATTATTAGAATTATGGTTTAGAATGTTTATTGATAAACAAAATGAAAAATTCAAAGGAGTATAGTAAAATTGAAAATGGATGTTGATATAAAAAAATTAAAACAAAATAAAGAAATGTGGGATATATTTACAAGAAAAGAGGAATATAACTCAAAACATTTAGACCATTTTGAGATCCATAATTTGAAGAAAGGTAAATATATAACAAAACCAATCGTTTCAAAATTTTTAATTGAAAATAATTTAAAAATAAATTATCTGGAAAACAAAAAGTTTGCCGTATGTTTAACACATGATGTTGATGACATTTACCCTCCATTACACCACACACTACTCTCATCACTTTATTGCATTAAAAATCTAAATTTTAAACAATTAAAAAAACAACTTTTCTGGAAGAATAGCGGAAAAGAATATAGTCCTTATAGAAATTTCAAAGAAATAATAGATTTAGAAGAAAAATACAGCGCAAAATCATCATTTTATTTTATGGCAACCAACAAGGATATAAAAAGATTTAGATATCATATTGAAGATTTAGAAAACGATTTGGGCTTTATTTGGGATAATGACTGCGAGATTGGGTTACATGGAGGGTATTATGCATATAATAATTTAGGGGAAATAAAAAAAGAAAAAGAGAGAATAGAAAAAGTTTTAGGTAAATCAGTTATTGGTTATAGGAATCATTACTTGATGTTCAAAATTCCAGATACATGGGAATTATTAGAAAAATGCGGATTCAAATACGATACGACAATGGGGTATAATTATGGCGTTGGTTTTAGAAATGGGATGTGTCATCCCTTTAAACCATTTAATTTGAATAGCAATAAGGAGATTGACATTTTAGAGATTCCCATGATTATTATGGACAGTGCTTTATTTAATGTTTCAATTTCAATTGAACAAACATGGGAAACTGTAAAGAACATCATAAACACGGTAGAAAAATGTAACGGTGTTTTGACTTTATCCTGGCACAGTGAAGTATTTAACTGGCCTTTTAGAGAAAACTGGAAGATACTATACGAGAAAATTTTAAAGTATTGTTATGAAAAGAATGCTTGGATGACAAGCGGAGAAGAAATCTATAGGTGGTGGAATAAAAATGAAGAATCAAAAAACTAAAGTATTAGTTACGGACGGTTTACAGAAGAACACTCTTGCAATTTTGAGAACCATGGGCAACAAATATGTAATCGGATGCACAAGTCATTATCCAAAAATTCTGACCATTTGTTTTTATTCAAAATATTGTAAAATAAAACATGTTCTAAATACAGAAGTGAACAATATAGATGAATATGCCAAAGAATTACTTGATATCATAAAAAAAGAGAATTACGAAGTTATACTCCCGGTAAGTATGCAAAGTTGTTTAGCAGTATCCAAATATAAAAAGGATTTTCTAAATCACGCCCATACTTTAGTTCCAGATTATAATAGCATGATGAATGCTTATTACAAAGATAAAACTATTGATCTTGCTAATAAACTTAAAATACCTACTCCCGAATCAAAAATTATCAATGAGCTAAACGATTTTCAAAATATAAAAACATTTCCAGTGGTAGTTAAGTCATCTGATGATTCTGGAGCGTTCATAAAATATTGTAATGGCAAAAAAGAACTGCTGGAAAATTTCAGATATTTGAAGAAGATAAGTAAAACCCCCATAATTATGCAACAATATGTAAAAGGTTTTGGTTGCGGGTTTTATGGCATATATAACCACGGAAAATTAATAGCACATTTCATGCACAAAAGAATCAAGGAATTCCCCATAACTGGTGGACCAAGCGCTGTTGCAGAGTCATATTTTGATGACAAATTATTTTATTATGGAAAAAAGCTTTGTGACGCTTTGAAATGGAACGGACCAATTATGGTTGAATTTAAATATGATATTGAACAAAATGATTATAAGCTAATCGAAATAAACCCTAAATTGTGGGGTTCTTTGGATTTAACGATAAGTGCAGGTGTAAATGTCCCAGAAATACTTATAAAACTTGCGTTGAAAGAGAAAATTCCAGAGATACAAAAATATAAATATATAAAATATCGGTGGGTTTTCCCGGACGAGTTCAAAGTATTAATGTCAAACCCAACTTTTAGAAATATCAAAGAATTTTTACATAAAGACAAAGATACAAAAACAAACATTATATTGTCTGATCCTATTCCAACATTTATCCAAAATTTTAGAGGAATAATTGAAGGAACACTTATAATTATGAATTCAAAAAGAAAATTTCCACATGGTAAAATAAAATGATGCAGTTTGACTTCCATATACACTCTATGTACTCGTATGACTCCATATCCAAGATACCTGACATAATAAAAAGGGCACGAATGAAAGGATTAAGTGGTATTGCCATTACTGATCATGAAACGATTAAGGGAGCAAAAATCGCAGAGAAATACTCAAACGATGACTTTATAGTTATTGTGGGATGTGAAATTAATACGGAGATGGGAGACATAATCGGGTTATTTTTAAACGAAGAGATAAAATCAAGGAAAAGTTTATCTGTGATTGACGAAATTAAAGGGCAGGAAGGAACAGTTGTACTTCCGCATCCGTTCAGAGGGCACAAGTGGAACTTAATTAGTAGCGATATTTTAGAAAATATCCGTATTATAGAGGGATTCAACAGTAGAAGCGAAAAAGAAGAAAATTTAAATGCAATACAACTTGCAGAAAAAAGGAAATTACCGATGATATCCGGGAGTGATGCACATTTAATACAAGAGATAGGTAACGCGATGACAATATTTTATGATGTAGAACTAAATAATGATAACATACGGAAAATTATAACAAATAACAAGATTAATAGAGAGTTAAATGGTGTTGAAACATCAATTTATCCAAAACTTATAAGTAGTTATGTTGGGGCAATTGATAAAAGGGGTTTGTATGGATTCTTTGAAAGGAGTATTTCATTACCTTATAAAGGAATTAATAAAATTATAAGAGATTACAAAAAATAAGATGTTTTATAAAACTGATTTCAAATGTGATGATGAAGAAGAATTGCAGAGTAAACTAAATTACCTATATAATTATAAAAATGATGTGGGCACTAAAGTTTTACATAGAGATAGAATAAATCTCTTCTGTTTATTAATGGAGAGATTAATAGAGCAGAATGTCATTGAATCTTTTGATTCGGCAATAGACATCGGTTGTAATGCAGGGGTATATTCAAAGATTATTTCAGATTTTGGATTTAAACATGTACTGGGAATTGACATTGTTGATGAAATGATTGAAAAAGCAAATGATTTTTTTGCATTTAGCAATAGTAAAAAGGTTTTAGAATATAAATTGTTAAACGCCGAAAATATAAATACAAATAAAAAATATGATTTCATCCTATGTACTGAAGTTATCGAACATACGAATAATCCCTCCAAGGTGGTAGAAAATATTAAATGTATTTTAGCCCCCGGAGGCGTTGCAATTATCACATTGCCTAATAGTATCTCACTACCTTCTATCTTGACTTTTTTGTATTATAAAATTAGAAATAAAGAAATGGATAAAATAATGGAACAACATCTAAATTATCCATTTTATAAATCAGTCAGAATTTTTAGAGATGACAACTTCCGACTTATAGAAACAAGCGGCACTAATTTAATATTTAAAAATAGTCCATTTCTACGATTATTATATAAAACACCAATATTTGCAACTGTAAATAAAATCAATTTTTATTTATCCATATTATGGCCATTGAAATATTTTTCACAATTTTTCTTTATCGTAATAAAAAATGAACAAATATAAAAATTTAAATATGGCTAACAAGAATCTTTTAGTATTGGCAAACAGCTTTTATCATTCAAACTGCAAATCAATAGGAATATACAAAACACAAGTGGATGCAATTGCAGAAAATTTTAATAGAATTTATGTTATTGCTCCGACACCACATCTTCCGGAATTTTTTGGAAGATTTAAATGGATTCCACAAAGTTGGAAAAAGGGAATAAATCCTATTGATTATTCTTATGGGAACATATCTGTTTATTTTCCTAACTTTTTTATGCTGCCCATAAATTTTCTACGAGAAAAATATGCCGAAGGCGCATATAAGTCCGCATTAAAACTTATTTCAAAGGAAAATATAACTTTTGATATAATTCATGCACATTTTGTCTATTATGCAGGATATGTTGGTGCGAAATTGAAAGAGAAATACAAAAAACCATTAATTATTACCGGGCACGGAGATGATGTTTATAGTTTGCCATTTAAATATAAACATTTTGAAAAGATGGCAAAATACGCTCTTGGTAATGCAGATTATGTAACAACAGTAAGTAAGAGTAATTATGAAAAATTGATTGAGCTTGGGGTGGATAAGGAAAAGGTCACTGTGATTCCTAATAGTTATGATAAAAATATATTTAAGCCAATCCCGGAAGATTGTAAAGAGGGGTTAAATATTCCAAAAAACAAGAAGATTATTCTTTCTGTTGGTATGTTAGAAGAAATAAAGGGGCACGAATATTTGATAAAGGCGATGAGAAAAGTTATAGATAAGAGGACAGATGTTTTATCTATTATGGTTGGTAGCGGGCAATTGAAATCAAAATTACAGAGATTAATAACTAACTTGAATCTTGATGATTATGTAAAATTAGTTGGTGCAAAACCACATAACGAAATTCCATTGTGGATGAATGCATGCGATTTATTTGTTTTGCCGAGTTTAAATGAAGGAAATCCAACAGTGATGTTTGAATGCCTGGGCTGTGGAAAACCTTTTGTAGGAACAACTGTCGGTGGAATTCCTGAAGTAATAATAAATGACAAATTAGGTTATTTATGTGAGCCAAAAAGTCCGGATGAACTTGCAGAAAAAATTTTACTTGCGATGGAGCGAAAATGGGATAAAGAATATATTCTGGAATATGCTAAAAAATTCTCATCCGATGAGATAGCAAAGGAAACATTTAAAGTTTATGAAAAAGTAATTGCTAATGGAAAAGAAAAATAATGAGTTGAGGGAAAAATGTATTCGTGAAAAAATAAAAGAAAATTTAGATTTGATTGCTGCATTAGGAGGAATTATTCTCGGAATTTTTATTATTTATATGTCTCGTGTATATGGAATACACCAGGAGGATATCGGGGGAACGATTTTAATATCTTCATTATTATATGTCCTGTTGAGGAAAAGATTGCTTAAAGCAAACGAAATTTTCAATTTCAAGCTAACAAAGAATTTTATATATTTCAATAACATTATCTTTTTCTTTGCTTTAAGTTTAAGCGTATTGCTGCTTTACAATACCCTTTATTCAAGACCTTTACTTTACTTTATACTCGTTACAGTAGCAATTTGCTCAATTGCTTTTGAAATTCTTTATTCTAACAAAAAACATTCAATAGCAATTTTAATTAAAATTCTGCTAATTGGAATAAATTTATATGGAGGAATTTATTATGAATTTCCAGGAAATGTAGTTGGAATAGATACAAGAACGCATAATTTTATAACCGAGCAAACTATTAAAGAAGGATATATTATTCCGGGACAACCATATTTTAATTTTCCCATATTTCATACACTTGCGGCACAAATGAGTATTTTAACTTCTTTAAATGTTTATGATTCAATCTTTTTATCAACAACCTTTTTGTTGGCTTTTTCCATTATCTTTATCTTTTTGCTTGGAAAAGAATTAATTAATACAAACGCAGGGCTTTTAGCATCACTATTGTTTGTTTTTGGTGATTGGGTTATTGGCTATTCTCCTGCAATTCCAATGACGCTTGGATTTGTATTTTTTACAATAATTTTATATTTGTTTATTAAATGTGTTCCAAAGTCGTTGTACAGAAGAATTATTATCTTTTTTTTATTTGTTGTTTTAATATTGACGCATACTGTTGCTGCATTTGCATTGCTTGTCACAGCAATATCTCTTTTTGTATTAAAAAATATAAATAAATACATAAATAATCTCTCTGCTAATAAATTTACAATTTTCCTTGGGACAACAATAATATTTGGAGTGATGCTTTTAGGTTACTGGATGTATGCTTTTGAGTGCCCAACATGTTCGTCATTTCTTGATTATTCCCTAAATGCTTTGATTACTGGCTTAACAAAGTACAGTGTATTTTCTGGAAATGAAGAACTTGCTACTGTTCAGGAAAAAATATCAACTTATGTTGCTGTCAATTATTTAGAATATATTCTTGATCATTTAGGATATTTGATGTTTTTGGGAATTGGAATAATTGGAGCATATATTTGGATTAAAGGCAAAGATGAATTCAAATTTCCGATATCTGTTACTATGATTATCATTTTTGCGATCATCTACGGATTTTCTCTTGCTGGGGATACATCAATTATGCCAACAAGGTGGTTTATATTTGCATACCTAATTCTTGCCCTTGTTTTTGCTTATGGACTTTTTAAGTTAATAAATCTAATTAATAAAAGATTTGCAACAATTTCATTTTTAATTATAATTTTTTTAATGTCTTTTTTCATGATAACCTCAACAGTTTCAAATAGTGACAATCCTTTATATCACAAAGAGCATACAAATTTATGCGCATACAAGCAATCACAATTGCAGGGAATGTCAACATTCTATAAATTTTTTAATGGAACTTATGGAGAAATAAATCCCGGTCCATTAGGAACAATAAATCCTGATATATTATCTCAAGATTATAATTTTAGCAAGGATAGAGGTAAGATGTATACAATATGGAAAGATGCATTTATTTATCCAAGATTATGGACAACATATTATGAAAGAGCAGGATCAGGTGCTCAATCATATATTCTTGATGGTGAATTTAAAATTAGAGTTGAATTAAACAGCAACGAAATTTATGATAATGGGGAGGTTTGGGGATATGTGATTAAAGATTAAAACGAAAAAATAGGATATTAATTTATTCTGATTAATTTTAAATTAAATCAAAACATAATTAATAAACAAATGGTATTAAAAATGAATATTTTAATGATTGGACCATACAAGCCAAAAGTTGGCGGGGTTTCTCATGTAGTGCAAGCATTGGCAAAGCAATTTTCATCTGATCATAATGTATTTGTTGTAGATATAGGGGATGGAGGAGTGCGAAATGGATTTGGGTATTGGAAAGACTACAATATTGATGTCTATACAGAGCGGTTTTACCCTGTAAACTACTTATACTTACCAATTCAGATGATTATTCAAACAACAAAAAGAGCAATGTTACTACGGAAAAGGGCGGATTTATATCACACTCATGGAGAGTTTTACTCAGGTATTGGATTTATAGATAAAAGAAAACCTCTGGTCCTGACGATGCATGGATATCCTGCACTCGAACAAGTAGCCAGCGGTAGAATAAAACCAAATTCAATTCAGTTTAAATTCATAATGTGGGTGACAAAGAAGGTTGTGCAGAGGGCAGATGCTGTGATTGCTGTTGATTCCACATTAGAAAATTGGATTAGAACAAGTTTGGATTGTAATACAAATAAATTATTTGTAGTGCCTAATGGAGTAGATACCAAAAAATTCGATTTTAATGGCATAAATTCTACAGAAATTGACAGAATTAGGAAAAATTATGGTTTGAAAGATAATCAGAAACTCATTGTTTGTATTAGAAGGTTTGCTCCCAAGAATGGAGTTGAAAATGTACTTGAGGGATTTATTGAATATCTGACCAGAAATAAAGATTCAGATGCAGTTCTTTTATTGGGAGGGGGCGGACCATTGAAATCTGATTTTGAAAATAAGATAAAAAAACATAATCTTAAAAATAAGATCATACTAGAAGATACTATACTTCACGACAATATTCCCTCATATTACAATGCAGCAGATATTATACTAAACTCTTTTACTCATATTCCTTTTGTTGAGGAGTTTCCAGTTCATAGTGTTAAAGAAGCATTGAAGAAAGGACGACCAATATGTACAAGTTTAACTACTGTAGAGGCCCTATCAATGGGTAAACCAGTAATATTATCGACAGTTGGTGGAACATACAAAAGAGTTGATTTCAATGATTTTGGAGTTATAGTATCAGACAAAAACCCCAAAGAAATATCTGATGCAATAGAAAAAATTTTAGACAATTATGAAAAAGCAAAGGAGATGGGCATAAATGCCAGAGAATACATAGTGAACAATAGGGATTGGGCAGTTATAGCAAATAAAGTAATGAATGTTTATAATTTTGCAATAGAAAACCAAACAAAGAAATGAAAAAAATATGCATAGTCGTTGGAACAAGACCGGAAATAACAAAGTTATCGCCCTTAATTAGAGCGTTGAATAAGAATATTTATTGTCTTTTACATACGGGTCAACATTACTCCTATAATATGGATAAAGTTTTCTTTGATGAAATGAATATTAAAGAACCGGAAATTAAACTAAATACAATTTCTACGGGACATCAAGGTAAACAAACAGCTGAGATGATTGAAAAGATAGAGCAAAACCTCACAAAAAACGATTTTTCCGGATTGATTGTATTAGGAGACACCAATAGCGGATTAGCAGGTGCATTAGTTGCTGCAAAACTTGGAATTCCAGTCATTCACATAGAAGCAGGTATGAGATCTTATAACCGAAGAATGCCCGAAGAAATAAACCGGGTTGTCATGGATCATATTTCAGATTATTTATTTGTACCTTCTGTAGCCCAGAGAAAGATCCTATACTCAGAGGGTATCCGAAAAGGTGTTTATATAGTGGGGGATGTATCTTATGATTCATTAAAGGATAATATATTGATCGCAAGAAAGAAATCCTATATTTTGGATAAATTACAACTCAAAAAAAGAGATTATTATCTTCTTACATTACATCGAAAAGAAAATGTTGATGACAAAAAAAGGTTAGCTAAACTTATATCGGGAATCACTTCAATAAATGGTAAAATAATATATCCTATTCATCCTAGAACAAAAAATAATCTGGAATTGTTTAATTTGTTTGATAATTTAAAAAAAAGCAATGTGGAATTGATTGAACCTTTAGGTTATCTGGATATGCTTAATCTTGAAGAAAATGCAAAAAAAATATTAACTGATTCGGGCGGGGTGCAAAAAGAAGCGTATTATCTTGGCATACCCTGTATCACCTTGAGGATGGAAACTGAATGGATAGATACTCTTAAATGCCACAGAAATATTCTGGTTGGATCTGATAAAAACAAACTTTTAAAAGCAGTGATGACTAAACCAGTATACAAAAAAGTATATCTTAAAAAGAGCCCAACAAAAATCATTATATCAAATCTAAAATCATTAAAGTTAATTTAGAATTATTCGCACATTAAAAATAAGATAACATGGCCAAAAAAATAAAGTTACTGATGTTCGTGCCATACAGTATCCATCCAATGAATGCTGCACCTGCAATAAGGGCATACAAACTGTATCATGCATTAAAAAAGATAGTAGATGTAACTTTGATTTCCCGCCCATCATACAATTTCATGCCGAATTATTCTAAAATAGGATATTTAAACTTTTTATTATCATTATTTGGGCAGATGTCATCTGAAATAATTCAATTAATTAAAAAAAATAAAATAGATTATGTTTACATAGAAGCATTTGGTGCACCTTTGCATAGTTTTGATTATGTATTTTTAAATGCACTAAAAAAGAGAGACATACCCATATTTCCATTTATCATGGATACCTATTGGAAATACCCCGAAATATTTAAGCGAAATGCGCAATCAGATAAATATTGTCAGATGGAATACGGATGGTATCTTAAAAATGCTACGGCATTACTATTTCCAAGTGAAACTATGGCAAATACTGTTAATTTTCCAGAAAAATTTGCTCTTCCGCCTGCTGGAGACCCATCAAGATGTTTAAATCAAAAATTACCAGATAATAAAAACATAACATATATGGGAGAAATATCTCCCGCAATGGGAATTGATATCCTAATGAAATCTATAGAAATTGTGATCAAAAAACAGCCGGATGCGCAGTTCACTATTGTTGGTCATGAGAATAAAGAGCTTATGGTTAAATGTAAAAACAAAAATTACATAACTTTTATGATCAACAAGACATATAAAGACATTCCCAATATCCTGTCAGATACTTACGCAACTATTATCCCTCGTCAAGTAAACCCCTACAATGATTTTGCAATGCCTGTGAAATTATTAGATTACATGTCTTCTGGAAGACCCGTCATTACAACAAATTGTCACGAAACGGCAAGATTTATACAAGAAAACAACTGCGGGATTATTACGGAGGACAACCCCAACAGTATTGCAAAAGGGATTTTAAAATTACTTGAAAATCGGGATTTAGCAGAGATATATGGCAAAAATGCGTTTTTAGCGATTAAAAATAAACATTCATGGAAACACCGGGCAGAAGAACTTGTAAAGATAATGGAAAAGTATTAATAATCTGTGAAAATCAGTTTAAAAAATAAAGAGTAAAATCAATATATTGAAAAATTATTAAAATGAGGATTTGTTATATTGCACACGCATGTAGTCCCCATGTTTATAGGTGGGCGGAATGGTTTACAAAAAGAGGGCACGAAGTCCACATTATTTCACCCGTATTGCCATCAGAAGTTCCGGATGAATTAAAAGATGTTTACCTTCATGAACTAAATTTTGATAATTATTCTTCATTCATAAAAATACTTCCATTCAAATCAATATGGTTAACTATATTTTCATGTAGAAAAATTATAAAAGAAATTAAACCAGATATTGTCCAGGGGATTGATATAACTGATTTTGGTCTTCCAGCATTATTTTGTGGGGATTATCCAAATAGTGTTTCTGCGTGGGGTTCTGATGTGTTGATATATCCAAAGAGGTCAATGATAACTAGGTTAATTGTGAAATTCGTAGCGAAAAGAGCAGAGTTAATACATTCTTTTGCATATAATCTAACTGATGAATTAATTTCATTTGGAGCAGATAAAGAAAGGATATTTACTATTTCACCTACTATATGTATTGAAAATTTTAATATTGCGGTGAATGGTTCAAAAATAAGGAAATCTTTGGGGTGGGAAAATAACCCTGTTGTGATAAGTGTAAGGGATTTTGCACCAGTTTATAATATTGAGTGTTTAATCAATGCAGTACCTACCATAATCAAAGAGATTCCTGATGCTAAGTTTTTAATAAAAGGCATAGGTCCATTGGAAGATAAACTGAAAAATATGATTAAAGAAATAGGAATTTCAGATAGTGTTAAAATCATGGGACATGTTCCATATAAAGAACTTCCAAAGTATCTTGCGTGCGCAGATGTTTATGTCTCAACCGCATTATCCGAGGGTTTAGGCATCGCAAACCTTGAATCAATAGCCTGTGGCATACCTGCTGTTTTAACTGATATAACATCAGATAGAAATTTAATAAAAGCCGGTTTGAATGTGCATTTATTTCCAGTTAAAAATTCAAAAATTTTAGCTGAAAAAATAATTTATTTAATCAAGAATAAACAAAGAGAAGAGATCAAAAAAGAGAATTTTGAAATCATTAAAGAGCATTATGATTTTGATAAAAACATGGAAAAGATTAAAAAATTATACGAAGATCTGATCGAAAAACACAAAAAAATGAAATGAAAGCAAGTTTAATCATCCCCACATACAACGAAGAAAAAACGATAAAAGAAGTAATTGAAAAATCAAAAAAATATGTAGATGAAATCATTCTTGTGGATGGTGCAAGTACAGATGACACATACAACATAATAAAAAACATAAATGACCAAAAAATCAAAATAATAAGGCACAAAAAAAGATTGGGCGTCACACAAGCCAGAATAGACGGAATGGAAAAAGCAGAAAATGAGATTATAATATTCATGGACGCTGATGCGCAGCATAACCCCAAAGACATACTCAAACTTCTGAAAAAGATAGACCAATGCGATCTTGTTCTTGGCACAAGAGATGAACTTCCGAGATTGGGGGAAAGAATAATGGCTTATGTATGTAAAGTAAAGGATGCTACAACAGGGTTCAGGGCGTTTAAAAAAAGCAATCTTAAAGAAATCCTGAAAAAAGAAGAATATTGGGGTGCAGACACAATTTTAAGGGCAAAAAATGCAGGCCTTAAGGTATGTGAAGTGCCAATAGAAGTAAATAAAAGAATATACGGGAAAACAACACTCGCCGGCATCAATGTCTTTTTAAAAAGTTTGAGGTTTATGATTAAATGGAGAATTCAAACATTTATATGAAAATTTAATTGATAAATACAAAAACAAACACAAAAAATGAACTGGAAAAATAAAAAGGTCTTGGTTACCGGAGCAGGCGGATTTATAGGAAGTCATTTAACTGAAAGATTAGTTGAATTAGGGGCAGATGTCTCTGCACTTGTAAGATATAATTCAAGAAATGACTGGGGAATGATTGAACTTTTTCCTGAGGAAACAAAGGAAAAAATAAATGTTATAACCGGAGATATAAAAGATAGTGATGCTATGAGATGGGCGGCAAAAGATGTTGATATTATTTTTCATCTTGCTGCACTTATACCGATTCCTTATTCCTATATTCACCCAAGGGAGTCAATTGAGACAAATACAATAGGAACACTGAATGTTCTTATGGCTGCAAAAGAAAATAATGTTGAAAGAATGATTCACACATCAACTTCCGAAACTTATGGAACTGCACAGTATGTCCCAATTGATGAAAAACATCCATTACAGGGACAGTCGCCGTATTCAGCAAGTAAAATCAGTGCGGATAAAATCGCCGAATCATTTTATTTATCTTATGGGCTGCCCGTTGCGACTATTCGCCCGTTTAATACTTACGGACCAAGACAATCAGCAAGAGCTGTGATTCCAACAATTATAACTCAGGCATTAACAAAAAATGAAGTTTTCATTGGTTCAAAACACCCGAGAAGGGATCTAACTTATGTATCAGATACTGTTGAGGGCTTTATTAAAATTGCTGAAGCAGATAAAAGTGTTTTAGGCGAAGTAATTAATATCGGCTCAAATTTTGAAATATCAATAGGTGATTTAGCAAATAAAATTGTCTCCTTAATTGATAAAAATATAAAAATTAAATTTGATGAATCAAGAGTGAGACCAGAAAAAAGCGAGGTTGAACGACTTTGGGTTAATAATACAAAGGCAAAAAAAATGCTCGGATGGTGTCCAAACATTTCACTTGATGAAGGCCTAAAAAAGACAATTGACTGGATATCAGATAATCTTAGTAAATATAAAGCAAATATCTATAATGTGTAATGTATAAAAATGAAAGCAGTAATTTTAGCAGGTGGGAAAGGAACAAGGTTAAGACCATTTACTTATGCAATACCAAAACCTTTAATGCCAATTGGAGAACAACCAATAATTGAAATCATTTTAAGGCAGTTAAAGAATAATGGTTTTAATGATATTATAATATCAACTGGCTATAAGGAAAATTTAATAAGGATGTTTCTTAATGGTGCAGATAAAAAGTACGGTTTAAATATTAAATATTCAAATGAAAATGAACCGCTTGGAACGGTGGGTTCACTTTCACTCATCAGGGATGAATTAAATGAGGATTTTATTCTTATGAATGGAGATACCTTATGCACAGTAAACTACAATGAACTTATGAAATATCACAAAAAATCTAACAATATGGCAACAATAACTCTTTGTAAAAAAGACATTAAAATTGACTTTGGCGTTGTCCAATTAGAGGGAAACAATAATATAGTTAATTACATTGAGAAGCCGACTCATTCGTATTTTGTAAGTATAGGGGTTTATGTTTTTAAACCGGATGTCTTAAAATATATTCCTGATGGAAGATTGGATTTTCCTGATTTAGTTAAGATTCTTATAAAAAACAATGAAAAAGTTGGAGGATATATTTTTGATGGTTACTGGCAGGATATTGGAAGGAGCGAGGATTATATGAAGGCTAATGAAGAGTTTGAAAAAATTTACGAAAAATTTGGCATTTGCGAAAAATAAAAGAGAGAAAATTATCAGATAATTTCAGACAGATTCTATTTTATGAATGTCTATAAAAAAAATTTTCTATATAAAATAATGTGCTATCAACCACATTCCACGCAATCAGCACAACGGAACCAAATTTTCTGCACACGGGATGCACCTTTCCGAGCATTTCTTTTATCTTCATTATTTCTAATGTGACTTTTCCAATTACAATTGTTCTTATTATTTGAATTTTTAGCCAGAAAGGTTTTCCTCTTCTTTTGTATGTTTTTTTAATTATTTTTATATGACAATATCTAAGATTATCTTGCTCGTTTGGCAGTGAGTGTGTCCAACTATCTTCATGCACCCTGTATTTTACTAATGGTTTATTTATGTAACCTGCCTTAAATTTTTCAGAGATTCTTACCCACATATCCCAATCATCTCTGCCATTAATAGATTCATCAAATAAATTAGCACACACTAAACATTCTCTTCTATGCATAACGGTGCTTTTGCATATATAATTGTTTTGTAGCAAAAGAAGATAATCAAATGGCTGGGATTTCGCTATTTTCAGAATTTTTTTATCATCTATTTGATAGTAATCAGAATATACTAAACCAGCATCAGAATGTTTATCTAAATATTTAACCTGAGTTTCAAGTATTTTGGGAAAGTATATATCATCTGCATCCAAGTATGCCAGATAATCTCCTTTTGCTATTTTTATTCCCTCATTTTGTGCTGACGCCTGTCCTTTATTTTCCTGTGATTTCCACCTTATTTTGTTACCATAACTCTTAAGTATCTTTGGAGTTTTATCTGTTGACCCATCATCAATTACTATGATTTCAAAATCCTTAAATGTCTGATTTAATACGCTGTCTATCGCTTCATGAATAGACTTTTCAGCATTATATGCAGGAATTATAACACTAACTTTGACCATTCTTATTGATTTTTAAGTATTGAGATTTTAAAATTACGAAATTCTTATCCACTTATCAGGAATTAAATCAAATGTATCTCTTTTTTCGTCTTTAAACCATTTCTTAGGTGCCAACACAATTTTGTTTGAATTATTTGAAAGCCATGCCCCCCACCAACCAAAGGAACTATTAGAAATTATGAAATGTTTGCAGTTTGACATCAGCCGTAAATCTTCATAGTCCTTTCCGATGTTCCATGTAACATAGTCCATTGGAAAATTGAATTTCAAGTTCTTTTTTGTCCATTCATTATCATCAGAAAATATAAAAAAATATGGATTCTTTACTTTTTCTTCAATTATATTTACACATTTTTTATAGTACTCAAGCCCACATGTTCCGTGAATCTCGGCATGAATTGGATTTGTAACATAGTCCCCTCTTCTTACATGAACTGCTACAGAATTACAACTTTTAATTTTTTCAAGCAATTCTTCATTCTTTTTATCTATTGGAATTTTTACAGAAAATTCCTTTCTTATCACATCTTCAATATTTTTAAAATATTTTTCTGTCTGCCAGTATCCTTCCAAATATATATTTTTTAATTTAAATACTTCCGGATCAAATTTAAACTCTTTTTTTTCAGTATAATAATAATAGATTTTTGAAGAAGGAATAATTTTTTTAAAAATTTTTGAAATAAATATTTTTTGTTTAAATCTTTTAATTTCTTTTGGAGTTGCAATATTTTCAACGATGTTTAAATGATGCAATTCATATTTTCTTTGTGTATATGATGGATTAAGCAACTCAAATCCAGTTATATCCATCTTAAATTCCACTTTATTAACAATGGACAGACATCTTGCAATTGCATACTGAAACATTTGATTTCCCAAACCGCCGATTAATCTTGTTATTATCATTGTAATTTTTACAAATTTAATCTTCTAGATATTGCCATGTAGTTAGTTGTTATAAAAATTTCATATGTCTCTTTATATGTTTCTATGGGATAAAGTCCATCCTTTAAAATTCTGTATATTTTGTAGCAGGGATTCAATAAGTAGAAAAAATCCTGAAAATATGTTCTTGAGTCAATATTGCAACCACCAAACTCAAACTGAATGAAGTCAATAGAATTTGAACTGATCAAATTTTTAGCTCCATTCAAGACCTTTAATTCATGACCTTCAACATCCAGTTTAAGCAAATTTATATGTTCAATTCTTGCATCCTTACAAAAATTATCTAATGTTTTAAGACAAATTTTTTCTTTCTGGTTCATACTGATACTGAAATGATCAAGTCTGCGTTTATATATTGACGCTAAACCTGACCCTTCTGCATTGGAATATAATACATTTGATTCCTCTTTATCACCAAACCCAAAATTAAATAGTTCAGCATTTGAATGTTTTGATAAATTATTGAATAATTTCTCAAATGTTTTTTTTTGAAGGTTCAAAGCAAGACACTTTGATATTATTTCCTAATATGGAAATTGCAGCAGATGACCAATCACCAATATTGGCACCCACATCAAAAATAATTGGTTGTTTATCTTTTTTTAAATATTTACTGATATAATTTAGTACATAGAGTTCGCCACTATTGCCGACTCCGGCACCCCCACCAATATTCATGCCTTCTAAGGACAGCCCATGCAACTGTTCCCATGATGATTGAGAAATATGTTTTTGTTTCAATACATATTTAATGAATTTCATAATTACATTTTCTGTCCATGCTTCAATCTTAGATTGACTTTGGGTTCCAAATATCGTCATTTTAATATTTGTTTAAATTTTGATATAATCTTACTTATAATGGATTCCTTAAACATTTCATGTGTTTTGAAAGTAGGTGTCTGCGGTTTTTCGGCGTTTAGTCCCATTGCGTTCATCCATGCACCAAATAACCTGCCGGATTCATCTTTGGCTTCATAGTTTGCCATATAATCAATGATGTCTTTTTCAGCATCGGCATCCGTTTTAATTTTATTATCCTTGATTCCAGTAAAGCGAATACTTGGCCATCGCTTTATAATTTCATATTCGTATTTATTGAAACCAACAATAGAAAACATCCACTTCAGTTTTTCCACATCAAAACCATCGTAGTGGGTTCCAAACTGGATGGTATCCTGCGGACCATATAAATGTCTAAACCAGAACTGCTGCTCCTTTGGACTCTTTGATTTTTTAAGCATCTCTACAGTAGCCCAGAATTCAGGAACAAGGATTGTTAGTTTCCCGCCATCCGGCTTAAGCCATTTATAAAATTTACGAAGCTGCATGATAGCAACATGTCGTGGAAAATGCTCAAAAACCGCAATCATCAGAATTTCATCTATTGAATTATCAGGATATTCAAGATCCTCAATTTTAGAGTAGATGTCTGCTTTTATGTCATCATAGCATAATTCATCTCTTGGACCATCTACATTAATCCAGCCCTCCATATAATTATGTCCGCAGCCGAGGTGTAGTTTCATTTTTTCGTTTTAAAATTTTTTTAAATAAATTTGGAATTACATGGAAAATATATTTTTTTATTTTGTTTTTCATTAACCTAAAAATATTTGGTTGAGTATTTCTAAACAAATTCTCATCCAGATGAACTATTTTTCCATGTTTCCCTATTTCGCCAGATTTAAGTCGTATTGGGTGGTTTTTCATGTTACTAAACCAAACATTTCTGCCTTTACTGCTCATAATGTAGTCAACATCTTTATTATTTATTAAATTAAGAAATGGAATCAATATTTGTAATGCGAGCAAAGAAGTTTTGTCTTTTTTATTCTCCCTTACCCAGTAAGATTCATGTCCGTAACGGTGAAAATAAAAAGAATTAGGCATAACCACCATTTTAGAACCTGTTGCTAATTGACGAAAGCCAAATCCCCAAGCATCTAATGCTCCAGCAAACTCAGGATACCCTCCAGATCTAACCCAGCTTTCTTTAGTGAACATGTAGTTTCCACTTGCAACCGGTGTTATAGAACCTGATAAACAGTCAGCCCAGGTTATCGACCCTTCTCTAAATATCCATTTATGAGTTATTTTGCCTTTATTTTCCTTAAAATAATGAAGTTCCTGAAAAGCGGCGATATCTGCACCAGAATTAAGCATATATGCTTTAAGTTTATGAATGCTACCCGGAACCAAAAGGTTATCTGAATCCAGACAAAATAAAATAGAATTTTGAGCAGTTTCCACTGCCGTATTTCTCGCTGCAGCACCGCCTTTATTCCATTTATGATCAACAATTTTTATAAAAGAATATTTTATTCTCAAGTTGTCCAAAACATTTTTAGTATCATCTGTTGAACCATCATTTGTAACCACTATCTCATCACCTTCTCCAAAATTTCCATTGAATATAGATTCTACAGATTCTTCAATGGTTGTAGCACAATTATACGCCGGGATGAAAAAACTGACATTTAACTTCTTTTTCTCCACCCACCAAACGCCTTCGCCCTCTTCATGAATTTCCCAGTCAAATCTTCTGAAGAATTCATCTATTGCTTGTTTAACACCGGGATGATTGGGGTGTGCATAATCATGACCTCCTATAACTCCACCAACCCGAACCTTAGGAAACCAAGTGCATAGATCCTCCCAAACGCCCTTGTAAGAGTGGTCTGCATCAATATATATGAAATCGACTTTTGTAGATATATCATTTACAGCGTCTTTCGACAATTTTCTTATGTGCTGATATCGGTCACCAAATGTGGTCAATCGTTCAAGAGTAAATGTATAAAGTTGATCAAATTCTTCTTGTGGTAGATTCATAGGATCTTCATATCCATTCATATGCAAATAGGGATCTATACCATACAATTTATCTATAGTAGTTGTTTTTAACATTGTCTCTGAATGACCGCCAAATGCAACTCCAATTTCCACACCTATTTTTAATTTTTTTCTTTCAATGATCTTACTAAATAGACCGTAAGCGGGTCCCCATCCAGCATCTGCTTCAGACGCATGTTTTTTAATTTTTTCTGTTAAAGAGTTCATTTTAATTCATTTAATTCTTGAATCAGTCCATTCCAAAATTTCGTTACCCGCAAACTTCAATAGATGCCAATATTTTTT
>JAGWDQ010000083.1 GCA_018260615.1 Candidatus Altarchaeum sp.
TAGTAAAAAATAGGGTGTAATTATAATACTTAAACACTTTGCGAAAATCGGTGTTAAACAAGAGGGACTTAAAGCGGGGAATAATAAATGGCATAGTATTTGCAGTTTTAGGAGTAATAATTATGCTTGCATTTGTTAATTTCGGAACGGAAGCATCAACAATTGTCGTTGCAGTAATGTGTTTAATACTATGGATATTTATAAGACAAATAGTTAAGAAAAGAATACAATAAGTTCAAAATTTATTCAGTATCCTTCCTTGCTAACCTGCTCTATGACCTCATCAATCTGCCTTTTTAAATTTTCGTGCAATCCCTCAATTTCAACATTTAAAAATCCCCTGACAATCGTTGATGTCGCCTGTTCTTCGCTCAATCCTCTTGCCATCAGATACTCAATCTTCTCCTTTTCAATCTTTCCCACTGCCGCTTCATGGCTCATCTCCACATCCTTTGCATTTCCTTCAATTTCAGGAATTGCTTTGATGCTTCCTTTATTACTCAAAATCAGTCCCTGACAAGCCATGTGTGCTTTAACATCCGAAACATTTCCGGTTAAATTTCCCCTCGCAATTATCTTTCCGCCAGTTGTTATTGCCCTTGATATGATTTCTCCTTTTGTATTTTCTGCATTAAGGATAATTTTTCCCCCGACATCCATCTCTGCACCTTCTTTTGCTATTAAAATACTTGTCAGCCGTGCTACTGAATTTTTTCCGTTTAATTTAACTACTGGATATGTCTGAAGCGTTTGGACATCGCTCATACAGATATAATTTGAGATAAATTTCCCGTTTTCCTCAACAAGCGCAACCGACCTTGGCCTGACGGCAAAGTCCTTATTCCATTTATGAATCATAGTGAATGAAATTTTTGCCCCTTTTTTGATGTAAAACTCACTTATTCCGATATGAATTCCGGATTCAACATTTGAAGCGGATAAGCAGCCGCTGATAATATTTAACTCTGAATCCTCCTCTGCAATAATGATATTATGAACGGACTGGGCAAAATTTTTTGTTCCGATGAATAAGCACGCAGAAACGGGAAATTTCGCCTTGACACCTTTTTCGGCTCTTATGAAGTATCCGTTCATTAAATTTAGTTCTGCCGATGCGGTAAATTTATCTGTTCCGACATCAACCGCCTTCCAGTAATAGTCCTTTGCCCAATCGTATTTTTGTAATGCCTCCCTGATGCTAATCACTTCAACACCGTTGTATGTTCCCGTGCTGTGGATTACGGAAGCGTCCTTCTGCATATAGGCCGGATTTTTATTATTGGCATCAATACCTACTTCTTGTATGTCTTTTTTTTCAGCGGTTGAAATTTTTGATAAGTCCATAAGATGCTCATAATTCGGTGCGGTTGTGGTAAATTTTTCAAGTTCTACATCACTTCCAAACGCTGCTTTCTTTTCCTTTGATTTTTCGGCTTTTTGCTTAAAATTTTTAAAATTTTCCATTTTTAATATTTCTGATATTTATCATAACAGCGTCATTATGTATTGGTTTTAAGAAATCCAGCTTTTTGCAGGTCTCAAATTCGGTACATTCCCAGCAACCCCGAATTTCTTTGTCCTGACAGCACTTCCTTATTTTACAAAATGGCGGACCTCCTCCGTTTCTGCATGTCTTTGGACACCGCAACCTGACCATAGCACCTAAAACTTCGTAACATTGCGCGTAATTTTCAAATTGTTTGAAGTATTTGGATAACCCTTTGGAAACACTATCAAATTTTGCTCCTCTTAATTTTTTTCTTAAATCCCGGGCTAAATCAGCAATTTCTCCTTTATAGTTAAAACAATCTCCGCAGTAAAGTCCGCAATATGCAGTTAAATTTTTATCTTTTTTAGTTGTTTTCATAACTTACTCCGTGAGATATTTTTTTAATCTTATTATTTCAATTTCAATTTCTTTTATAACTTCCTTATTTCCAATTTCTCCATCTAAACTAAAAACGATAAAGACCTTGCCTTTATATTTTTGTTCAAAATCAGTAAAATTTGCCTTCATTCTTTTCGATACGGAATAATTGCCGAAATTTGCTTTTGCCGTAACCGGTTTAATTTGTATTCCGAAAGCATGTTCGCCTACATATCCCAAATAATCTATATCACCTGCATGGTCAAGGTCTGTCTCGCTTTCAACAAAATTTACTTCAGGAAAATATTTTGCCAGTCCATCATTTATTACTGATTTCTCACGGATAAACCCGTCATAAGTGCGATTTATTGTCAGATTATAAATATAATCCATACAATCCTGCAGCGATAGTTCTTTAAATGCTGCCTGCCATTCGGGAATTACAACTTCGGTAATTTTCTCATGTAAACGCTCACCTAATTCTTTTAAAATTTCCTGCGATATTTTTACAGGATTTTTACTTTCAGTAAAGGCATTTTTAAAATACCACTTTTCCCATTCTTCTATGGTTTTAGGTTGGCATTCCCGTATTAATGCCATTACCGCACCAACTTTATTTGGTCGGGATAATTGATATGTCTGACAGGTATAATTTAATACTTTCTCCTTTTTTCCAAAATCCTTTGAAAATTTTTTTGCTGTTTTATTTGCCATAATAACATTTCAGTAAATTATTAAATTTTTCTTTATATTTGAAATCCGTTTCATTATCAACAAACACAAGCCCCTCTTTTATCAGGTGAGCGTTAATAAATGTCTTGTTTTCCAAATATAAATAACATAACAAATTATTTTCTTTATCAAATTTTAAATTATCAAATTTCAGGAAGACCTTTTGCTTATATGTTTTATTTTTAAGATAATTTTTAGCATCCTCAATTTTATCCTGATTTGTTTTTATGCCTAACAATTTAATAATTAAATCATTGTTTAGTTTAATTGTTTCAGGGCTTAATACTTCCCGGACATTAAAAAATTCATCTTTCTGTGTTTCGCTATCGTCTATTTTAGAGCCAAACAATAATTTTTTCGGATCTATTTTTTTATCTATCTTAACGGTGTCTTTAAAAATATAAGGCAGTTTGGAAATTTCTTCGCTGTAATCATTCCTCTTACTTTCCGAGCATATAAACTCAATTGTTGACTTATCAAACAGTTTATTGGCATTAACTTCTAATTTTTGTTTGATTATGTCCATAAATTTCGGATTTATTTCATAGCCGACAGAATTACGATTTAAATTTTTTGCTGCTAATGAAGTTGTTCCGCTCCCAAGAAAGGGATCAAGAATCGTATCTCCCACAAACGAAAACATTTTAATAAGTCGTTTTGGCAATTCTTCAGGAAACATAGCAATATGACCGTCCTGCCGGACACCGTTAAAATTCCAGTGACCCTGAAAATATAAATTCCATTCTTCTTTGGTAAGTTTTGACAATTCTTTTAACTCTTTATTGACTTTTTGTGGTTCTCCGATTTTTTTAAATATCAGAATAAATTCATAGTCAAGCTTAATTATTCCGTTTCGCGGGTAAGGAAATGACCCCATAATTGTGGCACCTCCTGTTGTATTCATAGTCGTAGATTTTTGCCAGATAATTGCTCCCATATAGTCAAAACCAATCGTCTCGCAAAATTTAATTATCTCCGTTCTTATAGGTATGATTTTATATCTGCCATAATAAACCGAGCGGGCAAATTGGTCACCTATATTAATACACAGGCGGCAGCCGTTTTGTAAAACCCTGTAACATTCCTGCCAGACCAAATTTAAGTTGTTTATGTAATTTTCATAACTGTCGTTGTAGCCGATTTGGTTGTCTGTGCCATAATCCTTTAACTGCCAATAAGGAGGAGAAGTTATAATCAGATGTACTGAATTATCGGACAATTCTTTCATTTGTCTGGAATCTCCTGTTATTATTTTATGAGTGGTTTTTATGTTGTTTGTAGCCATATTTTTGTTTATTATTTGTTTTTTATTTTTGCCGCACAACCCGGACATATTAAACGCATTTTACAATTTTGACAGGACTTCTTTCTGCTGATTGCTCCGCTATAAAAAGAAATCAGAATCAATAATATCAGGACTATGATTTTGGATGTATCAAATTTTTGAATAACTGAAATTATGATTAAAACAACCGGAATCAGAGTCAACAATCCGTAAGTGAAAGGGGCGAGTTTTATGCCAAGACCTGTGCTAAATTTTTCAATGCTGCCTTTTTTGAAAAATAATGCAGAAAGTTTTCCCCAGCCAAGAGAACACCATTTTCCATAATAATAACAATTTGTGCAGATCAGTTTTCGCAGAACAACAAAAATCATTAGAACTGCATATACAATATAAATCAGGGCAACTAACGGATGAAAAAAATAACATGCAATAGTTCCCAAGATAATCCATAAAATCATCATAAAATTTCCAAAGATAATTCCTGATTTCGGATATTCTTCTAATCCCTGTTCATAGAGTTTTATATCTGTTTTCATAGTATTTTTCATTTTAATAAAATTTAAATTTTTTATCTGTTTTTAGTTAACACCCTCGTAATTATAACAATAAAATAAATATTCCTTCGTACCTTTGCGACTTCCTTTCCCGCCGTAATTATTGGCATACTCATGTTCATAAATTTTTACTTTTTTAAATTTTTCAATCAGTTCAATCATTTTTTCCTTTTCGGGATAACTTTTGCTGTTGTATGAAATAATCCAATAGCGAATATGCCTGCTGTTTTCAAATAATTTTTGAAATGATTTTTCAATCTCTGTTTTTTGTACAAAACCGCTTTCTTTTTTTGGATAATACATTTTTGTGCCATTTACAAACTCTTTATCTTTCCAGTATTCTACAAAGGTCTCCAAAAAATGGTAAAATGCCTGATAATCGGGGTGGCAACCACAATAAGGGGGATCAAAATAAACCAAATCAACATCCTTGAGTTTGGGAATTAATTTAATTGTATCTTCGCAGTATGCTTTATTTTCTTTTTTATTGTCAAAAATTGCACGATTATACGGGCCAACCAAACTTTGAAAAATATCTTTTAAGTGTTTTGCCAGGCTCGGATTTTTTTTAATCCGTTCCGGGTCTTTACTATATTTAATAGCACTCAAGTGGGCAAAATGTCCCAGTGTTACTTTTCTTGTTAAAGAGCGGTTCATCACCGTTAAAGCCAATGCCTTTTTATATTCATTATCTAATTTTTCTACATTCGCCCGGAATTTATCCAAAAATTGCGCCTGATCCCTTTCAAAAAAAACATCTGTAAAAACACTCTCAATCAGATTATCTGCTTTAGTTGTTTCATCCAGCAGTATTTTAATATCCTCGTTGTCAAGAATAATATTTTGATTTTCAATCAATGCATTTGAAATCATGAAATTGCATTTCAAAAAATCATTGCTATAAACTTTATGACCCTTATCTTTAAAATAGTATCCGACAACGGAAGAACCGCTAAAAGCATCTAAAACAGTATTTGTATTCTCAGGAACTAAATTTAAAATCCACTTAATCAGTCTTTCCTTGCTGCCCAAATATTGTGTTCCGGGAAATTGATGTATTTTGTATTTGTCGCCATATAATGTTGTTTGGGATATCATAATTACCTGTATTGAAGAGCAAAATAATTTTACATAGATTAATTATTTTTTGAAGCATAAATTAAATTGTTTTCGGATGCTCGTGACAAAACTAAAGTTTGCCTGTTTTGTAATTTTTTGAGTATGAAATCTTAAATTTTTGCATAAGTTTTTATGTTTTAATGCCTTTTTGATTATATAGATAATCCCAATTTCAATTTGATTTTATTTTCAAGCACAGTAACAAATTCATCCATATTCGGAGTAGGTTGATGAGTGAATGCTTTTAATAAATTATTTACTGTTGTTGAGGTCTTGCCAAGTAATTGAAGAGCGTATATCTTTTTTTCTTCATTATGCTTTAAATCGTAAATAAAATATTTGGTATAATTTTGTGTAACTTCTCAATAAGTTGTGGTAAATAAATTTTGTAACTGCTCATTTTATAAAA
>JAGWDQ010000084.1 GCA_018260615.1 Candidatus Altarchaeum sp.
AGCACATAATAATTTAGGAGTTTTATTGCAAAATTTAAAACGCTATGAAGAAGCAGAGAAAGAATACAGAGAAGCAATACGGATAAATCCAAATTATGCCGATGCACATTATAATTTAGCATGTTTGTATTCTGTTAAAAATGACTTGAAAAAAGCAATTGATTGGCTGAAAAAAGCAATTGAAATTGATGAAAAATATAAAGAAATGGCAAAAGAAGATAAGGACTTTGAGAATATTAAAGATGGAAAGGACTTTAAAGATGCAATTGGACGGGTGTAAAAATTTAAATCAGTAATATTTATCCAATAAAATTTTGGAAGAATTGAAAAATTTAAAATAAAACAACAATGTTGTATAACAAAAATGTTGTATAACAAAATTGTTATGAAAATGGTATTTATCTAGCTAATTGGATTTTTACTTTGTCATATTTGATTTTGTTGTTATTTTTATTGTTATTTTTATTGTTATTTTTAAATTTATTTAAAAATCTCCGAATGAAATGGGGTGGTTTTTTCACACTTAATTTTTTAAGCGGATAAACAAATCCGTTGTTTTTATTATTAATAATTAAAACGCGTCATAATTAAATTACATCAGATATAATTAAAAAATGGATGTGGTTGTGATTCCGATAGGCAATTTGGGATGGGTGAGAATACCCGAAACGGTATTAGAGCAATGCCGCATTGAACAAGAGGTCATCTTAAATGTTAAAGACGACAAGGTTGTTATTAAGCCAATAAGAAACGAACCGAGAAAGGGTTGGAAAGAATCCTTTAAAAAAATGGCAGAAAACAAAGACGACAAATTGATTATTGATGATGTGATTGATTCGTATCTTGAAGAATGGGAATGGTAACAAAATGGATACAAAAATAATAAACCAATACGACATTTTCCTCATTTCCCTTGATCCCACAATTGGTCATGAGATAAAAAAGGTGCGACCATGTGTTGTTATCTCCCCTAATGAGATGAATGAATATATCTCAACGGTTATCATTGCGCCTATGACTACAAAAACACATTCCTACCCGATTCGTGTTCCCGTTGAATTCAATGGAAAAAGAGGTGAGATAGTGTTAGATCAAATTCGCACTGTTGACAAAAGAAGATTGATTAAGAAAATTGGAAAAGTAGATGAAAACACAATAAATAATATAAAGTCGGTTATAAAAGAGATGTTGGTTGACTGAATAAGGGTTAAATTTTTTGATAAATTTTGACATTTAATAAATTTTTAGGATGGAAATAATCTTCGTTCCGTGTTATTATACTAAGGAAATTTCAGGGGAATTGCTGAATGAATTGTTAAAGTATGTAGAAGGTGTTGGAAAAACAGGAATAACTTATGTCATTCAGCACGAAAAAAACGCTCATCAGTTAAAAAAATTTCTTGAAGAAAATAAAAAGCATGCAATCATTTGCGGAAAAATTTTGGGCTGCGATATTTCAAATGCAAAGAACCATGAGGCGGAAGTTGAAAAATTTATATATGTCGGCTCGGGAAAATTTCATCCTTATAATTTGAAGGCACGGATTGGGAAAGATGTATTGATTTTGGATCCGATTTCGCAAACGATAACAAAAATTTCAGATGATGAAATAAAGTTGATGGAAAGAAAAAGATATGCGCGAATAGCAAAGGCATCCCTCGCAAGGACTTATGGAATTCTCGTTTCTCTGAGAACATACCAAATGAACATAGAGAAGGCATTTCAGCTGAAGGAAAAAATAGAATCCGCGGGAAGGAAGGCATTTATATTTGTCGGAAATGATATAAACGATTCAAATTTATTGGGTTTTGAAGTTGATGCATTCGTAAATACTGCCTGTCCGAGAATTAACGAAGATGAATTTTCAAAGGTAATAATAAATGCGGATGAGGTTGAATATATTTTGTAACAATAAAATACAACAATAAAAGAAAAATTTTAAATGAAAATTTTAAACAAATGGGTAATTCTTAATAAATTTTTCTGAAGTTTTGCGTTTTTACTTTTTTGATAAATTTATATTTATAAAAGTAATTTTTTAAGAAATCGGCAAATAAATTTTCCTATGTCTGAAATCCAAAAAATATGCATAGTTATACATTTAGTCACAATAATTTAACAATCTTGAAAATTTTGCCATACAATGTAAAAAATATTTGAGATACAACCAATATAATGAAACGGGAAACCAAAATTTGGCGGGACAAAGCAAACAGGGACTTTGAAGTGGCGAAAAAACTTTTTGATGGAGGAGATTATACATATTGCTCTTTTTGGTGCCAACAGGCAGCTGAGAAAGCACTTAAAGCCCTGCTTTTAGAAAAAACAGGTATTTTGATACCTACCCACGATCTCGTATTGTTATCAAAAAAACTGGGTGCCCCTTATAGCATCATCTATCTTTGTAAAGAACTATCTCCTGTTTACATGGAAAGCAGATATCCCGATGTGGAAGAGTTTAGAGAATACACAAAAGAAGAAAGTGAAACAGATTTAAAAAATTCAAATGAAATTTTACAATGGGTCGAAAAAAACATATAATTGAAGTTTTGGAAGACTTTAAGAAGGAAACATCAAAAAAAATACCTATCTCAAAAATCATTTTTTTCGGAAGTAGAGTGACTGGAAAACCGCGTGAATACAGCGATATTGATATGATTGTGGTTTCCCGGAAATTTAAAGGTATGAAATTTAGGGAGCGTGTTACTCAAATGTATGACTACTGGAATCTATATTATCCCGTAGATTTCCTCTGCTACACACCAGAGGAGTTCGAAAAGAAAAAGACGATGGGTGGGATAGTTCGTGAGGCGGTTGTGAATGGCATTGAGATTTGAGGAAAAAATTTTAAACAAAATTTTAAACAAAATTTTAACAAAAGCGTAATTCTTAATAAATTTTAATCTTTATGGGTTTGTGGTCTAGCGGTTATAACCTCACTCCGTTCGGATATTTAAAATTTCTCACAGAAATTTTAAATGATGTCTGCCTCACACGCAGAAGGTCCCTGCAGCCGCCTTTTCTTAAAAAGAAAATGCGGGCGAAAAGAAAAATTTTAAAACAAAACCATAATTTATAACACTAAATTTAACATCTAATGGGCTTGTAGTCTAGTGGTTTATGATGTCTGCCTCACACGCAGAAGGTCCCCAGTCCGAATCTGGGCAAGCCCATATTATAAAAATGAAATTACCTCCGGGAATAAGGGAAAGAAAAAGATATGTAATTTTCAAAGTTGTTTCAGAAAACGACAGGCGATTTTCAAAGGAAGAAATTTTACGAGGTTGCTTATATGCAGTTCATTCATTTTTGGGCGATAATAGAATGGGTGACGCAAATATTTATCTTATTGACTGGAATGAAAATTTAGGCATTGGAATTTTAAAGACGACACACAAAACGAAAGACGATGTTATTGTTGCATTATCTTTACTTTCCGCAATAAACGAAACAAAAATTTCAATTATTCCGCTAAACACAACCGGAACTATAAAAAAAGCAAAAGAAATTATTATGTCTTTAAAATCAGTTGAAAAGACATTATGGAACAAAACAGAAGACAAAAATAAAACAGAAGATAAAATTTAAAAAAATGCCACAGAAACCAAAGTCAAAATTTAACATGTCTAAAAAAACAATTTTTAGAAGAATCGGAGAAGAAGAAACGAACTATGCAACCCATCATTTATACAGGTATCCGGGACAATTTGTTCCCCAAATTCCGGGATTTTTAATTGAGAAATTTTCAAAAAAGTACGATGTTGTTTTAGACCCTTTTTGCGGCAGCGGAACAACCCTGGTTGAGGCAAATTTACTGCATCGTAACTCTTACGGAACAGATGTCCATCCGATTGCGAGATTAGTTACGAAGGTCAAAACCAGAAAAATAAGTATGAGCAATGATGAATTAATAACAATAACCAATATAAATCCGGATTTTGACGATTTTGATGAAATTGCAGAGGAATGCAAAAAATTTGAATATAGTTACCTTTTTAACAGGGAAAATTTAATGCCGCTCTTAAAGCTCCGAAAAGAAATTTATGAAAATTATACGGATGATATAAGAAATTTTTTACTTGTCTGCCTGCTTTCTATTGTAAAGTCCTGTGCAAATATTGACGAGCATAAAGTAAGAATAGTAAGAGAGAAAAAAGATGCAATAAATGTGTTTGAAATTTTTAAGCAAACTGTCCGTGTAAATTTAAAAAAACTTGCATCTCTTAATACGGATGTGTTTGCGGAAGTGCTTAACTGCAACGCAAAGAAAATTTCCCTTGACAATAATACAGTTGATTTGGTTGTTACATCCCCTCCTTATTTAAATGCGTTAAACTATATAAAAATCCACCACATAGAAATGGCGTTGCTCAACGAGAGAGCCGATGAAAAAAATTATATAGGAGTTGATAAGGTAACTGACGGAACCGGAAGCAGCAGCGATGCAGGTAAAAAGTTAATGGCGATAGAAATTTATTTTAAGGACATGGAAAATGCAATTTCGGAAATTTCCAGAGTTCTGAAAAGCAGCGGAGTATGTGGTATGATTGTAGATAAAGACAGGAAAATAAAAAATGTAAGGTTTAAATTTGCCAGTGAATTAATTGAGAGGGCAAAAAATTATAACATGGTGTTAGAGGATAAATTTTACAGATACGCAACGAAGGAAAATAAAAGCGAAGGTGAAAGAATACTGGTGTTTAGGAAAATTTAATTTTTTGAGCGTACAGGAAAGTTCGTTTTATTGTTCTCTCACACCAAGACACGGAGACACAAAGGAGAAATATACTGAAAACTACAAGTTTTCAATCTTTAAAAATCTGCTGATTTTTAAATACTCTGTGACTTTGTGGCTTTGTGTGAGCATTTTTTAATTTTTATAAATTTATGAAATTTCAACTTCACTTTCGTAAATTTTCTCATACTTTTTCTCATGCCGATACACTGAAAGAGCTGCCGATACACTGAACCGTTTTAAATTTTTTTTAAAATTTTATTTCATTAACTCTTTCCCAGTCGTTTTCATTCAAAACAACGATTTTATCATCGCCAATTATATACAAATAATCATTTATGTAGATTGCCCTTCTGGCAGAAATTTCGCTGACCGCTTTTATCAGTTTCAATTTATCATCTTTATACGAAAAAACATACCCTCCTTTACTGCCCGGCAGGAAAAATATTTCGTGCTTCGTGTCTAACAAAAATGCGTGATGCGTGTTTAGAATATCTGACCACGACTCGTCCAAAAGGTATTTATCTGATTCTTTCGGATTTTTCACATCCGAAACATCAAACAGGGAAATTTTTACCTGCCAGTTTTCTTTTCCGATGCCTAAAATTTTGTCTTTTGTGAGGGGATGCAGATAAGATGAATATCCGGGAATCTTCAGCTCGCCCTTTAATTCCGGTTTTTGCGGATCGGATAAGTCCAGAACATAGAAAGGATCTATCTGGCGGAATGTAACTAAATAACCCTTATCTCCGATAAACCTTGCCGAATAAATTTTCTCTGTTTTGCCCAAATCCTTTACAGCACCCAAAATTTTCAAATTTTTATCCAGAACATAAACATCATTTGCCGATTCGCTCCTGCCAAATCCGAAACTGCCACCTCCGAAACGCTCACCGACAGTTGTGGCAATTCTTAAATTTCCCTGATATTCGTCCAAAGCAAACTGGTTTAACGGAAACCCGGGAACACTACCTGTTGCTGTTACTTCAAATTTTTCCAGTCCGATCTTTACGAGCCCGCTCTTTTCCAGTTCTCTTTTTTCCTTCCCGTAATAGTCAGACATTCTGTTGTTCATTTCGTTTCCAATCTTTAGTTGTTCGTCATTTGTCAATGTCTTACTATATTTTTCAAAAATGGTTTGCAGTTCCATCAGTTTGGCCTGGTCGCTGATGTCATAACTTTCTAACTTTTTGAGCTTTTCCAAAATTTCTTTTGGAAATAAGTCAGAACATTCTTCCCTGAAAAATTTGGACGCAAACTTAAACACGCTCTCCTGATAATAATAAGTAACATATATCGCGTTTTCTGACATATACACAATTGATTGACTGTATGAGCCAACAAATGAAATTTTGTTTTCAACTTCACCCGAAACCGGATTCAATATTATCGCTGAAAAGGTAACATCTGTCTGAACAGGTGAAACGGGGTGATAAATTTCTTTACATTCAATAACTAACGGATTTTCTCCAATCGTTAATGGCATTATCGGGCAGGGGTTGTATTCATTAATATAATTTCTTAAAACCAGATAAATTTTGCCATTGTAAAGCCGGGAAGTGACGATTGATGTGTCATTTAATTTTATATCCCACTTTTTTACTGGGGACTTGGGATTAGAAACATCATAGCCCCCAATATTTTGGCTTGAAAAAATTACTAAAACATCCTTTGTCAGAAGCAAGTTACCTGTGTTGTTGATTTCACCGTCAAGCGATAAATCAGCGGGAGGGAAGGCGTTGATGATGTTTGTTTTTGGTTCTTCGTAATAAGACGGAGATATTTTTTCTTCCATCATTAGCTCTCTTTTCAGATATGTCCATTTTCTTTCGGGGGAAAAATAAATTTTCTTGCCGTCTGTTTTGACAATATCCGGTTCATCAATACCCTCCACCTGGACATTGGTTTCTGAAACCCTTTCAAAATAAGTGCCATCGCCAGTTGGTGCGCCAATTTTTTGGGTACCGCCTTCAGCAAAAGCAAGGTCAGATGTCTGTGCAGTCATCATTGTATTAGATCGCAATCCGTAAGAATAATATCCCTGTGCCGTCTTTGTTTCTTCCAGATAACTTTTAAAGTCCTCTGCGGAGGAAAATTTTTCAATTGCAGAAATTTGTGTTGTATTCTCTTTTGGTTTTTCTTCAATACATCCGCTAATCAAAACAATTCCGATTACTACTAATGCCAAAATTCCTACCACTATATTTTTTGTATCCATTTTAAAATTTTATTTTAATTTTTATTTTATAAATTTATTTTGCATTTACTTTTATTTTTAAATTTCCGCTTTTTGCATTTACTTTTTTTGTTCCCTTTGTTTTTGTTGTGGTTTTCATATTCATTTTTATTATTTTATCACAATCAATCTACATAATATCTTCTCCCATCATTATACTTTTCATAAGGCAATTTAACTTCATTAATATAGGTAATATTCTTTAAATCATTCATCTTCACCTTCTTGTCTGAGATCGTATACAAAACATCATCCATATAAAGTGACCTTTTAACAGAGTATGGCGAATCAAAATAATATCCGCTTTTCATAAGTACTTCCGGATCATCTATGTGCGTCACTCTGCCCCGTAATTTAAAACCTTTATCTAATGAAATATCGTAAATGTATGCTCCCTGAAATGTGAATTCACCCTCCATTCCTTTCCAGTCAGATGATTTTTTCTGGGCATCAGATATTTCTGCAAGTTTTATCGGAATAACGAGTAAATTTTTCTCTTTGTCAAATAAAAATGCCTTATGATCCTGTGTTGCCTCGGACTCAGTTCCGCGATCACCGATAACCACCTTGTACATTTCAACCGGATGCTCAATATCACTCACATCAAATAATGCAAGTTTTATTCCCTGAATGGCAGTGTAATAAACCGCATCACTGCTGTGCACTTTATCAGCATCAATACTCTCATCAACTTCCTTGCCAATTCCGATTAAATGATTTTCATCATAAGGATGCAGATAGTCAGAATAACCGGGTATTTTAAGTTTTCCCACAAGTGTCGGTTTTTCGGGATTTGACAAGTCAATCACAAACAAAGGATCTACTCGCTTAAATGTCACCATATATGCCTTTTTACCCATAAATCTTACCGAATAAATACTTTCTCCGGGTGCAATATCCTCAACTTTTCCGATAATTTTTAAATTTTCATCCAAAACATAAATGTTATTTGCCTGCTTATCGTTACCTTTTTGCGTAGTTGTTGCTATCCTGAAATTTTTGTTGTACTCATCCATTGAAAACTGGTTGAGAATTGTTCCTGGAACGCTTCCGCTTGCTTTCGGAGTAATCCTTCCGTCTTTTATTCCAATCCGGTTAATTACCGTCTGCTCACCGGATTTTTCAAGGTCGTTTTGAATTTCCTGCATTTTATCGTTTATTTTCTTCTGAAAGTCCTGCATTTCTTGAGCGTCAAGATTTGCAAAATATTCTTTTATTACAAGGATTCGTTCAAATTTCTTAACATAGAAACTCTTGTTTGAGTTTTCTATTTCTTTTATTTCATCCTGCTTATCCTTAGGGAGATTAGGTATTACAACTTCGTCATATACCTTCTCCAAAATTTCCTGCCGGCTCATCCATTTTGTTCGTGTTACATATATATTTTCAGGCGAGACATATATATTTTGGGCATCACTCATAACAAGGAACTTTTTGTTTGGTTTTGCATCTTTATCCTGTGTATCTACTGATAAAATAGTTGTGAAACGATAAGAGGTCTCATGAATATCCCAGTAATAAATTTCGGGGAAATTTTCATCGGTTTTTTTGCCATCCATTGTTACTTCCGGAAATTTAATGTCTTCCGTAATACATTTCATATCAACTTCGGCGCCTTTATAAATCCGGCATGGCTGATAATATATCGGTTCGTTAATTATCACATACACATAATCACCTATCATTCTTGAATCAAAATAATTTCCATCGGCACTTATTTCACGCTCAATTTTCGGATTTTTCCGGTCTGAAATATCGTAAATCGCTATATTTGTCTTCGTCTGCGAGCCATAGTAGTATTCCTGACGCGAATTGTAATTGTATTCCTGCGTGAAAACAACCAGCTTGTCCTTGTTTATAAAAATTTCAGACGGGGTTTCGTTAAATTTAATTTCCGATAAAATTTTTGCATTTTTTGCAGGATATCCGTCAATTATAACAATTTTTTTGCCTGAAACGACATATATGTATTTTCCGTCATTTTTTACAATATCTGCCTCATCAACGCCTTTAACCTGAATGTTCGTTTGCGAAAATTCGGATGTGGAAGAACCTGCACCCGGATCAGATGTAGTGCCTGATGTGCCGGAGGGTGCTGACTCTTGAACAAACGCATTTTTTGTAGCCATCATTCCATCAAAAACATCGCCACTTTCATTAGTTGTGTAACTCCTATAAAAACCAATTCCGCTTTCAGCAGAATATTTTATATAAGCGTTAAGATCTTCCTGCGAGGAAAATTTTTTCATAAATCCATCTCCCCCGGAAAAGGTATCGCCCGTGTAGTTGTATGCCTGATTTGTAGTGGTTGGGTTAATAAACGGCATCTGGCTTTGATTGAGTATATAAATTCCAAATCCCAAAACAATAATCCCTATCGCAAGTAAAGGCAGTAATGACTTTAAAGCAGAAATCGTATCCTCCTTCCTCATGCTTTTCGGTGCAATTACAATAAATTTTTCTTCGGGAGCATAAATTTTCATCTCAACATTTTTTTCGCTTTGCTTTGTTCCGATAATCTTTATTAATCCGGTATCCTGTAATTTCTTTAAACTATATTCGCCGGTTGATAAAGCAATTTCCAGTTCCGCACAAATTTCCGTTAATGTCATCGGCTTATCCGAAAGCAGGGATAAAATTTTGCGTGCCGTATCATTTGCCAGAGCCAGTGAAATTTCCTTTGAATTGTCATCAAGTGGCATTACAATTATCTTTTTTCCTTTATCTTCTATCTCAATTTTACCATTATTTTTATGTTCGCTCATTTTGGATTGTTAAAATATAGATTGTTAAAATTTTAAATTTTTAAATATGTAATATAAATTTACCAAATTTCTATAAATATTATATTCGGATAAATTTGAACCTATCGCCTTCAAATTTTGTTAATTCCGCACAAATTTCAGTTAATGTCATCGGCTTATCCGAAAGCAGGGATAAAATTTTGCGTGCCGTATCGTTTGCCAGAGCCAGTGAAATTTCCTTTGAATTATCATCAAGTGGCATCACAATTATCTTTTTTCCTTTGTCTTCCATCTCAAATTTTCCGTTATTTTTTGTTTGGCTCATTTTGGATTGTTAAAATTTGGTTAAATTTTTAAATTTTATATAAATTTATCAAAAGAGTATAAATAATATATTCGGATAAATTTGAACATATCACAGTCAAATCTTGTTAATTCTGCACAAATTTCCTTTAATGTCAAATACAAAACCAACAATTACAATATTTTAATAACATTTCATTTCTTCCTCAACACATTCTACTTTGCCATTTCCATAAGGTTCTTCCTCTGGCAAAATTTTTGTTATTATTACTTTAATTCTATCAAGATCTTTTTCATCAAATTTATCTGAAAATTTGAATATTAAAGTGTAGTTTTTAGTGTCCTCGCATCCATCAAAATAAATTTTTTCGTAATGAAGAGCAAGCATTATTTTGAATATACTTGAAAAAGAAATACCTTTGTTAAGTAAAGTTTTAATTACATACTTATCCATTTTATCTCTGCTTTTTAATCCAAGATTATAAAATTCGGATAAATTGCACGGAGATAATATTCCGTAAATTATAGTTTCGTTTATGGTTTCGTTTTTCTCTTTTGTTATGTTCTTTGTTATCAGAAAAGAAAAGAATCTTATATTTTCTCCTCCTTCCAGTCTTATTTTTAAAGTATTATTTTCACAACTCTCATTTTCAATACCTTTTTTAATTTCCCAGTCAATTGTTTTATTTTCAAGATTTATTTTTCCCTCTTTTCCGTTGTCTGAATATTCAAAACAAATATGAGAATCTTTTGTATAAAACGCATCAATATATTGCTCTGGATTTTCAAATTCATAAATTTTTATTTCTCCGCTTTCATTTTTTACTTCAAATTTGCTTATATCTGTAAATTCAATTATATAAGATACATATTCGCCGCTATACTTGCTATACTCCTCATATTTCATCAATTCCTCATCTCGCTTTATATTTGTCACTAAATAATCTACTATAACGCCATTATTATATTTAACCCTTATAAACGATGTGTTGTTACCTAAAGGTGATATTTTAATTATTTCACATTTTGAAAAACCTAAAGAATTTAAAATTTCTTTGTCAGCAATTTTGGAGAGATTGATTAAAGGTTTAACTATTCCTGTTCTAGGATGTTTTAATACTGCTTCATTTCCCTGCAACCCGATCATTACCGTGTGTAGTAAGGCGTGTCGTGAGTTATTTTCATTTTCTATATTCGGCACTATAAAAAGACTTTCATTATCATTGTCTTTTAAAAATTTCACATTCATCAGTAAGTTAATATAATCCAAAATTTTTTTCTTGTCATTTTCATCAAAATTCCATTTAAATGAAAATTTGGGTCTTTCTTTTATATGCTCGGGTTTTGAGGAATAAAAAGTGTCTAAATACCAACTTACATCGTCATTTTTGTTCGTACAAAGGCGCTGAAGGGAAATTCTATATAAATTTTCCACACTTTCATTTAATAACTGATAATGCCCCCTTTCCACATCTTCATATTTTTTCAAAGGGAACTCAAATATATTAATCTCATATGCATTGATAGAATTATCTATATTTATTGCTTCAAGAGGAATTCCATAAGATGATATTGCTCGTGCCCCTTTACATCCATACTCTCTGGGAGCAGATAATCCGTCTGGAACATTGACCCATGAAAAATATGAATTGTTTCCATATGTTGACCATGCAAATTCATCAATTCCTATAATTCCGACACCTCCCGTGCGAACGCTTTCTTTACTGCTCAATAAATCAATACAACGGGTATAATTGTAATTTTTCGCTACAATTTTATTTTCTTCTACAGTTATGTTTTCTATGCCATTTGCACTTGGTTCTTTCACAGGTTTTGCATTATTGTCATCTCCTTGAGCATTCGCAACTGCAAATACTACTCCAACTACAAGTGCTATTAGCACTCCTGCTATTACTATCTGCCCAAACCATTTCAACCGCTCTTTCATGAGCGTGGCGGTATTTTTTATCGTATTTGTCATATTTGTTTTGTTTAATATTTGTTTATTTTTAAATTTTTATTCTAATTTATTTCAACATTCTGTCGGGATCCCCTATGGGTTCTCTCTTCATGAAGTTAATCCCCTTTGTATTTAACCCGCCAAAACTCCATGAATCACCGAACCCAAACATAATTTTTGCCGTTTTTGTTATCACCTTTTTAAAGTTTTTTAAAATTTTAAATTTCCAAACTTCAGAAATAAATTTACCAAATTTCTATAAATAATACATACGAATAAATTTGAACATATCCCCTGTTTTAAAATATCCTTTTGAAAATTAAATTTTAAACATTTTCTTAAATACAATGCATAAGACAATAGTAATTGGCGGTGTAATCGGCGCTTACGGAGCAAAATTTTTGGCAGAAAATAACGAGGTTGCACTTATTGAGGAGCATAAAAACGAAGAGCAGCCGGTTCATTGTGCGGGCCTGATAAGTAAAAGCGGATTTGAGCGGCTTAACATAAATCCCGATAAATTTATCCTCAACAAAATCAGAGGTGCAAAATTTTTCTCTCAAAATACATCTTTTGAAATCAGAACAAACGAGACAAAGGCGTATGTTATAGACAGAAAGAGGTTTGACAATGAGCTTCTCAACTCTGCGATTGACAGCGGTGTCCGGTTTATCAATGAAAGAGCAACTGACATCAATGCCGGAGAAAATTGGACAGTCAGGACAAAAAGCAGCGAGTTTAATGCAAAAAATTTAATTCTGGCAACGGGAGCAAATTATAAACTACACAGGATGTTAAATCTCCCCATTCCGAAATTTTTAAATGCACTGCAATATGAAATTTTTGCTGAATGCGAGCAGGATATGGTTGAGTTGCATCTGACGAAGGACTTCTTTGCGTGGCTCATTCCCGTTGATGGTTATGCAAGGGTTGGAATTGCGGGTTATGGAAATGTCAGGGAAAATCTGGACAATTTTATTACAAATTTAAGAGCGCATAGAAAAGTCGGGGAAATTTTAATGAAACATGCAGGGTTAATTCCGATATATGATCCAAAATTTAAAACGGACTATAAATTTAGCGATTTAAATTTACGATTAGTCGGCGATGCGGCAGCACAGGTTAAGGCAACAACAGGAGGAGGCGTTGTAATGGGATGTCTGGCGGCGAGGCACTTGGCGGACAAAAATTATGAAAATGGCTGGAGAAAAGATATTGGGAATGAACTTTATCTGCATTTAATGATACGAAAATTTTTAAACAAAAGATACAAAAAATTTGATGACATGCTCGCATTTGCAAATAAACATAAGGAAATTTTCTATTCGGGAGATATGGATTTCGCATCTAAACTTTTTAAAAATTTGGGACTTGAATTTGTCAGGCATCCGCTGATGGCAACAGATGTATTTAAAATTTTGTTTTGAAATTTAATTTATTTATTATAAAATTTTTAAATGAACATATTATAAAATTTCAAATTTTGTTAAAGTGGAAACAGTAACAATAAATATTCCAAAAGATTTGGAGATAGTGCTTAACAGCATAGTAGAAAAGTTCGGATTTAAAAGCAAACAGGAGTTTGTTGAAGCCGCAACAAAAGAGAAGGTTTTGGAAATGAAAAAGCGACTTTTTTTTGAGATAAGCGACGAGATCGCGGAGGGGTTGAGGAAAAGGGGAATAAGTGAAGAAGAAATTTTGGAGGAATTTGAAAAAACGAGGCGAAAATGAAGGTGTGTGTTGATGCGAATGTGATTATTTCTGCCCTGATCGGAGGAGTGACGAGAGAGATACTGTTTGATCCGAAATTTGAGTTCATATCAACGGAATTTACGATAAATGAAGTAAGAAAATACATGCCTTTGATTGCTGAAAAATCCCGAGCCAGCGTAAAGAAAGCCAAAATAGCTCTTTCCGTGCTGCCCATAAATATTTACAAAAGAGAACATTATTCAGGCAAAATTGAAGAGGCAAATAGAATAATAGGTAAAATCGATGAAAATGACGTGGATATCCTGGCGTTAGCATTAAAATTCGGATGTTATTTGTGGAGTAATGACAAACATTTTGATTGTATTCCGGAGAATATCAAAACGAGATGTATCAAAACAAAGGAAATTATCGCTTTTGGATGACTGAATAATGGCAAATAAAATATGGAATAATTTTTACGAATTTTGTTTTGAAATCACAATTCATCACAAATTTTAAAATTTAACTTAAAAATTTAATAAATTTAACCGCTGAATTTGTCAGGCATCCGTTAATGGCAACAGATGTATTTAAAATTTTGTTTTAATTTTGTTTTAGGATTTAAATTTATTATGTAAATTTTAAAATTTAATATTAATATATGTATTGACAAAATGACAATTAATGTATATGGAAATGTTACATTGGAAAGAGTTAAAAAAGAGATTGAAAACATGCTGCCCGAAGAACAATTGAATTTGATAGACATACTTATCCATAAATTAATATCGCAGAGAGTTGTCAGAAAGAAAACAACCGTGAATATTGCTGATTTTTATGGGTTATGCAGAGGTATGTGGAATAATGAAGATGCTCAGGAATATGTTAATAAATTAAGAGAAGAAAGAATATGAATAATGTGGCTAATTTATCAGAAGACCTTGAACAAATTAAAACAATATTCTTTGACACAGCACCAATAATCTATTATATTGAGGCAAATCCAATATTCGGACATCTTGCAAAAGAAGTTATGGATAAAGTACAGTCAGGAGAGTTAATCGCCTTTTCATCAGTTATAACTCTCACAGAGGTTTTACCTAAACCCATCAATATGGGAAAGAAAGATCTTGCAGACAGGTTTGTAAAATTTTTGAAAAACGGGAAAAATTTTAATCTTATGGAAATTTCAGTTAACATAGGAGAAAAAGCAGGACGCCTGAGAGGAAAATATCCTGCCCTTAGAAGTATGGATGCAATCCAAATTTCTGCAGCTCTAAATGCTAAAGCTGATATATTTCTTACTAACGATAACAAACTTAAACAAATAAAGGAAATCAAAGTTATTGTCTTAAAAGATTATTTAAAAAACGAATAATTTTGGTAACTATTCAGCAACCCCTTAAAATACATGTTTTAATAAATTTAAAATTTAATCCTAATTTAATAAATGTAAAAATTTAAAATGAGTAATTACGAAATTTATGTATCGGACTACAACTTTGCCGATGAGGTTAAAAAAGAGCAAAATATAAAAAATGTCCAAATTTGCGACACAACTTTGCGTGACGGAGAACAAACCGCAGGCGTTCTGTTTTCGCTTGAAGAAAAGGTTGAAATTGCCAAAGCCCTTGCTGAACTTGGTGTTGAGCAGATTGAAGCAGGGATTCCCGTTGTTTCACAAAGTGATATTGATGCAATAAAAGCAATTGTTAAGGAAAAAGAAGAAAGAAATTTAAAGGTAAGCATTATGGGCTGGAGCAGGGCAAACAAAAATGATATTGATAAAGTAATTGAAACCGGCTGTGATGCAATTGCCATAAGTTTGGCAACATCAAATATTCATTTAGAGTATAAACTTCATAAGACAAAAGAGGAAATTTTAAACATGGCTGCCGAAGCGGTAAGTTATGCACACTCCCATGGATTATACATTTCATTTAATGCAGAGGACGGCAGCAGAACCGACTACGACTTTCTTATTGAATATATAAAGACCTGCAAAAATGCGGGAGGCAACCGACTGCGACTTTGTGATACCGTCTCGGCGTTAAATCCGACAGCGACAAAATTTTTGATAAAAAATCTCAAAGAAAATACAGGGATTCCGATAGAGATTCATGCACATAATGATTACGGACTGGCTGTTGCAAATTCGCTTGCGGCAATTGAAGCGGGAGCGGAATATGTTTCAACAACTGTGGATGGAATCGGCGAAAGGAGCGGAAATGCGTCACTTGAACAGCTCATAATGTCTTTAAGATGCCTGTATAGAACTGATTCAAAATATAAAACGGAAAATTTAAAAAAAATTTCAGAGTATGTTGAAAAGGCATCAAAAATAAAGGTCTCGCAAATGCTGCCTATTGTTGGGGAGAATGCTTTCAGGCATGAGTCGGGAATACATGTTGACGGACTGCTTAAATTTCCATTTACTTATCAGACATATCCGCCCGAGATGGTCGGACAAAAGATGAAACTGATTGTCGGGAAGATGTCCGGAAAGAGTGCAATAAAAGGAAAACTTGATGAATATAAAATCAAAGCAGGCGAAACTGACATAGATGAAATTTTAAAGATGGTCAAAATTGCTGCTGAAAGACGAAAATCTGCCTTACTTGATGAAGAATTTATTGAAATTGTAGATAATGTTATGAAAAAAGAGGCATTTATATTGGTCGAAGTGCTTCCAAAAGAAAGGCTGAGGGTTTATGACGAAATCGGGGAAATTTCAGATATTGAAGCTTATAAGGTTGCGGGGGATGTGGATATTATAGTGAAGACAACACAAAAGAGTGCAGACACTATTGTCGGGAAAATTAATGAAATTGATGGGGTAACAAAGACGACAACTTATGAAGTAGTTAAACGACTGTAAATAGACCTTTTCTTCATAAAAGAAAGGCACTGTGGAAAAGAAAAAATTGAATCATTTAAAATTTAATTTCGCAGAGTAAATTTAATAATAAATTTTGTAACTGTTCAGAGGGTGCAAAAATTTACCTGTGAAAATTTCAAAAAATACAATTTTCAGACTTGTCTGAAAATACACGAACGAAGTGAGCGTAAAAAACAAAAAATTTACCTGTGATTTTTTGGGTGGCTGAATAGTTACTAAATTTTAATATAAATTTAATAATACAAACACATAAAATTTAATAAATTTAAAATAAGTTCGTTTCACTCTCATATTTAAAATTTAAAATAATTTAAAATAATTTCACTTCGTTCAAATATTTCAAAAATTTATAAAATTTTTAAAATGGCACAAACAATTAACATGGACGATTTTGGTGACTCGGTAAGAAAGGGACAACAGCAGATACATGGAAGCATGAAGATTATCGGAATAGTTGCAGTATTATTTTTTGCACTCATATTCCTCTTTGGTTTTTGTATTGTAACAATTCCTGCAGGACATGTCGGAGTCCAGTATTCCTGGTTTGGAGGGGTGCAGGAATATGAATTTACAGAGGGGTGGCATTTAAAGGCGCCGTGGATTTCGGTAACAACATACAGTATCAGAACAATTGAAAAAACAGAAGTCATGCACGCTTTATCTAACGAGGGATTGAGTGTAAATATGGAAGCAACTGTTTTGTACCACATCATTCCTGATAAAGCAAATGAGGTACATAAAGGCATTGGTCCCAATTATGAAGGTGTTGTTGTTATGCCTCAGTTCAGATCTGTTGTCCGGGAAGTTGTGGCAGAATATCAGGCAATAGACATTTATACTGAAAAAAGAGCGGTTCTTGAAAATAAGGTGTTTGAAGATGCAAGCAAACGACTTAAAGGAAAAAATATAGTTGTGGAAAGTGTTCTTTTCAGGAATGTGGAACTTCCGCAGCAGTTAAAGAATTCTATTGAAGAAAAGAAAAAAGCAGAACAGGATTCACTTAGAATGGAATACATACTTGAAAAAGAGAAAAAGGAAGCGGACAGAAAAAGAATTGAAGCACAGGGTATTTCTGATGCAAACAAAATAATTGCAAATTCATTAACATCGCAATATTTAACATGGTACTGGATATCCAACCTTGATAAGCATAACAGCGTGATTTATGTTCCGATAGGCGACAACGGAATGCCTATGTTTAAGAATGTTGATAGTGTTCGCACAGATATTGTTACTAATGTTACGAATTCCACGGGATAATTCCATGAAAATAAGAAAAATTGAAAAAAGAATAACCTAACTTGAAAAAGCGAATAATAATACAAAGGAATAACAAGATAAAATAAACTAATGCGCTGCCGGACGATAAAATTTTGCGAAATTTAAATTTTCCTTTTTCTAAAATTTGCCAAATAATTGTATTTAAATTTATCCTTAAATTTATCATCCGACCATTTCATCAACAAACCATTTTGCATCAAATTCCCTGATATCTTCATAAGATTGCCCGATTCCCATAAATATGATCGGCTTTTGAATTGTGTGGGCAATGCTTAATGCACAGCCACCCTTTGCGGTATCCATTTTGGCAATAATTACCGCATCTATCCCTACCGCTTCATTAAATTCCCTTGCCTGTTCAACGGCATCGTTTCCCGTCAGTGCATCGGCAACGAATACCTTTAAATCCGGCTTCATAACCTTAACAACTTTCTTCATTTCATTCATTAAATCCTTGTTTGTCTGCATCCTTCCGGCAGTATCTGCAAATACAAAGTCAATATAATGTGCTTTTGCATATTCAACTGTATCATATATAATTGCAGCAGCATCAGTGCCTCTCTTCTCCGGCTTTATAACCTTAATTCCTAATCGTTCTCCGTGGACTGAAATTTGTTCAATTGCACCGGCCCTGAATGTATCGCCCGCTGCAAATACAACGCTCTTGTTCTTATTGAGCAAAAATTTCCCGAATTTTGCGATTGTTGTTGTCTTTCCTGTCCCGTTTATCCCAAAGAAAACGAGCTTTATCGGCTTCGTTTTTGTCTTTGCCCATTCCATAAATTTCATATTGAGCTCGTTCTTATTTAAAATTTCCAGCAAAGCGTTCTTTATTTCTCTATTTACAAATTTATCAATCTCATTTTTGTTTATTTCCTTGTCCTTCAGACGCTCAAAAATTTTCTCGCAAATTTTCCCGGATGTCTCATAAGCAACATCGCTGTCTATTAAATTCATCCGTAATTCCTCAATTGCCGGTTTTAAGTCACTTTCGGTTAATTTTATGTTGCTTGTAAATATGCCTTTTATTTTTGAGATGAGGGACAAATCAATCTTTATTCCCTTTTCCTTTCCGGTTTCTTCTTTTGCTTCCTTCGTCTCTTTTGTCTCTGTTACTTCAGCCCTCTTTGTCTCTGTTTGTGCTTCAGAAATTTTCTCCGTTTCAGTCATCACAGCACAAATTTCTTCCTTTTTCTCTATCTGCTTTTCTTCCTTTACTTCTTTTTCATCCTCTTTTTTCTTTGTCAGCGAGGATATAAAAGTCGTAAATTTATTTTTAAGTATGCCGAACATTTTACTGATTTTGTATTAATTTAAAAATTAGAATTTAGAAAATTTAAATCAAATAAATTTTCAACATGTTTCTAATATCATCTTTTTATTTTCATTGTTTTGTAATTTTTAAATTTGTTTAAATCTTAATGTAATTTTAATGTAATTATTTTATAGAATATTGTTTGTGCTTAAAAATGTCAAATGTAAACAAGGATAAATTATTTCCTTTAATGGTAACGATAGTCATTGTCGGATTGTTATTATATTTTACCCCGGGTTTTGCGATTACAATAACCATAAATATGCCAAACGGAGAAATTTATAGATCCGGCGATGTAAATGCGATAGAATTTAACATTAATATAACAATTCCGGGCAATGAACTTATTCCAATAAATGAAGTCAGGTTTACGATAGTTGATGTTCACGGAAACAATCGTACGTGCAATTTGCCTTTAAATAACGGAAGTTATGAAATAAATTGTAATGATTATAATATTTCTGTTTTTGTATATGATAATTGCAATTATGAGTACGGACATCTCAATGTAAAAGAACCTTTTAATTACACATGGGGATTTGGTTATGGTTATGGAGCATCTAATTTGGGATGTAATAGAAGTTACAACATAACATGGAAATTAATAAATCCATATCCCGGTAATTATACGGTAGAAATTAAAATCATTTCAGACGGGAAGGAATTTATTCAGAAAAAAAAATTTACGATACTTCATCCATGTCAGGATGCCGACGGAGATGGTTATGGTGTTTGCCCGAATTGCAATACGACACACAACTGCACTTATGACGGAGACGATTGTAACGATTCAAATTCGGGCATCCATCCGGGAGCAACGGAAGTATGTAACAACATTGATGACAACTGCAACAATCAGATAGATGAAGGCAATGTTTGCTTTACAACCTATTATTGTGATAATGATTCAGATACTTACTTTGATAAACAAGCAGACGGAACATGCAATTCTTACAAATGTGTCCCGGCAGGATGCCGGATAACACAGGGAAATGACTGCAACGACACAAATACATCAATAAAGCCAGGAGCAATAGAAATCTGCGAAAACGGAATAGATGAGGATTGTAATGGATTTGATCTTAAATGCGGAGAGTGTCAGGATGCCGACGGAGATGGTTACGGTGTTTGTCCGAATTGCAATAATACTCTGAATAATTGCATTTATAATGGCAATGACTGTGACGACACAAATAACTTAATTCATCCGGGAGCGGCAGAAACCTGTAATGGCGTTGATGATAATTGTGATGGAATTACGGATATTAGTAATGGGATTAATACTTGTCCACTAATAACTTATTATTGTGATGGTGATGGTGACGGATACATAAGTAATATCTCTTCCGGAACATGCAGCATATACAATTGCGTTCCAGTAAATTGTTCCGCAATCCGGGGAAATGATTGTAATGACAATAATAATTCAATTCATCCCGGTGCAACAGAATTGTATAACGGAGTGGATGATAATTGTAACGGATTAACTGACTATGGCAAAGGCGAAATTACAAACTTTGTCATAACACCCGCAGGCAGGATTATAAAGAATACGGACATTGAATTCAAAATAAATTTCAATAACACGGGGGAAATGAACCTGAATGTTACGCCTTGCATAAATATAACAAAACCGGATGGAACTATAATTTCATTTATCGGAAATACGACGAGTTTGGACGAATTTTCAAGTAGCGTTTTAAATATCACATGGAAAGCAAATTTAACTCCGGCTTACTACACCATAAAGCCATACATAATATACGAGTACGGAGGAATCATAAAAACCGCAACTTACAACTCAACAGAAATAAGAATTTTAAAACAAGCAGGAATTGCAGTGCGTCCGAAAATAGTAAATGTCGAATTAAATCCGAATAAAAAAGCGGAAATCACGTTGTTTATAGAAAATACGGGAGAAGTTAAACTGGAAAATGTTGCCCTTCATTCTGTAACGAATAACATCTCTATTTTTAATTTCACGAAAAATAATTTTAATTTATCAAATTCAAATATTACTGCGGTTACAATGTATGTGACTTCTAACAAAACAGGTTATCATACAGAACAGTTACAAATAACCGCGAATAATGCGAATCCGGTTAATGTAACCTTCAATGTAAATGTAACTTCTGATGCGCATGCTGTTGTAGATAAACAGGAAACAGTGTACATAATTAACGAAACGCAGAAGGAGATACCTATAAAAGATACACTTAATCTGCAGAATACGGGAAACAAAACGATAATAAACATAACTATAAATAAGACCGGAACTGCAAAAGAATTTATAAATATTGACAATTTTACGATTCCTGAAAATCTCACCGAAGATAACAATCTCGCAATAAATTATACACTTTCCGTTCCAAATAATACCTCTCCAGGAACTTATACGACGGATGTTGAAATATGTTTTGTCGGATCTCCGGTCAGATGTATTTACTGTAGTATTGATGTGATTGTACTCGGTTCAAGCATAGATGTTGATATCAGCGAACGGATGTCTCCATTAGATATAAAAGCCGGCGATACTGTCAAAGATATACCTGTTACTTTAACAAACAAAGGCAATGAAACGATTATCATACACTTGATTGCCAGAGATCTTATATCAGGGGAAGGAAAAAAGATATCCGCGGAAAATATAAAATTTTCAGACAATGATGTACTGCTCGATGCCTCGGGGTATAATAAAAGAGTAATTTATACGGATATTTCCGTACCTCCGGGCACGCCTCCCGGCATATATTCCGGCGAAATTGAAGTGAGAGAATATGGAGACAACTACGAAATCAGATTTGAGAAATCAATAAATATGGTGATAAATGTTCCCGTTCAGGAAATAATTACGGATTCGTACAAGGGAGGCGGGGGAGGAGCGGGTGTCAGAGGTACCGGGACAATTCCTTTACCTGGACAATTAACAAAAAGTGAAGCCGGCATTATTTTAACAAATTCAAAACATGAAGGTCCGTTGAGCATAACAATAATCCTTTTTACCGATGTAAATGGAAGTGTTATAATTACCGCTCCGTATTTCAAAGAACCGGCTGATGTTGTTCCGTTAACAGATGACTTTGTAGTTTATTTTGGAATTGATCTTGTCAATATAAGCAACGAAGACATAAAAAATAGAATTATTGAGTTAATAATAAATAAAAGCTGGATGGATGAAAATTATGTAAATAAGAGAACGGTTAAATTATGGCATTATCTTGACGGATGGAAAGAAGTTCGCGTAAATGCAACAGAAAATGAATGTTTTATAAAGTTAACTGCACAAGTTGTTTCTTTCTCCTACTTTGCTCTTACGGCAAAATATGAACCGCAGCTGCAGATTGATGTATCTTCAATGATAGAAAATGAAATATTTTTCGTAAAAATTACATACGATTTAAAACCCGTTGCCAACGCGAGCGTAAAGTATAATGACGAATATAAAAATACAGACACGAACGGAACGGTAAATTTTACTGCAAAGAGAGGAAAGTGCGAAATAATCGCGAGCAAAAAAGGATATATGCCATCTTCTTTATCAGTTTGTCCGAAACTAATTTTGAATATCAATTCGCCGGATAAAGTGACTGTCGGTGAAAAATTTGATGTAGTAGTTACGGATATTGAAGGAAATTTAATAAAAAATGTGAAAGTCATCGTAAAATATAATTCCGGAAAAACAGATATTGCAACGACTGACGAGAAAGGTTTGTGTACTTTTACTGCATCTGAAAACGGAACGATAGTCATAACTGCACAGGGTGAAGAATATAAAAGTATGGAAAGTATAAGCACGATTGAAGCAAAAATTGAAGAAAGCAAAGACGATATGAATTTACTTTATGTGTTGACTGGAATAATTCTTGCCGGAATTGTGATAGGATTTATAATTTTGAGATTCAAAAAAGTACAAAAATTTAAAACGGAAGAAACAGAAAAGTCGGAAGCAGAAGAAACAGAAAAATCGGAAGCAGAAGAAACAGAAAAGTCGGAAGCAGAAGAAACAGAAAAGTCGGAAGCAGAAGAAACAGAAAAATCGGAAATATCGGAAACAGAAAAACTTCCGGAAAATGTCAGGTGTGTTCTGAATGAAAAGGAAATGAACGTAATAAATATATTATCAAAAGAGGATCATCTAACTCAGACAGAAATTTGTTCCAAAATTGGCATTCCGCGGGCAACTGCAAGTTATTGTCTGAACAGATTGGAATTGCGGGGCATGATTAAAAGATTTGAAAAAAGAACGAGCAAAGTTGTGACCTTGGAAGAATGGGTTAAAAATGTGTTGTACGAAAGTAAAGGAAACGAATACTGGTTGAGAATTGTTCTTGCGCTACGGGAAGAAAATAATTTAAATCAAAAAACATTATCAGAAAGGACAAATATTCCGGAAGCTACATTGTCAAACATTTTGCGAATAGTAGAAGAAAACGGAATAATCAGAAAAGTAAAGCACGGAATGAGCGTAATCATTCAACTGGCAAAGTATCAAAAAAACTAATTTCTTAATTTTTTGTTAAAATTCTTTGTTCAAACTTGTCCAATTTTATGGATAAATTGTCCAAACTGAATTCCGGATTATTTTCACCTTTGGTTCATTTCTAATTTTTTGTTCAGACAGTTCAAAAGTTGTCCAGAAAACTGATTCTGATTCTTTAAATTTTCATCTGTGAACTTTTCTTTTTCACGGCAAATTTTTGTCCAAAAAACTGATTCAAAAATCCAGATATGCTGTTCATGCCCATTTATTAATACAGAAAATTAAAAAAATTAAAAAAATTAAAAAATAAAAATTTAACAAAAATTAAGATGAGCAGCATAAAAAGCATAAAAAATAAAATTTTTGGAGGGATTAAAAGGGGGATAATAAAAGGGAAGAACAATAAAACAAAAACAAAAATATCCGATAAAAACAAAAATATAACACTATCTTTAATATTGACAAGTGTTATAATTGGATTGCTGGTGTTTTCCGGATCGGGACCAGGAATAGTTGAAGAAGTTTCAGCAGCATCTGGTTTTGGGTATAAAGATGGTGATGGTGGTGCTCATCCAGATCCGGATGGTAGTAAAGGTATAACCACAATTACAGAAAAAACAATTGAAAAAAATGGAAAAACAATCTCATACTCTTACACAAAAAATTATAAGGGAGAGATAATTGATGGAGTAGTAAGTGTTACAGATGAAAGTAAAATAAATATCAATGCGGGCAACAAAAACGTGATTATTACGGGTATAAACACTGGAACACTTAAAGATCCGGATAAAATGAACACATATAAAGAATGGGCAAAAGATAATGATGCTATTTTAGTTATATGTTATCCCAACACGAACATATTCAGTGGAGTATTCCAAGTACTTGCAGCCAACTTTGGGATAAAAACCAAAGAAAACGGATTAAAAAATATAGAATCTATTAAGACCGAAGGAACTATCATAGCACATAGCGGAGGGGCAACAACACTTAATCAATTAACAAAAGAAAATAAGATAGCAGCCAAAGAAATAATATATTGCTCTCCACAACTCATAACTCAAAAAGAACTTGAGTATATCAACGAGGGTAAAAATGAAGAGAAAAAAATAGCTATATATAGTATTACTGGAACGGGTGATGGGTCGAAGAATTATGATTATATACTATTTTATAAACACAAATCAAACCAAGAAAACAACATAAAGGTATTACATCCTGATGGGGGTCATTCGAGTTATGTTGGAAAAACGATAGAATATCTTAAAGGACCAAGCGAACAAGGTGATTGGTATACTCCAGAGGAACTTGGATATGCATATGTTTAACATAATTAAAATTAAAATTAAAATTTTGAATATGTTTAAAAATGAAAAATACTATATCAAAAACGAAAATAAAAAATAACAGAAAAACAGAAATATTGAATGAAAACAAAGATAAAATACCATCTTTAATATTGACAAGTTTTATAATTGGAGTGTTAGTTTTTTCTGGACTGGGACCAGGAACAATTAAAGAAGTTTCAGCAGATTATAACCCTCCAGGATGGGGAGGAGGAGGAAGTATATATGGATATCCTCCTGATGCTTGGGTTGGTGATGGCCCAGATAAAAAAATGAGAAGTGGTGTGGGTACAATCCCACCAAAAGACACTGATGTGGATTTTGTCAAAATCAATGGCGAATGGTGGAAGATAGCAGGACCCGTGTATATAGACGATAGGGGGAAGATATGGGGGTTGTGGCCGCCAAAGATTAGCAATGTAGACGAAAACGGGAATCCGTGGAATTGGGATTCATGTATTAACTACGGTTATTAAAGAGGAAAACAATAAAACAAAAATCAAAAATATATTTGTGTTATCACTAATAAAATGCCATCAAATCAATACCAAAAAGTATTTATAGGATATGGATTTAATGTCAGCAGCGTGCAGAATATGATAAAACAATATAATAGCAGAATTGTAGTTTTAGAGGCTGAAAAATCGTTATACAATACCAGAACAAGTTCCATAGCATATTACCTCGTAGATAACAATGGATATACTTGTATTTGGATGAAAAAAGTCAAAAGAAAAAGATATCCTGAAAAAGTGTTGAAAATAGTACTCGTTCCGGAAAGTGAATCTACAGAGAAACCGGAAGAAAATTCAGTTTCATTCCGTTCAAAGTTTTGGAGTGGCGTTCCTGATACATTCAAACATGAGGAACTTAAAAAATAAATAAAGCCGAGCTTTTCTGTGCGGCGGCATTTCGGTTCGGTGCCGGTTAAAAACACAGAAAATGCATACAGGCAAGAACCGGGCGCCGAGGAGGGGCGCTTTACAAGGTCAAACTACAATGGGAACCTTGCGTAAGTAAATACTAAAAAAATAAATAGAGGGAGAAAGGTAAAATGAAAAAAATTTTAATTATGTGTATAATTGCGGTTGTGGCTTTTGCATTGGTGAGCTTGAGTGTGAGTGCAGATAATTTGTCACTTAAAGTGATGAATATGGAAGGAAATCAAAATTGTATTGACTTAACACAAGATGCAAATTTTGAAGTAGATGTCATCGTGAATCATGATAAGCCCGTTTTGGGAGCGGCATTTAATTTGAATTATGATACAAACGTTCTTGAAACGGTTCTAATGACCGAAGGAAGCGTAATGCATGAATGTAGTTCAACATCTTATTCGATGGTGCCTCCAAATGATACGGGGTGCGGAAATATAACTTTTCAGGATGTGTGTTTTGGTGGAAGCACAACAAAAAATGGAACGATATTCAAAGTAACATTCCATGTGAAACAAGATATTAACTGCACAAATATAAGTGTGACTAATGGAGAGTTGTTTAACACTTCCGGATATCCAATAGGTGTGTCTAACACAAACTTAAAGATTTGCAAAAATCAACCACCTATTGCAAAAGCGGTATTCCCAACATGCGGATATACAGATGAAATATTGATGTTTAATGGAAATGGTTCTTATGATCCGGATGGCTCCATAAAAAGTTATCTTTGGGCATTTGATGATGGATACTTTACGAACATTACTGACACTTGGAAAGCACATCACGCTTATTCCATACCGGGAATGTATTTCGCTTCATTGGCAGTGAGAGACAACTGCGAAGCATTGAGCGTTACATTTAATGCCCCGAATGCAACATGCATATTGCTCTCAGGAGATGTTGACCATAACGGACTTGTTAATGTGTATGATCTTGCCCTGCTGGCAGCATCGTTTGATAAGTGCTGTCCAAATATAAATGCAAATGTAGATTTCAACGGGGATAAATGTGTTAATATTTTGGATGCCGCTAAATTAGCCGCGAACTGGGGAAAAACATACACTGTCACTTGTAACTGCAGTAAGATGTGTTAATAGAAACTATGCTGAAGAGATTGTAATTGTTTTTTATTTTTTTAATTTTTTTAAATAAAATTTACATTAAAAAATTTGTTAAAATTTAATAACCGAAAGATGGAACAAAAATATATAATGTTGGGAATATTTGGCGTTATTTTGATGTTGTCAGTAGGAATAGTTGTATCTGAAAACGCAAAGGAGTATAAAATTGAAACTGTCAGTGAAATTTTAAGTGAACATGTCGGAGGAGAAGCAGTCATCAGAATTAATATGTCCGGAGAAAATCTTCTCGGAACCGGGTTTGATGTTCTGTTTGACAATGAAATTCTGGAGGCAATATCTGTTGAAGAGGGAAGCATAATGAAAAAATGTAAAAAAACGACATTTGAAGCACTTCCTCCTGAAATAAACAATACAAAAGGAATTGTGACATTTCAGGATCTCTGTCTGGGCGAGGCAGTCAGCGAAAATGGAAATGTTGCCGTTATAAAATTCACATCAAAGAAAATCGGAAAAAGCTATATAAAGCTTAACAATACATACTTGTTTGACAAAAATGGAGATCCGATAAATATCTCTCCGGTACTTGCAGGAAATGTATTTGTAAGTGTTGGTCATCCGATGTATAATGCTTCGCTAAAAATTGAAAAGGTCTCCGGGGAAAAGTACGGAGACGTATTCGTATTTAAGGTCTTATCTGTTGAGGGAAAACCTGTTGAAGGTGCAAAAGTAAAAATTTTAAATAATGTCTTATATACGGATACAAATGGAACGGCAGAAATAATTCTGAAACATACAGGAAATTTTGAAGTTGCTGCGGAAAAGGAAAATTACACTTCCTGTTCGGATATGTTTAATTTACAGCCATTGGGAAATTTAAAAATAATTGTGCCCGAGGATATAAATTTAGGTGACGAAATATCTATAAAGATAGCATATAGCAATGAAACTCCGGCAGGCGGCGTAAAAGTTAGCATAAAGGATGAAAGTTTTGTTACGGATGAAACCGGAGAAATAAAGTATAATATCGGGAAAGGAGTCGTTAAAATCAGTGCGGAGAAAGAAGGTTACAAGGGAGATGAGAAAGAAATATTTGCAAAAGGGGGAATAGTTTGCGGAGACAAAAAGTGCGAAGGGAATGAGAATTGTAAAACATGCGAAGAGGACTGCGGAAAATGTATTGTCTGCGGAGACAAAAAGTGCGAAGGGAATGAAACCGCTCAAAACTGTCCTGGAGATTGTGATTCGTCTTCATCAATGTGGACAATCATAGCTGTAATTGCTGCGATTGTAGTAATTATTCTGATAGTAGCAATAATAATGTCAAAAAAGAAAAAACAAAATAGATAATAAATAAATTTAGAAATTTGAAATTTGAATCTGCCACGAAGACGGTTTAATCGTAGGGGTTTTGAAATTGAAATTTAGCCGAGCTTTTTTGTGCGGCGGCATTTCGGTTTGATGCCGAGTAAAAGCACAGAAAATGCATAAAGGCAAGAACCGGGCGCCGAGGAGGGGCGCTTTACAAGGTCAAACTACAATGGGAACCTTGCGTAAGTAAATACTCAAAAAATAAAGGAAATTTAAGAACATATAAACAAAATATAAAATGAAAGGTAAAATTTTAAGTAAACTGAAAAACAAAACTAAATGTGCCACCAGTGTCCATGAGAGAGCGGTTAATGGTTTTGGGCAAATATTAAATGAAAATTTAGGACGAAGTTTAATAGGTACCGTGATATTTTTGGGATTAGTTTTGGGTTTGAGTTGTGGCGTAAATGCCCACTATGATTCCGATTGGCAAACTTTTAATAGTCAAGGTGGAGCTTGCTGTTGTTACGGTGATAATTGCCATGCTTGTCACACACAAGGAGGTTATTGTGGTTGTAAAGCATCTGGTTTTGGTTTGGTTTGGCTTCAAAAGCAGAATAAATGTAGAGATGGTGGAGACTATCACTTTTTGTGTGGTGGTGGCAATAAATTTAAATCCAGCTGTAATATAATGTGGGGTGCAGGAATGGGACAAACAGTTGATATTCCTTCTACAGGAGATTATTATGTTTCAATAATGGCTGAGTGGGATAATAAGGCAACTGCTGAGAATCTCTATGTGGGAGTCAACAGTTGGGGTAGCAATACATACAGAAGACTTGCCCGTGACTTCAGTACTACAACAAAGTGTGTTTTTAAGAATAAATTCAATATTAATTCAGACCCTGCAAAAATCTGGGTTGAATCTTCTGAGAATTCTGGTTCTGTTCATGTAAAAGTATTTAGGGTTTCAGATTGTATTCCTGATATACCTGGGTTAGTTTATTGTGAGAGTGGTGATCCAGCAATTCCTAACTGTTGTTTTGACAATGATGGCGACGGCTACAACTCAACAGGCGGCACCTGCGGACCAATTGACTGCAACGACAACAACAACCAAATTTACCCAGGAAGCTCACATTCTTGCGGATATTGCAACGGCACAACAGGAACAATATCATATTCTCCAACAACCACAATCTGCAGAGCATCAGCAGGAGATTGCGATAATGCAGAATATTGTTCTGGCTCGGGTTTAGATTGTCCATCAGATACATTTAAACCAACAACACAAATTTGCAGAGCATCAGCAGGAGATTGCGACAGCGAAGAAAAATGTACAGGAACAACAGCAGCCTGCCCCTCAGATACATTTAAACCAACAACACAAATCTGCAGAGCATCAGCAGGAGATTGCGACAGCGAAGAAAAATGTACAGGAACAACAGCAGCCTGCCCCTCAGATACATTTAAACCAACAACACAAATCTGCAGAGCATCAGCAGGAGATTGCGACAGCGAAGAAAAATGTACAGGAACAACAGCAGCCTGCCCCTCAGATACATTTAAACCAACAACACAAATCTGCAGAGCATCAGCAGGAGATTGCGACAGCGAAGAAAAATGTACAGGAACAACAGCAGCATGTCCATCGGATACATTTAAACCAGCAGGGACATCCTGCTCAGACGGAACTTATTGCAACGGAGCAGAGACATGCAACGGAGCAGGAAATTGTCAAGCAGGAACAGCAATTAACTGCTCATCAAACAACCAACCAGCAATCGCAACCTGCACCAACAATCCAGATAATAACCCATTCACATGGGACAATAGACCAGCATTTACCTCAACCTGCAACGAAGCAACACAATCCTGCACATCTTCAACTCAAACACTAACGCACACCTGCAACCAATCCTGCGGAGGATGTTTATCAAACAGCGACTGCAATGACAACGATGCAGGAACAATCGACACTTGCAACACAACAACCTGCGGATGCGCACACGCAACCAGTTGCACAGACAACGATCACGACGGCTACAACTCAACAGGCGGCAGCTGCGGACCAATTGATTGCAATGACACCAACGCATCTATACATTCCGGAGCAACCGAAATTTATTGTAATGGTATAGATGAAGATTGTGATGGAGTTGATGCGTGCAACTGTCTTGGATGTGTTCTAAAGCCAATTGGCGATGCAAATCAAGATAGATGTGTTAATAGTATAGATCTCACGATACTACAGAAAGCCTATGGACACATATATGGGGATGTAAATTACGATGTAAGAGCAGACTTTAACTGTGACTGTAAAGTTGATATAAGGGATTTGGTGATCCTTATGAAAAACTGGCGAAAGCAATCTGTATGCAGTTGATTTCAATAAATCTCTTTGCGAAATCGAGATACTTGTTGACGAAACCCTTTTTAAATTTTTTATTTTTTTTAAATTTTTCAGAATCAATCCAATCATTTATAAATTCACAATCATTTTCATCAAAAATTAAGGAATAAAATTCCAGAGACAGAGTAACTGTAGGAATTAAAAAAATTTAGCCGAGCTTTTTTGTGCGGCGGCATTTCGGTTCGATGCCGAATAAAAGCACAGAAAATGCATAAAGGCGAGAACCGGGCGCCGAGGAGGGGCGCTTTACAAGGTCAAACTACAATGGGAACCTTGCGTAAGTAAATACTCAAAAAAATAAAAGATAAAAAGAAAGGTAAAATGCAAAAAAGAAATAAAATAGCGTCTTTACTGACAACTTTTATAGTCGGATTGATGATGTTTTTTGGGATGATTTCAAGTTCAGCAGCAACTTGTGTTTCATGGACACCAAATGTAGAACTTATTGGTAGTTGGTGGACTGGTTCGTTTAATTCGCCGACAACGGGAGAGCATAAATGTACTGTAACTGTGTGGGACTATGATAATGGTGGTTATTGGCTTCAAAATGAAGAGTATGACGATGTTTACATAAATAGCCAATATATTGGAAAAACCACTGACTATAAATGTAATGAATGGTGCACAATTTCAGGGGGAGCGGGCCCTGATTGTCCTTTCACTGGAGAATATAGATGGGACCATCCTGATAAACCAATTTGTAAGTACTATGGACCACCTATATCAAGTTCGGTTACCACAAATAGTGTAATTTTAAATCCAACAAATAACATAATTGGATTATATGGACATCAGAGCCATAAGGTTTCAGAGGTCAAAGTATGTTGCGAACCAATTAACAAACCACCAAAAGCAAATGCCGGTCCTGATCAAGTCGTTAATCACAGCAGCAGTTCATGTAGTGCGTTAGTAACTCTTGATGGATCTGGTTCAACTGATGATGGCTATATATCTCCCTTAACATATAATTGGATATGGGTAGGAGGATCAACAACTGGGGTTACTCCTAAGGTAACTTTCATATTGGGAACAAGAACGGTAAATTTGACTGTCTACGATGGGCAATTTTATAATAAGGACACAGTCGACATCACGGTGCAGGATAAAACGCCACCAAACATAACATGTCCGCCGGATGTTACGGTATGGCAAGAAAGCAGGAACGGAACTGTCGTAAACTTGACAGCAAATGCAACAGACATCTGCGATTCAAATGTAAGTATAACAAGCAATAAATTAGCAATATATCCTGTTGGCACAACAACTGTTACTTTCATTGCAACAGATGATTTTGGAAACAATGCAAGTTGTTCAACAAAGGTTACTGTACTATGCATGTGTATTTCAAGTCCGATTGGAGATACTAACGGAGACGGGTGTGTGGATGAGAAAGATCTTACTATACTGTCGAGTGTGTACGGAAGCAGATTTGTATGGAATAATGATACCTGCAACACCGTAAGCGAGAATGCGAGATTTTCCGACTTTAATTGTGATGGAAAAGTAGACAAACGGGATTTGGTGATCCTTATGAAAAACTTCCGAAAGCAATCCATATGCAGTTGATTTCAATAAATCTCTTTGCGAAATTGAGATACTTGTTGACGAAACCATTTTTAAATTTTTTTATTTTTAAATTTTAAGCCGAGCTTTTCTGTGCGGCGGCATTTCGGTTTGATGCCGAGTAAAAGCACAGAAAATGCATAAAGGCGAGAACCGGGCGCCGATGAGGGGCGCTTTACAAGGTCAAACTACAATGGGAACCTTGCGTGAGTAAATACTCAAAAAAAATTGTGAAATTAAAAGAAAATGACGATAAATAAAAACACATTATTTGCGTTAATAGCTACAGGAGTAATGGTGGGGGCTTTAGTGATGACTGGTGCAAATCCATCAAATGGTTCGTGCGATCCGTGCGGAAAATGTGGAAGTGCAACTTGTGAGTATTGGCCCGGATCCGGTGCTTGTTTTGGATATGGATATGTGGGTACGGGTTGTATCGGAGATGTGAACAACGATAAAAAGATAAATCATGAGGATCTTGTTTTACTTCAACAAGCTTATGGTTCTCATAAAGGTGACCCAAAATACAATCAGAATCCAAGGGCAGATCTAAATTGTGATGGCAAAGTGGACATAAGAGATTTGGTCTTGCTGGCAAAAAATTTCGGAAAAACCTGCTGCCCATAAGATAATGAAAAATTTTTCATAACGACATTCCGTGCATTCAATCAATTTTTTTATTTTTTCTTTATTTTAACATCGTTTAATCTTCTGTGGTTATAAATTATCTTTTACAAATTTTAGTATAGGAAAGTTCGTTTATTTTTAAATTCCACATAATAAATTTATTGAACTTTCAAAGTCATTGACCAATTAACTCATTAATTTTCTTAACTACTTTTCCGGAATCAAAATAAAGTTCCGCTCCGAACTCATTCATTTCTTTATGGATTATATCTTTATCAAAATCCTTTGTATTCTTATTCAAATGTATTCTAACTCCCTTATTTTCTTTTACAAAGGCATTGATTGATTCATAGATAGATGCGTCAGGTTCCGGAAGTCCGTATAATCCGTTAAGAGTCATCAAAAATGCGTTTTTATGAATCTCTGTTGTATATGGGATGATTACGGAGACATCCTTTATACTTTGGATAAAGCCATCAATAATTTCTTTATCTTTATTGACACTCTCTTCAATCAATTTCCCTATGTTTTTCATTTGTTCAGATAATATATGACCATGCTCGCTGCGTTTCATCTGGTTTGCTTCTTCTTTAAGGGCAATAGATAATTCTAATCTTCTTTTAGATTTTTTTGTAAAAACACTCCACATTTCATGAAGAGATATTTCCGGTACGACTAACTTTATTCTACCTGCCAATACAAGGTCAAATAGATATGCTACATTTTTATCCTGCTGGTATCCTAAATCAACCACAAAATTGGTCTCACCAATCAGATAAATAATCTGATTACTGTCCACTTTCAGTTATTTTTATACCTTTTTTAAAATCCTCGGGAGTTAGGGTCGTTTTTTCCAATACACCAATTATCCTGTGTTTTATTTTATTTATTTCGCTTTCTGTTAGTTTTTTATGTTGTTTTTCGCTTTCCTCTTTTGTAAGTTTTTTTTCCATTTTTTTAAATTAAATAATACCTCTTCCATTCATTTTATAACAAATTTTTAAATTTATTTTTAAATTTAGATTTAAAATATTAAAATAGAGATATAATTAATTTTATATAATTAATTTTTAATAAATTATCTTTGAATAACGAGCAATTCAAAATAAAACTATTAAAAAATTATACCCTAAATTAAAAAATTGATATCGTTTAATCTTCTGTAATTATAAATTATCTTTTAATACAAATTTTTAAATTGTAATTTATAACAATTGATGACTATGAAGAAAGCGTATTCTAAAAGGAAAAAGAAACAAAATAAACCAAAGCAAAAGCATGTAATCTGCAAATATCTGTTTGACTGGGACGATGTTCCCGGAAAAGATGACAAGAAATTAAAGGACTTTTTGAAAGAGAGATTTTATATCAGCTGGGTTAAAAATGCGAAAATAGAAAAAAGCAAAAAAAATGGCGAAGAAGTAATTTCCGTAGTTTCTGCCGTTGATTCTCAAAAATTTGTCAACCTGCGATATAAAAAAGATGAATATAAAGTGACACTTAAGACAGACAAAAACTTATGCGATGAATTGATAGTCAGGAAAGAGGATAATTTATTAAAAATTTACTGCGAGTTGATAACCATAGAAAATATACTTGCTTCAATTAAATTAAATTTAGAAGACACCGAATCGGATTATATTGAAACATGCGAATCATCTTCAAAAAAACTGAATTTGAAAAGAATCATGGAGTGCAAAGATTCCGGCTTCATTTACGATAAATGCAGATTTCCGTGTTTAGTATACAGAATTAAAAATCCCGAACTGGCGATGCTGGTATTTAATTCCGGAAATATTATTTGCACGGGTGCTAAAAAGGAAGAAGATGTCTATCGGGCAAAAGATATATTGTTCGGGAAGTTTGAGAGCATTGGCATTCATTTAAACTGGGAATCATCGAAGGTGCATGTTCAAAATATAGTTGCTTCAGCGATGTTTTATTCCATGATAGATCTGGACATTTTGGCGGACTGCGAAAATACGGGATACGAGCCGGAGATATTTTCCGGACTTACTTACAAACTCAAAGACCCGAAAACGGCTATGCTTATATTCAGATCGGGAAAGATTGTTATTACGGGAGCGGGTAGCACGGAAGCGGCAATTATGGCGGCAGAAAAGACAAAAAAATTAATAATGGATGCAAATGCCATAATAGTTGAATGATTGGTTTATTTTGTAACTATTCATCCATCCAAAATTAGAAATGAAATTTAAATCAAAGAAATTTTAATTATAGCACATAAAACTTTAAATGTCTAAAACTTGGAGATGAATACAAAATATCTGACCGAAGAAAGAAAATACCGGGAAATTTTAAATTTAAATCCGTTTAATGCAGATGCACATTATAATTTTGGAAATGTGTTGTTTGCGGAAGAAAAATTTGAAGAAGCGGAAAAGGCATACGCAGAAGCAATAAGAATCAATCCGAAATTTGCAGATGCCCACAATGCTATGGGAAAATTATTGCAGACCTATGCCGAAAAGCCGAGAGTGAAATATCTCACCGAATGGAATTCGGAAATCATACTTCCCGATCCGAAAAAATTTTCAGAAGCGGAAAAAGAGTACCGAAAAGCGATAGAAATAGAGCCGTGTTATGTTGAAGGTCATAATAATCTGGCAAATTTGCTTTTTAAATTAGGACGGCTGGAAGAAGCAAAGAAGGAATATGAAGAAATTTTAAAAATTTTGCCAAATTTTGCCGAGGCACATTTTAATCTGGGATTTATATTGTTTAATAAGGGAAATTTTGCCGAAGCAGAGAGCGAATACAGAAAAGCGATATCAATAGAGGAAAATTTTGCAGAGGCGTATGAAATGTTAGGTGCTGTTTTACTTAAAACCAAAAAGACGGGAGAGGGATTAAGATGTTTTGACAGAGCGGTTTTCTTAAAGCCGGAATTAAGGGAAGAAATTGAGGAAATTAAGAGAGGGATGATGTAAATTTAATTTAAATTGGAAACAAACATAATTTATTAAAATTTAAAAATTTAAAAAAGCAAAATGTCAAACAAATATATTGTTCCGATAGGGGTCTTAATTGCAGCAGTCCTGATAAGTGTGGGGGGATTTTTAATTTTAAATCCGTATCAGCCGGGTTCACCTGATAATGCACCGGATAATGATTCGTATGTTGAACCTTCGGAAGGTGAAGCACATTCATTTATGCCGGAATTAAAGGTAACAGAAGATGCATCAAAACAGAATGCCGATGTTCCGCTCAAGGTTGGAAAAAAGTATGAATACAAAACAACAATGCAAAATACTTATGAAGATATGGAGTGCAAGACAAAAGAAAGCGAAGAAGAGTATTACAGAAGAATGCAGATGTATTATAGCGGGATGGATGAAAAGGGCAATAATAATTTAACACAACCCGAACTTCCGCCGGGATGCGAACGCAAGAATAAGACAACTACAACAAGTAGCACAACAGAATACAATGTTGAAAAGACAGAAAGGGCTGAAGGAAAGGATTGTTATGTTGTTAGCGTAAAGCCAAAACAGGATATGGAAGAAATAAAAAAGAGCATAAGAGAATATAAGAGTGATGCAAGTGAAGAAGAAATTGAGAAAATGGCAGAACAACAGAAAGCGATGGCGGAACAGCAAACGACAACATATTATTACGACAAAGAAAACGGGAAGATAATTAAAATTGTGATGAAAATGGGAAATACCGAAATGACCTATACGGAGGATTTGGCAAATGTTATGTCAACTATGATGGGGATGTATATGGGATTTCCTGTGCTCAGCCAGTGGATGCTCGCATTAGATGAAAATTTCAGATGGATTCAGACCATAGAAGAAAAAGGAGGGGAGAAACACAAAGCAGAAATAGAGTATAAATTTGTTGAAACTGAAAAGGCAAACAACAGGGAATGTTTTAAGGTTGAAATAACACTCAAAGATAAATCGTCTGTAAAATCAGAAGGGTATAGTTCAATGGATATGAAAACGATTGTCTGGATAGATAAAGAAAAAAGAATTTTGGTTAAATCACAGACAAAAGCAGAAGGTCTAATGACTTCTGAAACAAATTTAATTCCCGAAAGTTAGGACTAAACTTTTGATAAAAATTTAAAAAAATTTATAAAATGTCAAACAAATATATTGTTTCGACAGGGGTTTTAATAGTAACAATATTAATAATTGTTGGTGGTTTTTTAATCTTTTCTCCTTTATATCAAGGCGAAGATGATAAAAGAAATATTAGCAATAATGACTCTTATTTTGAACCGGTAGTAAGCAACGCACATCTGCCAGCACTTGTAGTGACAGAAGCGGAATTAAAGCCGAATGCAAAAGTTCCGTTTGCTGTTGGAAAGAAATATGAATATAAAACCATAGCACAAGCATCATTCGGAGTGGCTGATTGTAAAGAACCTCAGGAAATTAATGGACATTTAGAAATTGTTGAATCAACTGCTATTTATACGAATATGGATGGAAGTGAAAAATTACCTGAGGGTTGTGTAATGAAGAATATGACCTCCACACAAAAGGCCAATGTAGAGTTTTATGTTAAAGGAATAGAAAGAGTTGAAAATGAGGATTGTTATGTTGTTTCTGCTAAAATAGAACAAGAAACTCCTGCAGGACAAGATACATCAGAAAAGGGAAATATGAAATCTTATGACATATCAAGTGGAATGATGGAGCAACAAAATATGACTTATTATTACAATAAAGAAACAGGAAAGATGATGAAAATTGTAATAAAAAATAGAAATACTGAGACAACCTATACAAAGGACTTGGCAAATGCTATGCTAACTACGCAAGGTGGGAATATGCCATTCTTAGTGTTCAGTCAATGGATGCTCTCATTAGATGAGAATTTTAACTGGATTCAAACAAAAGAAGATAAAGAGTGGGGGCATAAAGCTAAAATAGAATACAAAGTGGTCGGTGTTGAAAAAATAAACAATAAGGACTGCTTTAAGGTTGAGATAATGACCAAAGATAAATCCTATTTGAATATAACAACAGAAACAAAAATGACGATTTGGGTAGATAAAGAAAAAAGAATTTTGGTTAAGGCAGACGAAAGAGAAGAAGGTAGTGTGACCGCAGAAACAAATTTAATTTCCGAAAGTTAGGACTAAACTTTTGATAAAAATTTATAAAAATTTAAAAAATGTCAAACAAATATATTGTTCCGATGGGAATATTGGTTGCGGCAATTTTGATAAGTGTAGGAGGATTTTTAATTTTTAATCCACACACCACTACAACACCTTCTGAACCGGATAATGAATGTTATATTGAAGAAACACAAAATTTTATTCCCGATGTTAAAATTCAGCAGGGAGAACTTAAAAGAAATGCCGATTTGCAATTAAAGATTGGCAACAGATACAGATATGAATATAATATAGCATATCCTTTAAACCTGACGTCTGCTCTCGTCGGAGGAAGCAACGGAACATCGGGAAAGACCCAAAATACAGTTATGAAAATGTCCGGAAGCGTGGATATTGTGGTTGACAGGAAAGAAAGATATAATAAAAGTGATGTTTATGTTTTGAAATACACATCAACAATGAAATTTGAAAATATGGAAGAATTGATGATGGCGGATAAAAATGGGAAGGCAATGACACAGCAGGAAATGCAGCAGATGAATATGTTCAAAGAAGGAATAAATACAAGCGGAGAAACGTGGATAAATAATGACGGAAAAACAGTAAAAACAATAACAAAAATGTTCGGAATGGAGATGACAATAGAAGGCGAAAAGGCAGAAGGCGGCGGTACGATGGGTGGAGTTAGCCCAAGCATGATGATTCAACCGTGGATGCTCGCATTGAATGAAAATTTTGAATGGACTAAAAACACAACTATGGATATGAGCGGCTTTAAAAGCACAAGCAGCGAAACTATGGATATGAGCGGCTTTAAAAGCACAAGCAGCGAAAGATATAAAGTTGTCGGTGTGGAAGAAATTGATACAAAAAACGGAAAGAAAAAGTGTTATAAAGTAGAGCAGGAATCTGCAAGCAGTATGGATATGTCAGGAAAATCCGGAGGTACTACTAATACCAAAATTTCAGCAAGAAGTATTTTATGGATTGATTATAATAACCGAATATTAGTCAAAACAGAAGAATGGATGGAAAATTTAAAAATCGGAAGTGTTGAGTTAGTTGATGAAAAAATTTAAAACCTAAATTTAAAATGTCGGAATGCCTTTAACTCCTTTTCATATCGGTATTGGACTTGCATTGGGAATGCTGTTGTTCAGATATATAAATTTACCGGCAGTTTTGCTTGCGGGCGTTATTGTTGACATTGAGCCGATATATTGCATGTTTATCGGAAATTGCCAGTTGCACGGATTTAGCCATACATTTATCGGAGGGACTTTATTTGCAATTGCTGTTATTATTATAATTGTTGCATTGCGGACACATCTGAGCAAAATTTCAAAAATTTTTAGGGTTGAGCAGGATTATTCGTTAAAATCAATCGTTCTTGCATCATTTGTTGGAGTTTACGCTCATTTGGTGCTGGACTCATTTATGCACGGCGATATGAATCCGTTCTGGCCGATAGAAGGAAATCCTTTATTGGGAATGATAAGTAATTCGTTATGTCTTGATTTATGTATTGCCGGATTTTTTGCCGGAATAGCAATTTACATATTTCACCTATTAAAGAATAAAAAATGAAAATTTAAACTTGAAATTTTAAATTTAAATCACCTCACTTCGTTCGGAGATTTCAAAAACATCGTTTTTAAAATGGACATCTTATTTCCCGGAAGGTTTAGCATTTTAACAAAAGTTCACGAAGGCGTAATCAGGCACATATCAGATAAGTATGTTGCTGACGAAGGAAAATTGTATATTGGCTTACGAATAATTATTGATGAAAACTGGACAAATTACGACAATCCTTTTACTTATGACGAAAGAAAAGAAATGTTCAATATTGTTTTTGGCAAAGAGATTGCAAACGGAAAATTTTGTGTTGTTCCAATTAGTTATAATCCTTTATCTTTACATCAGGATATAAACAAACATTGCGAAGGTAAAGTTACCATATATACACGGGAGAAAACATGGGCAGTATGCTGTAAAATTTTGGGCGTTCCGACAATATATGAAAACAGGGAGGGATTTTCAGCAACAAATATAAAGGAAAAAATTTATGAAATTTTAAAAAAACAAAACAAATTGCCTGTGTCTATAGATGGAATTGATGACAAAATATTAAATTTTATGAATAATGAACAAATACTAAATCGCCTGAAAAATTTTGCCGCTCATCCTGATAAAAACAAAGATAAATTTGGAATAAATTACAGATTAAGAAAAATTTTCCTGTTTAAATAAAAAATGGTTAAAGATACTTGCGGAAGGGAAATTACACACATACGACTTTCGGTTACACAGAAATGTAATTTAAATTGTCTTTATTGCCACAGAGAGGGCGAGGGCGATAAAAATGGATGTGATAAAGAAATTTCGGTTTCGGAAATAAAAGGAATTATGGGGGCAGCATCAGAATTGGGAATAAAAAAGGTCAAAATAACAGGTGGAGAGCCGTTATTAAGGAACGATATTGTTGAAATTGTAAAAGAAATCTCAGAAATTGAAGGCATTAAGGATATTTCAATGACAACAAACGGATTTTTTCTGGCTCAATTTGCTCACCGGTTAAAAAACAACGGGTTGAACAGGATAAATATCGGCTGTGATTCACTTTCATCAAGCATTCTTCAAAAAAACATAGGAAATATAGAAAAGGGTCTGAAAAGTGCAGAGGACGCCGGATTAAACCCACTCAAGATAAATATGGTCGTGCTAAAAGGCATAAATGAAAATGAAACAGGCAAAATGCTCGAAATTTCAAAAAAATACAACGCAATATTGCAGTTAATAGAACTTATTCCGACAAATAAATTTTTCTTTGATAAATTTTTCTTTTCGCTTGAAGGTATTGAGAAGGAACTTGAAAGAAAGGCAGACAAAATTTTTGTCAGGGATGTAAATTTCAGGAAGCAGTATTTTGTTGATGGTGCGGTTGTTGAGGTTGTCAGGGCGCATTTAAACCAAAATTTCTGCAAAAACTGCAGGAAGATACGAATCACAAGCGATGGATTTATAAAGCCGTGTTTAATGAGGGATGATAACTTAGTTAAGATAAATTTTAAGAGCGATGAAGAAATTATGAAATCGCTTCTGGAAGGTATAAATAAGAGGGAAATTTATTACAGGTGATAAATAAAGGATGAAAATTTTATACAATTTTATAATATATAATTCTGCTTTTCTTTTTCCTTTTCACTCATCTTATTATCAATATTCTGATAATATTCCGCTACATTCTTCGGAATTGATGGTGCAATCTTTTTCATTGCGTCTTCAAAATGTTTCATACACACGATATTTGCATTTATATTTTCTCTCAAAGCATTTAGACCTGCTTCCCTGCATAAATTTTCAATATCCGCTCCCGTAAAGCCATCCGCCTTTTCATTCAGTAAATCAATATTTACATCATTTGCAAGCGGCATTCTTTTTGTATGAACATTAAATATGCTTTTTCTTGCTTCTTTATCAGGAAGATGCACTAAAATTTTTGCCCCTAATCTTCCCGGACGGAGTAATGCGGGGTCTATTATATCCAGCCGGTTTGTTGCTGCTATAACGAAAACCTCATCTAATGGTTTCATTCCGTCAAGTTCTGTTAAAATCTGATTTACAATAGTTCTTGATATACCTCCGGTGTCCGACGCATAGGATGTTCTGACAGATGCCATTGCGTCAAATTCATCAAAGAAAATTATACACGGGGAAGATTGTCTTGCCTTTCTAAAAATTTCCCTGATGCCTTTTTCTGTCTCTCCAACCCACATTGAAAGCAATTCCGGGCCGTTTATGACTATAAAATTTGCTTCGCTTTCCGTTGCCACTGCCTTTGCGAGCATCGTTTTTCCTGTTCCGGGAGGGCCATAAAGTATGATTCCTTTCGGAGGACTTATTCCGATGTTTTTAAATGACTCGGGATGTGTTAGCGGCCATTCTACCATTTCCATTAGTCGCTGCTTTATATCTTCCAGTCCCCCGATGTCGCTCCATTTTATATTGGGTTTTTCAATCAGCACTTCCCTCAATACAGACGGCTGAACATTTTTCATTGCATCAAGAAAGTCCTCTTTTTCTATATTTAGGTTATTCAAAATATCTATGGGAATTTCAAAACTTGTTTTTGTTTCCATATCAATTTTTTGAAGCACCCCCGACCTTCTTAATGCCGCCATCGCTGCCTCTCTGCACAACGCTGCAATGTCTGCTCCCACAAAACCATGAATTGTTCTTGCTACCTCATCCAAATCAATATTTTTTGACAGAGGCATACCTCTTGTATGAATGGTTAAAATTTCTTTTCTTCCGGCAGTGTCAGGCACGGAAAATTCTATTTCCCGGTCAAATCTTCCCGGTCTTCTTAATGCAGAATCAATATCATTTTGTCTGTTAGTTGCTCCGATAACCACAACATTATTTCTTGTGGCTAATCCATCCATTAATGTTAAGAGTTGTGCAACAACCCTTTTTTCAACCTCTCCTCTTACTACCTCCCGCTTTGGAGCTATGCTGTCTATTTCATCTATAAAAATTATTGACGGTGCTTTTTCATCTGCTTCTTTAAAAATATCCCTTAATTTCCTTTCTGACTCGCCATAATACTTATCAATTATTTCGGGACCATTTAGACATATAAAATTGGCCTTTGTTTCATTGGCAATTGCCCTGGCGAGCAATGTTTTTCCGCTTCCGGGAGGGCCATAAAATAAAATTCCCCTCGGAGGGTCAATTCCTAATCGTTTAAACACTTCGGGATATTTAAGGGGAAGTTCTATCATCTCTCTTATCTTTCGGGTTATGTTCTTTAAGCCGCCAAGATCTTCATAAGATACGCCTTTCACAGCACCTTTTTCCTTCAACAAATATGCTTTTGAATCATAAGTGATTTCTACAATCGTATAGTCCGAACACATAACAAAACCCTGCGGAATAATTTTTACAACAACAAGGTTTTTCCACACACCCAGGCCAATGGATATCGGCAGCAAGTCCCCCTCGCCTAACGGAATTCCTGTATTTTGCAGATACTGTTTAATTAAATTTGTTGCATTTTTTGAAAATGTCTCATTACTTTTTACAGGTGCAATTATTATGTGATCCGCATCTTTTATATCTGCTTTTGAAAGAGCAACTTTTTCGCCTATAGAAACGCCGGTATTTCTCCTGACCCACCCGTCCATTCTTATAATTTGCTTTCCGTAATCCTCATAATGCAAAGGCAGGGAAATTGCAACAGAAGGATATTTTCCGGTTATCATAACTGCATCGCCTGAGATGATATTGAGAAATTTCATAGTAATATCATCTATTCTAACCTTGCCTCTTCCGACATCTCCTGTCATGGCTTCTTCAACAATCAACGATATCTTTGCTTTTTCATCCATTTTAAAATTTCATAATATTAATTCGCTCATATACTCATGATTAATGATTGATTTCTTTGAGTTCTGTAGCGTAAACCCGTTGATGCTATTGTACAAGTATTATGCAACTCGCATACGGAACATTTTATTGGACTGCTTAATTTCCATAGAGCATTCTTTAGCCATTCATAGGATTTTTTGACGCCTATTTTTAAAATATTCACTGCTCCATTCAGGTCAGCATTCCAGACCTTGTTTAAAATTGTGTCTTTGAAAAGTCCTCTTTCTGTTCTTTTTCCTTTGTATATATCTCCTTCCTCCCCCTCTACCCAATTGAGTGGGACTGGTTTGGAAGGAGCGTGATTATCTGCGAGATTTTTTTCCTGAACTTTGTTTATGTTTGCTGTAATGCAACTCGTCTTGCTTGTGTATGCTTCATCAACAAAATGTAAAGAAATATTATATTCTTTTGCTTTGTATTTGAAAATTTCAAATAAGGATAAAAAAGGAATTTGAATGAAATCTCGCTTTACTCTTGTTTTCAATTTGCATTTTCCATTATTCTTTAATTCCGCTAATGTATTAGAAATATACAAATCTGTTACTTTGTTGATATGTAAATATTCCAACATTCCTTTTGATATTTTATGAAATTGATCTTTAAAATACTTCTTCCTTTCTTCAAACATTACACTTATTTCTTCCTTTATTTTTATTCCGTTTTCCGTGTATGTTTTTGGATATTTTGTTCCTGTCTTTGATGCCCCCCATTCCTTTACTTCTTTTGTAGTTAGTTCTGTTTGAAGAGCGGACAATTCATTATTAAACTTGTTGTTATAACTCTGTAAATCTCCTCCGTTTATTACCAAAGAAGGTGTTTTATTGTCATCAACAAAACAAGAGATAATGTTTTTTATTCCAATATCAAGACCGGCATCCTTTTTTGTTAATGAGGTTGTTTCATTTATTTCTTTGTAATAACCTGTTTGTAAATACAAATATCCGTTAGAATATACTAATTTTGCACTCTTTATTTTCTTTTTTGTTAAATTCAAGCCGTCAGTTATTTCCGGATTTATTATTATATACTTCATTTCGCTATTCAGGTTAATTCCAAAGACACTCATATTTTCAAGCCTGCAAAGTGAAACACTATGAGCATTATTCAAATCAATTGCATAATTTACTATTTTTGATAGTTTTTTAGGTTGCGGAGGGTTTGGTTTTTCAGTGAGCTCTTTCTTTTCGTAAGCTTTCAGGAGTTCAAAATAAGAAGTATATGTATTTTTAACCCTGCTAATCAAAGAAGGGGCATTATTATGACCAACTGCTTTTGCACTTTTTAATAATTCCTGAAAAATAGGATATTGAGAATATTTCTCGGTTATATATTTCTTTTCATTTTTCGCTTTGCCATCATAATCAAAAAGAACATTCTGCATCAAAAAAGCATTAGTTAAATATCTGAAATCGTTTGTATCTTTTCCTTCTTTAAATCTTTCATAATTCTCTTTGAGCAAAATAAGCAACAAATTTTCAAATTGTCTGCAAGTAAATAAATAATCCATCGATTCTTTATAAAATCCTTCCGTGCAGATTTTCTCGTTTAACTGAATCGTAAAAGTTCTTAATTCTTCCATATTATATACTTTAACATTTTTAATTATTATTCAAAGAAAATATCTTTTGTCATTTTAAATTTCTTATAGAAATTTTAAATATCCGAGCGTTAGCGAGGTTATTTTAAATTTCTTATAGAAATTTTAAATATCCGAACGAAGTGAGGCGATAGTAAAATCCTTATAGGATTTTAATATCTCCGAGCGTAAGCGAGGTAATTATCAATGAAAATCAATATAAGAGCGTATTAATTTTATTTTTTAGTTTAAATTTTGAAATTTATGTTAAATTTCCGTTCTACTTCTGTTTATCACTCAACAATGCAGCGTTACTTCCCAATATGAGTATATATTCTACAAATGCTAATTATTATTGTAGAAAATTTAAAATATACGAAATTTAAAACACAGAAGAAATATGAATACAAAAGGAGTAACTCTACAACAGGAGTTTGAGAAAGCAATAGTTGACATGGGATATACCGAGTTAACTGAAATACAGGAAAAATGTATACCTTTGATACAACAGGGGAAGGATATAATTGGTTTGGCATATACCGGTTCGGGAAAGACCGCAGCGTACGGTTTGCCCTCACTTGAAAAAATATTACCAAAGGATGGAATACAAATGTTGGTTATTGTTCCTACAAGGGAACTTTGCACGCAGGTTGCAGAAGAATTTAGAAAATATACAAAATACAGAAAAACAAAGATAGTTGAAATATACGGAGGGATGCCTATGGGCTCGCAGGTTGAAAATTTAAGAAGAGGTGATGTAATAGTCGGTACTCCCGGAAGGCTTTTAGATCATCTTTCACGGGGAACTTTTGATTTATATGAGATAAAAGTACTTGTTCTTGATGAAGCGGATAAAATGTTTGACATGGGATTTGTTGAAGATATGGAGAAAATTATCGCAGAAGTTCCGAAAAACAGCCAAAAGTTATTATTCGGTGCAACAATGCCTGCCGAAATAATGAAGATAGTGAAGAAATATCTTGATAACCCGGAAAAGATTACTTTAAGACAATATGTAGACAGGACAAAACTTATTCAGAGTTATTACGAAGTGAGCAAAGACGATAAATTTTCTTTATTAGTCCATCTGCTAAAAAAAGAGCAAACCGGAGCAACACTTATTTTCTGCGGAACCCGAAATTTTGTTGATATGGTAAATACAAATCTCAACAAACAAAATATAAATTCGGAGGCGCTTCATGGGGGGGTCTCACAATATAAAAGAAATCAGATCATGGGTGCATATAAGGATGGAAAAATTAATGTTTTGGTGGCAACTGATGTGGCTGCACGGGGAATAGATGTAAAGAATATAGGCACGATAATAAATTATGATTTGCCAAGAGCACCGGAGGAATATGTTCACAGAATAGGAAGAACTGCAAGAGCGGGAACCGAAGGAAAAGCAATTTCTTTACTGACCGGCAGGGATAGCGCGAACATAAGAAGAATTTTCGGAGATAATTTTTTATCTGTTCATAAAATGAAAAACCCGCAGTTTGAACATGTGAGCTTTATCATGATGGAAACAGAACACGAACACGGAGGTGATTATCGCAGATCACGAGGCAGAGAAGGAAGCGACAGGCGGCCAGCGTCAAAATATAAAAGTTTTTCAAGATCAAGAAATAATAAGAGGTGGTAAAAATATAGACGGGCAATCTTTTTTGCCTGTTATTTTTTAAATTTTTGTTAATTGGTTTTAAATTTTTCCTGAATAACTTGTATGCTGGTTAAATTCCTAAATTTTTAACTCATAAGTGGATTAAAATATTGAATTTTTGGTAACTACTCACCATCCCAAAAAATTGCAGGTAAATTTTTTGATTTTTACGCTCACTTCGTTCGTGTATTTTCAAAACTCTGCGTTTTGAAAATTGTGTTTTTTTGAAAGTTTTACAGGTAAATTTTGTTAACCCGTGAGTAGTTACAATTTTTGTAACTATTCCGCCCCCATAAAAAATTACTGGTAAAATTTTAATTTTTTGTATTTTTTTCGAAAATTTCACAAGTAATTTAAAAATACCAAAGTATTTTTAAAGATTGAAAATCTTATAGATTTTCAGTAATTTGACACCCTCCGAATAGTTACGATTTTTTAACTCATATGTGGGTTAAATTTCTAAAATTTGCAAATATTTGCAATGGCAATGCAATTTTTTATCGTACAGGAAAGTTCGTTTTATTGTTCTCTAACCTCGCTGTTGCTCGGATATTTTCAAAAACTCCGCGTTTTGAAAATCGCACCAAGACACAGAGACACAAAGGAGTTATATTCTGTAACCTGGTGACTTTGTGGCTTTTTCAAAACCCAAAGGTTTTGAAAATCTCCGAGCATTTTCAAAACGCGAAGTTTTGAAAATCTCCGAGCAACAGCGAGGTGAACAGCGAGGTTATTGTGTGAGTA
>JAGWDQ010000085.1 GCA_018260615.1 Candidatus Altarchaeum sp.
TAGGCGACGGCATAACCACAGGCATAGGCGACGGCATAACTACCGGAATAGGTGATGGCATAACCACAGGCATAGGCGACGGCATAACTACCGGAATAGGTGACGGCATAACCACAGGCATAGGTGACGGAATCACCAAAGGAATAGGTGACGGCATCACTCAGGGCATAGGCGACGGCATAACCAAAGGTATAGGCGATGGAATAACACAGGGAATAGGAGACGGCATAACCAAAGGTATAGGCGATGGAATAACCCAGGGAATAGGTGATGGCATTACAACCGGAATAGGCGAAGGCATAACCCAGGGAATAGGCGAAGGCATAACCGAGGGCATAGCAACAGGAATAAGTGAAGGTATTGCCGAAGGAATGGAAAAGGGATTCAGCGAAGGAATGGATAAATCAATGAAGGACCTGAATGAGGCATTTGAGGAATATACTTCTCACAGTAAGAAAGAAGGACATGCTTTTGCAGTAAGGGGTTCGGTTGCAATGGCAGCGGGAATTGCGTTTTTGGTAATGTGCGGTGTTTTCGGATTTGATTCGCCATTATTATCAATTTTATTTGCAACTATTGCGGGAATAAATTTAACTATTGCAATGTATTATCTGGCACCGCATTAAACATCAGAGGTATATTTCCCTTTACTATAAATTTAACAAAATAATAACAAAATATTAATTTTAACAAAAACAAATTTATAAATTTAATCTGAAAAAATGACAGATGTCAGCAAATATGAAAAGACAGAGGAAGAGTGGAATCGTATAAAATTACACAGAAACAAGAAGGTACAGGATATGGATGATGACAGAAAGACGGCCTGGAACAAACCAATTGTAGGGGCATTTGTATTTGCATTAGGGTTATTTGGAATGATAACGATGAGCGAATATGAGGAGGCGCCGTTTTGGTTTTATGCAATAGGAGGTGCGTTCGGAGCAATAACACTGGGCTGGGGATTATATGCATTAGCAACATAAACGAAAAATAAACCGGAAATTATAAAATTTATAAAGGTCTAAAATTTAAAGTATAAAATTTATCAAATTTATTAAAATAATCTATTAAAATAATCTCTCAAAATTTAAAAATAAAATTTAAAATTTAAGGTAAATTTAAAGTAATCTACAAAATGGAACACAGAAGAAAAATTTTAGCGGTATTAACCGCAGTGATGGTTGTATTTATAGGAATGGCGGGCTTGTTAAATACAGGGGCGGAAAGCAGTGTCAGTGTTAGTAATAATATCAATAATATCTATATTTATCCGGCGAGTGTATTTGTCGGAGATAGTAATGTAATGCTGCTTTTTAACAGCATATTTTTGCAGGCATTTCCGGGGTATGCGATGCAGCAGCAAACAGAGGTAGATATATTAGTTAAAAATATATCTGCTATTGAGTCAGATGATCCGAGTTCACCGTGCAGAAAGATTGTAAATTTTACAGTTGAAGTTTGTAATAATGGAAGTAATCCTGTATCTAATTTTAATGTAACTTTTACAGTTGATGGAATCTCATATCCGGTTGGTAGTGCAGGTTATCTCGCTGATGGAGATTGTACATCTACAATCGTTAATCAAACAAATGGAAACCCACCGGTATCTATAAAACTTGAACCTGGAAATCATAATGTTGTTGCAACTGTAAATGTTCCAAGCGGTTATACTGATACAAATCCTTCAAACAATCAGATGTCCAGAATATATAACATTGCTCAATCACCTGCAAATTTAACTATTGTTTCTGTAACAACACCTGCCAAAAATGGTTGTATGTACAATTCAACACCTTGTGACCAAAGTTATGATTGTCCTATAACAATGGACATTTATACAAAAATAAATAATACGGGATGTACAAACGCAACAAATGTTAATGTATCTTTCTATATAAATGCTACTTATTTGAATTCAACAATTATAAATGTGCCGTATGGTACCGGAACAACAACCTCTTTTATGGATGTAAGCACAGTATGGAATTTAAGTTCCGGATTAATAAAGCCCTTACAGGGAACACATACTATAAACGTAAAGGTGTCAGATGGAACAACAAATAAAGAAAGCACTATTGACATAACAACCTGTACAATGGCAAACGACAGAAATATCAACTATGCAGATAATATTAGTTACGGAACCCAATATGAAGGGTTATCAACTACAATAAATGTAACCTCTCCTGTATTTTCATGGTGTAATGTTACACAAGTTTATGTAAATTTCTCAGATCATAGCAATGGAACAGTACCTGCAGTGGGGAAAGGAAATTTTTCGTGTTTAAATTGCAATAACTTAAACATTTCAGCAAATCAAACAAAAAACATTACATTACAGGCAAATTTCCCGGAAGGATATAATGGCACATACACAGGACAGACAAACATTACTTTTGTGTGTGACGAAGTCATTCCAATGCATTATGTTTATGTGTCTAATTCAAATATGAATGTCTCGTCTTCGCCATTACTGGACTACAGAGGAAACGAAACACTCCTTCTTGATTTTGGCGCACAATATCAGGGTACAAATTCGTCTTTAAATTTCACAACAACCCCCTTACCATATCCGATAAAAGAAATAATCGTTCAATTTACCGGTTATTATAATGGTACTACATATATTATTTCAAACGGAAATTTTAACTGTACGAATTGCAGTGCAATAACTGCAACAAACATGATTCCTGCTAACGCAGATAGAGTCGTAGAATTTTTAGCGAGTGTTCCTATTGATGCAGCATCAAATTTGACATATTGGGGAAATGTGACAATAATATATATTACTGAAGGAGGGCCGGTTTATACAGAAAAGAGAAGTTCAAATTTATCTGTTAAAGACAGGAACATAATAAGTGATTACAGGGGAAATGAAACCATTGGCGCAATATCATTTGGAGAACAATATCAGGGACTTAACAGAACAATGTCTTTAAATGTTACGGCCCCTGATGATAATATTTTAATGGTTGAAGTAAATTTTACAGATTATTATAATGGTACAAATAAAATATCAGGCGGAAATTTCTCTTGTACAAATTGTGCGGGTTTAACAATTCCGCCAAACCAAATCAGGGAGTTAAATTTAACCGCACATTATCCGGGCAATGCAGTTCCGGGAAATTATGCTGGAAATATAACAATTAAACTTTACGGGCAGGTCTTTGTTTACCAGTCAATTTATTCATCAAATTTAACAGTAATTAGTGCGACAACGACTTATAATTACAGTGGAAATGCAAGCATGAATATAAATTTTGATGATGGTACCGGGCAATATCTTGGCTTAAGTAATGAGATAAATTACTCAACACTAAAACTTGACAACAATAAAATTATAAATGTATTAGTTAACTTTACAGATTATGTTCTATGTAATGGCACACCTGGAAAAATAAGTAAGGAAAATTTCACATGTGTAAATTGTAATACAATAGGAGAAATAAATAAAGGTGATGAAAAGAATTTGACATTAAAAGCGAATTATCAACCTCAAAATGATAAAACAGGGAGTTACTGTGGAAATATTACTATAAGGTATACGACCGAAGAAGGATTAATATATATTATAATTGCAAATTCAAATTTAACCGTATTGTCACTTCCGACTTTTGAGTATGTTTGTCCGATAAACAATACCGGTTATTGCATGGGTTTTGTAGGATTTGATCCAACGACAGATGGAAGTAGTACAACCGCAAAGTTACCCTTTGATGCAACAAATGCGTCAAATTTAAATATTCAGTTTGTGTTTTCTAATTTAATATGCAATATAACTGATACACCTAATTGTTCGGGAGGAAGTCCAATTCCATCAGGTTCAATAAGCTGGGATAAGACGCAGGTTTTAAAGCCAAATCTTGAGAATGTAACATTTACAATGAATGTTCCGGCAGGAACAAAGGCAGGAAATTATACTGGAACAGTAAATATAAGTTATGTTTATAATACAAGTCCACCTTCGCAAGTAAAGTATATAAATGTAAATGTAAAGGTAACAATTGGAAACAATGGAGTTATTGGAAAAGTTGTTGAATGTGAAGATAATGTTACACCAATTAAAAATGCAACTGTGATATTAAAGAATAGAACTACTACTAATACCGATGAAATTATAAGGACAACAACAAATGATACCGGAGATTATAAGTTTTCTAATATTCCGGAAGGAAATTATACTGTTTATGTTGAAGCAGTAGGAAAAATACCTAATCATATAAATTTATCTCATAATGGATTCAGTGTTCTTTCACTTCCGAATCTTTTATTGTGTAAAGCAGCAAATATAAGGGGATATGTGACAGAGGCAACGACAAATGAGTGCCCGGGACCAGATACAACATCTTTTGGGGCAAAGGTCGAGTTAATTAATAAGTCAAATGATCAGGTTGTTTGTATTAATTATACGGATAATAATGGATTTTTCTTGTTTGAATACGGACAAATTTGTGCGGGATACGGACAGGTAATGCCTGGTAATTACACATTGAGATTTTCAAAATCAGAGTACATATCAGTTCATAATGATACTGATGTTCTTAATTACACAGTTGGTTATGGGTATGAACGGAATCAGACATTGTGCAAAGCAGCTATTATCAACGGAACCGTAACGGCAGATGAAACAACAGATGACTGTTCCGGACCACAAACAGCTGCGGCAAATGTAAAAGTTGAATTAATAAATGCATCATCAACAACAGGAGCGGTTGTAAACACAACCTACACTGATGGACAGGGTAAGTTTAAATTCGTGGATATTCCCGAAGGCGACTATACTTTAAAATACTCAAGATCAGGGCTGATTCCAAGACACAATGCATCTGATGTTTTAAATTACCTATACAATTACAGCGAGCAGAGAACCCAGGAAATGTGCAAGGTTGCAGTTATAAACGGAACCGTAACGGCAGATGAAACAACAGATGACTGTTCCGGACCACAAACAGCTGCGGCAAATGTAAAAGTTGAATTAATAAATGCATCATCAACAACAGGAGCGGTTGTAAACACAACCTACACTGATGGACAGGGTAAGTTTAAATTCGTGGATATTCCCGAAGGCGACTATACTTTAAAATACTCAAGATCAGGGCTGATTCCAAGACACAATGCATCTGATGTTTTAAATTACCTATACAATTACAGCGAGCAGAGAACCCAGGAAATGTGCAAGGTTGCAGTTATAAACGGAACCGTAACGGCAGATGAAACAACAGATGACTGTTCCGGACCACAAACAGCTGCGGCAAATGTAAAAGTTGAATTAATAAATGCATCATCAACAACAGGAGCGGTTGTAAAATCAACATTTACAAACAGTTCTGGTAAGTTTAAATTCGTAGATATTCCCGAAGGCGACTATACATTAAAATACTCAGGGTCAGGACTAATCCCGAGACATAATGCATCGGATGTTTTAAATTATATGTATAATTACAGCGAGCAGAGAACCCAGGAAATGTGCAAGGTTGCAGTTATAAACGGAACCGTAACGGCAGATGAAACAACGGATGACTGTTCCGGACCACAAACAGCTGCGGTAAATGTAAAAGTTGAATTAATAAATGCATCATCAGCAACAGGAGCGGTTGTAAAATCAACATTTACAAACAGTTCAGGTAAGTTTAAATTCGTAGATATTCCCGAAGGCGACTATACTTTAAAATACTCAA
>JAGWDQ010000086.1 GCA_018260615.1 Candidatus Altarchaeum sp.
AGTCTCCGTTCGCTGCAAAGCCAATGAAATAAATGAATATAAAAATGGCAACTATAAGGGGCAGTATATTGCATTGGTCGGAGATAAAATGGTAGCAAGCAGGGGGAATGCAAAAGTCGTCTGGAATGAGGCAAAGAAGAAAACAGGGAAGATACTTACAATAGCAAAAATTCCACAAGACGATACTTTAGTTTTATAAACAACATTTAAATTATTTGATATAATTTTTCATAAAAATCAAAAAACCACATTTAAGGATTAAGGAAATATCTGATTAACTTTTAAAATTTAAACAAGATTTTTAATCTGGCATTCATAATTTTAAAGAAAATTATAAATTTAAATAAATTTTACTAATTTCAAATGGCGCAGGAAAAATCAATTAAAGAAAAAGGGACTGAAAAAACAGCAGAAAAAATAAAAAAGGAAGCAAAGACAACGGAAGAGATAACCTCCAAAGATAAAAGTAAGGAAAAAACTACAAATGCAAAGAAAACAAAGATAAAACCTGCTGAAAAGCTCAAAGAAGAAGTAAAGCATGAGGAAAATGTAACTCCGGAAGGTAAGAATAAGGAAGACCCGAAAGCAAAGAAAACAAAGACAAAACCTGTGGAAAGTGCTGAAAAACTCAAAGAAGAAGTAAAGCCGGAAATAAAATCCGGGGAAAAAGTAACCGAAGAAAAAACCAGGGAAACCAAAGAAGAAGGTGCAAAGGCAGAGAAGACAGAGGAAAAAAAGACACTTGGAAAGGTTTATACTATTCCGTTAAGTGATGTCTATAATCAACCGTGGAGTAAAAGAGCAAGAAAAGCAACAAGGATGGTGAGGGAATTTTTGCAAAAGCATACCAAAAAAGAAGTAAAAATAGCAGGTGATGTTAATGAAGCAATATGGGCCCGCGGAATGAAGCACCCTCCGAGAAAAATAAGAGTTAATGTTGAAATTGAAGGGGATATTGCAACGGCAAGGTTATTAAAGTAGGCAGGAAGAAAGATAATATAAATAAAAAATGCTTAGGCAAATTTCCATCAAAAAAGATGTTTTTATAGGTCTCTCTGGATTGCTTACAGACAAATACGGTCTTCTCTCTTATGATTTTCCAGAGGCGGAATTAGATGTTCCGGTTTTAAGGACAAAAATTTATTCTACCGATTTAACAGGAATTTTTTGTGTCGGAAACTCTAATGGCTTGCTTGTACCTGATGTCATAGAAAACAACGAAGAGAAAAAGATAAAGGACTTTTGCAAAAAAAATGATATAAATTTCGGGAAAATTTCAACCGACCTTAATGCACTGGGAAATTTAATTGCATGTAATGACAAGCATGTTTTGATTAGCGAGTTAATTCCAAAGAAAAATTTAACGGACATAAAGGATGTTTTGGGTGTTGATTGTTCTTTTGGTTCTGTTGGAGGGCATACCGAGGTGGGAAGCTGTTTAGTTGTGACAAATAAGGGATTTTTAGCACATCCTGATGCAGAGGACAATTTGGAAGGTATCAGGGAAATTTTTGGAATTGACGGAAAAGCGGGAAGTGTAAATTTGGGCTTTCCTTATGTGCGGTCAGGGATTGTAGCAAATTCCAAAAATGTTTTTGTGGGGGGTGAAACAACGGGGATAGAAATGAATGTGATAAGTGATGCATTGAAGGTGGATTAAAACAATTTCAGTCAGAAAAGAAAAAATGACAATAGAAATAAATTTAAAGAAAGAGATTTTACCAGGAGGAAAAACATTAGCATTTCGTGAGGAAATTAAATTATAGTCATTTTACTGACTTTTTGCACTAAACATTCATAAAATAATTAATTTATTAAACACAAAAAAATAAAAATTTAAGAATTTATAGGGGAAAAGGTTTATAATTTATATAACTGTGCTCAAACAAATATGTGCCTTTCATCCGGGAAAAAATGAAGAATCATAATGAAATAATTAAAACTGCAAAAAGGATAATTACCTGCGAAATTGAGAAATGGGGATTAAATATGGAGAAGATTTATTTATTTGGGAGCAGGGCAAGAGGCGATTTTGGGGGGGATAGCGATTGGGATTTTTATATTATATTAAGAGAAGATATGAACTTTGCTAAAAAAAGAAAAATAATCACCCAAATTAAAAGAAAGCTTATAGAAGCAAAAATACCAAATGATATACTGCTTCAGTCAAAATCAGTAGTTGAAAATAGAATAAAGGATGTTGGCTATTTAATATATTATGTAATAAAAGAGGGGGTGGAAATATGAATCCTGAAACAATAAAAAACTGGATAACCAAAGCGGAGAGTGATTTAAAAGTGGGTAAAGATGAAATGCAGACAGAAAATCCAGCAACAGATGCCATCTGTTTTCATATGCAACAATGCGTTGAAAAATATCTAAAAGCATATCTTATTTTCAATGATAAAGAAATAAGAAGAACGCACGATATAGGAGAACTTATAAAAAGTTGCTCTGAAATAGATAAGGACTTTGAAAAGTTGTTTGACATTAATACTGATGAATTAACACACTATGCGGTAGAAATAAGATATGGTGATGAATTTTACTTCCCTTCAATTGAAGAAACAAAAGAAGCGATAGAAATTACCGAAAAAGTTAAGGACTTTGTAAGTAAAAAATTAAAGGAAAAAGGATTTTGGCTGGAAAAATAAATGTAACACTCTAAAATGAAAATAAATTTTGCCCATTCCCCGGATGCGGATGATGCATTCGAACTTTTCTCTTTTAAAAAAAGAGAAAACTATCCGAAAAGAGAAAAAAGTAAACATTAGAAAAATTTCAAGATGGAAATAAATTTTGCCCATTCCCCGGATGCGGATGATGCATTCATGTTTTATGCAATTGAGGAGAAAAAAATAGAAACCAATGGCTTTGAAATCGCCGGAATTTTAAGCGATATTGAAACGCTAAATAACAAGGTATTAAATTTTATTTATGAAGCAACCGCCATATCTTTTCATACTTATCCTTATGTTGCCAAAAATTATTATCTGGTGAAAACCGGTGCAAGTATAGGATACAAATACGGACCTGTTCTGGTTTCAAAATCAAAGACCAAAGAGATAAAAGGCAGCCGTATAGGAATTCCGGGAAAATTGACAACTGCTTATTTATTGTTAAAAATTTTTGAAAGCGACTTTAAGCCGGTTTTCATGCCGTTTGATAAAATTACAGACGCAGTTGAAAAAGGAGAAATTGATGCTGGTTTGATAATTCACGAAGGACAAATCACATACTCCGAAAGAAATTTATTTAAAATTCTGGATCTGGGAGAATGGTGGTTTGAAAAGTATTCTTTACCTGTTCCTTTGGGATGTAATGTCATCAGAAAGGACTTGGGAATTGAGAACGCAAGAAAAATTTCCGAAATTTTAAAGGAAAGCATTTTATATAGCATAGAACATAAGAAAGAGGCAATCAATTACGCATCAAAATTTGCCCGGAATTTAAGTGACATTAATAAGATTGAGAAATTTGTTGATATGTATGTGAATGACCGGACAATTGAATTAGGCGATGATGATATCAGGGCTATAAAAATTTTACTGAATGAGGGCTATGAAAGAGGTATTATTCCTTTTAATGTTGAATTAGAGATCGTGTAAAATTTAAAATTTTATGGCTGCGATAAATTTATCAGAAATGACTGAAATTTAAAAAAAATTTAAGAAATTTTGCTGGCGATAAATGAAATTTTAAATCGCATCCTGAAAAATGAAAGAAATTAATATCCAAAAGCAAATGAACATTGGCGAATTAATCAAAAAAGGCGAATCAGAACGGACTGAATTCAAAAAATCACTGGCAGAAAGAACAGAAATACTTGAAACAATTTCGGCCTTTGCGAATTCCAGAGGAGGAAATATCTTTGTTGGAATAGAGGAAAATAAAGATGGCACTGCAAAGAGTATTGTTGGAATTGAAGTTAGGGGAAGAGAACTTGAGAATTTAGGTAATGAAATAAAGCAAAATACTGATCCGGTAATATTTCCGTCTGTTGAAATGATAGACCTTGAAGGAAAAAATGTGCTGTCTATTGAAGTAAAAGAAAGTCCTGTTAAACCGGTATTTGCAACGCTCAATAAAATTCCTGTGGCATTTAAAAGAGTCGGGAGGACAAACCCAAAAATGGATGTAAATGAATTAAGAAGGATTTTTTTAGAAGGTAAAGAATTCCTGTGGGATTCCATGATTTGTGAAGGAGCAACATTGGATGATATTGACTGGGAAAGGGTGGAATGGTTCAAATCACTTTACAGATATTTGTCCGGAAGAGAAATATTGACTGATAATAAGAAATTGCTGGAAAATTTTAAATGTTTGAAAAATGGCGCAGTAAATAACTCAGGAATACTTCTGTTTGGAAAAGAGCCACATAAATTTTTTCCGAATAACAGGATAACTGTTATAAGATACCCCGGAGATGAGGTCTCTGATAGATATTTGGACATAATGGACTTTTATGGTAATCTCTTTGACCTGATAGACAAAACAAATAAGTACATCAGAGAACATATTCAAATAGCATCGGTATTGATTCCCGGACAAATACCGAGGGAAGAAATTTCACAATATCCTTTATTTGCTATAAGAGAGTTAATTGTAAATGCGGTTGCTCACAGAGATTATTCTGTTGTGGGCAGCAGAATTATTATCAGGTTGTTTAAAAACAGAATAGAGTATAATAATCCCGGGGGTTTTCCACCTGGGATAACTCCTGAAAACATTGCTGATATGCAATGCTCCAGAAACCCTACTATTGTAGATGTGATGAGTAAAGTAAGATATATTGAGTCAATAGGTGACGGAATTAACAGGGTTTTGAATTTGGTAAAAAATCACCCCCTAAAACCAGAACTGCCTTTATTCATGGAAGTTGGGAATTCGGTAATTGTTGTTCTGTATGGGGCAGATATGCGTAAGATGGAACAAGATGAGTATGAGAAGAAATTAAGTGAAAGACAGAAAAAGATTGTAGAATATTTGAAAGAAAACAGCAGAATAACGAGAGGTATTTGTATGAATATTCTTAATATATCTAAAGATACGGCCGTAAGAGAACTATCTTATCTTAAATCAAAAAACATAATCGGACAAAAAAGTATTGGAAGAGGAATTTATTATGTTTTAAAGTAAATGCGACGCAAATGCGACGCAAATGCGACGCAAAAAGAAATATTTGGGACGGGCAAGATATGATTTAAATGACATGATAAAGAAAGGCATAATCTTTGCTGATGGTGGCACTACCGCAAGAAAATACAAACTTCAGCAAGCTTCGGCAAAGATGTGACTGAATAGGAACTTATTATATTTTGGAGTGAATGCACCACAAATTCCAAAATGTTAAGCGAGATGGAATTTAGAATTTCAGGAAAACAATTGGCCAAAGATAATGATAAAATTTAAAATTTTAAAATAAGTTAGCTTCGCTCTCTTATGTTAAACATACTTTAAAATGGAACTTAAAAAATTAAAGAACTTTCTTGACGAATACCTTAAGAATGAACTTTTCTTTCTTTTAGAAAAAGAAAGAAAGCACTCCGAAAAGAAAGAAAAAGTAAACCTTAGAAAAATTTAAAATTTTAAAATGGAACTTAAAAAATTAAAGAACTTCCTTGACGAATACCTTAAAATTGCGGAAATTGAGGA
>JAGWDQ010000087.1 GCA_018260615.1 Candidatus Altarchaeum sp.
CATAATTATAGGAAGAATAAAATATTTTTCCCTTTTTGGAATCTGATTGCCACAAAACCTATAGACAAACATTAATTATCCCAATTTTAGTGGGTCAGCACCAAATTTTGACAGAAATTTTTCTTAAATTTCCAGTTTCCGCTGTTTAAAAGGTATAAATTTCTCAGGAACAAATTCCTTTTGCCTGTCAGCATATTTTCCCTCCCCATAAATGCAAAAACTCAACCGCGAAATTTCCGCCTTCTTCAGTGCCTTTGCAAGTTCTGAAATTTCCTCTATTTTGTAAATTTCATTATTTGAAGCAATCATCGCATCGTATTCTTTCAGCCGTATTTCCGGCAAATCAGCGAGCAGATAATCATAAGGAATGTTCAATGCATCGCAAATTTTGCATTCAAATTTTTTCTCATCGTCTTTAACATCTCCACAAAAAATTTCCCCTATTTCTTCGTATTTCGCGACATAAAACCGCTTGAATAAATTTCTGTTTTTTATGCGGGTTAAAATTTCTTTTATGTATGGATTTGCAGTACTCTCATTAGATTTATTTTCCAGAAAATTTAATAAATCGCAGTCATCCATTTCCGATAATTTTTCAATTGTTAAATTTTCTTTTGCATAGTCATAAGCCCTTGAAAACATCTTTTCGGCGATCCGTTTTGTGTGATGTCTGTAAACCGTCTGGTGCATCATATTTCTCGCTATGAGCAATTTTTCTACTGCTTCCAATCCGCCTTCGTCAATGACTAAATTTTTTTTGTCCGATTTTATGCAGCCGATTATCCGGTCAATATCAATAATCCCGTAAGCAACTCCTGCATAATACGAATCCCTGATTAAATAGTCCATCTTGTCAACATCAATATCCGATGAGATAATTTTTCCGTAAATGCCTTTTCCGAATATAAGGTCTGTGATTTTGTTTACATTAATTCCGTAAAAATTTAATATGTCTGTAATTTCGCTTTGTTTTATAAGTCGTGCGGAATTTTCCTCATGAGAGAAATTTTTTATTTTTAAAAGATGCGAGAACGGAAGGTGGCCCGTATCGTGCAGTAATCCCGCGAGACGCAAATCCTGTGTGTCTTCTTTACTTAAATTTAAGTGCATACCAACTTTTCCTGCCAGATACATCACACCAAGAGAATGTTCAAATCTTGTCGCATTCATAGCAGGATAAACAATATAAGCGAGTCCGTTCTGTTTTATTCTCCGCAGTCGCTGCATTTGCGGAGTGTCTAAAATTTTTAATTCAGCTTCGGTTAATTCAATGTCCTTGTGGATTGGATCGCGGATTATTTTGGAATCCATTTTAAATTTCTAAATTTAGGTTTATTTATGTTTAAATTTATATGTAAAAAATTTATCTTACAAATATAATTACTTATTTTTACAATTAAATTTTACAATTAAATTTCACTATTGGCAACATGGATGCAGAAAAACTCAAAGAAATAATAAGGAACGGAGAAAGTTCTACCGTTGAATTTAAAGAAACACTCACCTATAAATTGCCCCTGGAGAAGGAAATCGTCGCATTTTTAAATTTAAGGGGTGGGAAAATTTTGATCGGGGTTAGTGATGATAAGGATATTGTGGGGATTGATGAGAAGGAGTTAAAAGATATTGAGGAAAAGATTATGAATAAATGCAGGAGTGTTGTAAAGCCGGAAATAATTCCGATATATGAGACGGTTTTTGTTGACGGAAAGTATGTCGTTGTTTTGGAGGTTCGCGGAATTGATAAGCCGTACTATGTCTTCAAAGATGACAGAAAAACATATTATATCAGGGTGGGAACAACGGAGAGAGAGGCAACGAGGGAAGAGTTAAAGAGGTTGTTTCAGGCATCGGGGATGATTCATTATGAAGAGAATCCGGTTTTCGGAAGCAAACCTGAAGATCTTGATATAAAAGAGATAGAAAAGTATTTTATAGAAAAGAGAAATATAGATACCTCTAAAATGAATAAATATGAAAGGACAAACATACTTATTAATGCGGGAATCCTCTGTAATGTTGAAGGAGAAATTTTATGCTCTGTGGCAGGTATTCTTTTATTCGGGAAAGAACCTGCAAAATTTCTTCCCCAGTCAGGAATGATGTTTGCACATTTTGACGGGAATGAAATTTCAGGTAAACTGACAGATAGAAAAGAATTAAAAGGAACACTTGTTAAGAATATAGAAGAAATGGTGAATATTATTAACTTAAATTTACCTGAACAATCAGAAATACAGGGCTTAAAAAGGGTTGAAAAGGTCTTATATCCCTGCGATGTCATAAGGGAGGCAATTGTAAATGCGTGTGCTCACAGGGACTATACTATTTTTGGATCTAAAATTATGGTTTTTCTTTTTAACGACCGGCTTGAAATAAAAAGCCCGGGAAAATTGCCGAACAGCATAACTATAGAAAATATAAAAATCGGAAGGTCCGTTCGCAGAAATCATTTAATTGCCCAATTCCTCAATGATTATAGATATATGGAGAAGTTGGGGCTGGGGATACGTATGATTATAAGAGAAATGAAAGATTTATCCGGAATAGAGCCGGATATTAAAGAAGAAGGAGAGGAATTTATAATCATTTTGTATAAAAAGAGAGAAAATGATGAAAATGAGTGACGAGGGGAATGAAGAAATGAAAGAAGGAAAAAAGTATGCCGTATTTGTTTGCATTGATTATGTCGGTTCAACAAAACTCATTGAAACATTGGGAGAAAAAGAAGCAGGGAGAAGGATAAATTTTTACAGGGATACGGTTGACAGAATTTTTGAAAATTTTAAAGGCATAGGAAAGGGATGGAGCGGCGAGGGAAATTTCTTTTTTTTCTTTTATTCGGAGGAAAATAAAGCAATTGAAGATAATGCTGTCCAGGCGGCAATAAGATGTATCGCGGACTTAAGAACAGGAATTGATGTAGAGATTTCTGCAAGAATCTCAATAGGTTCGGGAATTATTGAAGCTGGGAAGGATTTGGGAAAAATAACTTCGCATGAAATTTCACTTACAGGACATATTAATTCTGCATGTCCGGAAAATTCGATTTTAATTACTGAAAATGTTTATTTTGGACTTTCAGAGGAATTAAGGCATAAATTTAAAATTTGCGGAACAACAAAAAGAGATAATGTGCTAACCTTTATTTATCCCGTTGAAAAGAAGGATAAAGTAAAAAGAGAGGAATTTTTGGATGAAAGGGATGATTGGTCAAAAGATTATTTTAATTACATTAAATTTATTGAAAGTTCCAATACAACTTTACTAGTTACAGGTATAAGGCAGATAGAAAAGATTCCGACTTTAGACCTTGAAGAAGGATTTTTTCCAATAAGATTGACAAAAGCAGAAAAAAGAATATTTACTCCCGAATTGCTGGAAAGGGAACTTGAAAAAGAGAAAACTATAAAAAATATAAGAGAAACTGCTGTGTCGCGTAATTTTCTTGATGTGCTTAAAACAGACAAACACATTGTAATTTTAGGCGATCCTGGTGCAGGAAAGACAACCATTCTCAAATATATTGCACTTATGTATTCAAGAGGACTGAAAAAGATCTATGAAAAATTTGGCTTTGAGGAATGCTTACTTCCAATTCTTGTTCCTGTTTCTGCGATATACACTTTAATGGAAAATGGAAATAAGTACATCCTTGATGCCATTTGTGATTACTTCAAAACTCAGGGAATAGAAAATATGGAAAAATTTATTAAGGAAAATTTAGATAAAGGAAAATGTATAATTTTGCTTGACGGAATTGATGAAGTTCCCACATATCAGGGAAGATTTTCAATAGTAAAAAATATTGAAAAATTTATAAAAAGGTACGGCAATAACCGGTTTATTATAACAAGCAGAATTATTGGATATGAAAGAATAAACATTGATTCAATAACCGAATACTATGTTTCTCAGTTAGATGACAATGAGATAAAAAAATTTGTGGATAATTGGTTTATGGCATTTGAAAAAAAGATTAATAAAAGTATGCCTGAAAGTGCAATTAAAAAGATTGTGGATTCCAATACAACACAATTAATAAATTCAATAAACGAAGATAAAAATATAAAGGATTTGGCGAGGAATCCGTTCCTTTTATCATTAATTTGTTTGGTTCAAAAAAGCGGGTTTAAACTTCCAAGATACAGGGTTGAATTGTACAGAATTATCACAGAAACATTATTTGAGACATGGGTTATGGCAAGAAATATTGGAGGTAAATCGTTGGTAGAAGCAAAGGACTATAAAGAAGGTGAAAAAGTTCTTGCTCCCATGGCTTTATGGATGCACGAAAATTGTCCTGGAGGAATTGGAAAGGAAGAGAAACTTAAAGAAAAGCTCATTGAAATAATGAAAGAAAGAGGGATTGCAGAAAATGAAGCAAGAAACACAACAATTGAATTCTTCAAGTATCTTGCCGAGCAAACACAAATCATTATTCCGAAAGGAGGAGATTATTATGGATTCAGACATTTATCATTTGAAGAATTTTTGGCTGCAAGAGCGTTGATAATGAAAGAAAAATATGATAAATATTTAGAAAAATACAGCAAGGATCCGAGATGGACAGAGGTTTTTTTGCTTACAGCAGGATGGCTTGGAATCGTTGACGGAAGGGAAGAAGAAGTAACGAGAATTGTTGAAAGTTTAATGAAAAGTGAAAAATTAGGAGATTTGATACTTGCCGGAAAAATTGTTGCCGAAAATTTAGGTGTTAAAAAAGATGTTGGCAAAAAAGTAATAAATATGATTAGAAATAAATGGCTTTATAAATCTTTTGAATTTATGGATGTTGTGGATGTAAGGGCGGAAATAATAGAGAAAATTTTTGAAAAAACATTATTAAGGGATGAAGGAAAAGAGACATATGAAAAATTTATTGAGATATTAAAGAACAAGGGAGAAAACGAATTGATGCGAGAACGTGCAGCAAATGGTTTATGTTCCTTACTCAGAGAAGATGCAAACATCAAGGAAATTTTTATTGAGGTATTAAAGAACAAGGGAGAAAACAAATTCGTGCGAGGAAGAGCAGCATTCTATTTATCTTCATTAATTAAGGAAGATGCAAACATCAAGGAAATTTTTATTGAAATATTAAAGGATAAATATGAAAGTAAAAAACTAAAAGAAACAATAAGAAAACATATTTAAAAACCTGAAAATATTTTAGAATTCGTTTTTTATGCAAAGATTCACTCTTTTTCCGTGTTTGTTGTATGCTGCCACATCTTCAAGACATTTATATGGCTTTTTCACTATCAAATTTACTCTGTATTTTTCAAAAAAATTTAAATCCGCCCGAGACGGAGTGAAACATTCATTCGGATGGCTGTGTATGGAACCAATTGCGTTAATTCCTATCGGAACCATCCACAAATCAATTGAGGAAAATGTATCGCCAAAGGTAGTGTTCGGAATTATGTAAATTTCGTTCAAAGCATCATTTTCTTCCGAAAGTAATGCTATAAATTCCTTCGGGTAGAAATTTTTAGATGCCTCAAGGATAAATCGGAGACATTTTTCCGTGATGAAATTTTCATCTTCCATTTTTCAATACTGCTAAATTTAATAAATTTTAAATTTATAATCATAAATTATTATCCTTTTAAAATGGAAACAAAATCATCTGTCAGATTGGTTGAAACGAAATGTCTAAATTTTAAAAATCTGGTTGTTATTATCGGATTTCCCGATGTCGGACTTGTCGGGACAATAGTGGCGCACTACATCATAGACGAATTAAAATTAGATGAAATCGGACACATTGAATCGCAGTTGTTTCCGCCAATTCTCGTGGTTCATAATGAAAAGATACAGAACATAATACAGATTAACGGAAATGAGCATGTAATTGTCTTTACCTCCGAAATACCCATTCCTTTGGAAATTCTTAATGATCTGGCGAATGCAATTATAACATGGCTCACTGCAAAAAAAGCGGGAATGACCTATATAATAGGCGGAATGCCAAATCAGAACCGGCTTGAAATGAAAAACATTGCCACTTATGCTATTCCGACAACATCTCGCGCATCGGCAATTTTAAATAAGGGAAATTTACAGTTATTTGATGAAGGCGTCATTATGGGAATGAATGCGTTATTTTTAAGAAAATTTTTTGAGGAAAAATCAGACGGCATAGCTTTACTGGCGGACTCATTCCTTGCTTTTCCCGATCCCGAATCATCTGCTGTTGTAATTGAAAATTTAAACAAAATGCTCGGATGGAATATTGACATTAAAAAACTCATAGAGAAAGGAGAGGAAATACGGCTAAATGCGCGCGACTTGATGAAAAGAACAAAGGAAAATTTAAACAAAATGCGTGAGCCGAAGGAAGAGGAAATTCCGATGATGTATCGCTAAATTTTCAGGTATAAATTTTATTGATGTTACTTATTACAAAATGAACGATGCAGTTGAAATTTTTAACAATGAAAGTTATGTTGAACCGCTTGTCCATATCGGCGAATCAGACGCTCAAATTGTTGTGATGATTGACCTGCCGTGTGTCAGGAAAGAGGATATTGACTTAAAGGTGAGCGAAAAAGCGGTTGAGATAAAGACCATAATAAAAACGACGATTAAAAATAAACGAGGTGTGAAATTTTGTCTTTTTCATAAAATTATAGACCTTCCGGCAAAGATAGTTCGGGAAAAAGTAAAGGCAAAATTTGAAAAAGGCATCTTGCTGATAACACTGCCAAAAGAAAGGACGAGCAAAAGGATAAAAATTGAATAAAAATAAAAACGGGCCTGACGGGATTTGAACCCGTGATCTACAGCTTAGAAGGCTGTCGCCTTGTCCAAGCTAGGCTACAGGTCCATAAAATTTAATAAAATTTAAATTTATTGAACAACTATTTAAATTTATTTATAAATTTATTTAATAATTTATATTTGTGAAATAAATTTAATTTATAATATTTAATTTAACCGTTCAAAATGAACCAAATATTTTTTAAATCCAGACTGATTGCATTTTTGATGTTTTTTGTGATGTTTGTATCTGCAAATGTAAGTGCTTACGAAATAGAAAGCAACTTGTGTAAATGTACTTCCTGTGAGGATTGCACAGATGCATTACATAATAAAGCGTGTTCTGTTGTTCAACTAATAATAGACCTGACAGAATCAACAATGGGAAAAAGCAGTGCAAGTTGCATCGTTAATCCACCATTTTCAGATGGAAAAACATTTGATTGTAATAATCATAAAATAGAACGATGCCCGACTTGTGGTCAGAAAGACACATACGGGGTGTATTTAAGAGACAAGAAAAATATGCTCATAAAAAATTGCAATATTATAAATTTTGATATTGGAATAGGTATTTATTCATCATCAGATATAAAGGTAACAAATAATAAATTTTCTAACGGACATACCGGTGTTTATCTTAACGGGACAACAAAATGTGATATTGAAGGCAATGTCATTGGAAATATGGAAAATGGAATACATCTTTCAGAGTCCGATTATAATACCGTCGCAAACAATGACCTTACAGGCATTAAGGGGAATACCGCAATGGCTATATTTTTAGAAGAATCATCTGAAAATTTAATAAAAAACAATAACGCAAACGGAAAAAAAGAAAAGGGGATATTTTTAAAGGAATCAGATGATAATACAATAAATGGAAATTCTGTTAATGAGTGTACTGTCGGAATACAAATAGAACATTCTTCATCCAATAATATATCGGAAAATAAAGGGAGTAACTGTCAGGAATCAGCAATTTTACTCACATATTCCTCAAAAAACAAAATATCAAAAAATAATGTGAATTCAAACAAAAAATACGGAATACAACTTCTCAGGTCAGATAAGAATTTAATAACCCTGAATGAAATGAAAAATAATATATTTTCTTATGGTTTGTCTGTTGAATACTCATCAGATAATAATATATCGGAAAACTTAATTTTATCAAATCGTGCAGGAATACACAGCACACAAAGTAAAAATTTTATATCTGGAAATAAAGTATGCCGAAATAAAGAGTATGATTTTGACTCTTCGGACTGGATGAAATCCGAAGGATACAACAATTATTGTGATATTTCGGGCGTATGGAATGACATAAATGCAAGCAGATGTAGCAAAAAATGCAAATGTGAGTCAAATGATGAATGCAACGATGATGAAAGTTGTAAAAATGCGGGATGTGAAAAGTTAAAATGTGGTAAAATTTATGAGCATAAATGTGTTGAATGTTTAAATGACAGCGACTGTCCAAAATCTGAGAAATGTGCAAACAATAAGTGCAAACTGAAAGATGGATTTTGTAATAGTAACAAGGATTGTAAAAGTGATGAGAAATGTGAAAATAACAAATGTATGCAATTGGAATGTCCAAGCAATGAAAAACCGGAAGAACATAAATGCGTTCCGAAAGAGACGAAGGAAGAAAAAACTACAAATGAGACAAACATAATAAATAATGTAAGTGATGGAAAAGAAAAACCAAAAGATGAATCGCAAAATTTACTGCCTTTAATTCTGCTGGTAATTATTGTGATAATCGTGCTTTACTTTTTATTCGGAAGAAAAAAAAATACCAAAAGCACAAATGTTAAGGAGAAACCTAAAGAAGTTAAAGGGGGAGAAAATTTAAAAAAATAATTTAATTTATAATATTTAATTTAACCGTTCAAAATGAACCAAATATTTTTTAAATCCGGATTGATTGTCGTCTTGATATTTTTTGTGTTTTTTGCGATGAATGTAAGTGCTTATGAAATGGAAAATAATTTGTGCAAATGCACTCACTGTGAGGACTGCACAAAGGCATTAGATGACGGAGCATGTTCTGTTGTTCAGCTTACGAGGGACCTGGATGAGTCCGTAATGGGAAAAAGCGGTGCGAGTTGTATTATCAATCCCGCATTCGGAAGCGGCAAAATTTTTGACTGCAATAACCATAAAATAGAAAGATGTTCGTCTTGCGGCCAGGACGAAAACACTTACGGAGTGTATTTAAGGGACAAAAAGGACATGACAATAAAAAACTGCAATTTTATAAATTTCAGAAACGGAGTAAATATTTATTCCTCCTCAAACATAAAAATAACAAATAATAAATTTTCCAGCGGATATGAAGGGATTTACATCAAGGAAGGAACAAAGTGCGCTCTTGAAAACAATGTCCTTAAAAATATGGAATTGACAGGAATACATCTTTTAAATTCTAATGGGAATTCTATCCGCAACAACGACCTTACAGGCATCACCGGAAATAGTGTGACTGCAATATTCCTGGAGAAGTCCGCTCAAAATTTAATAAAAAACAATAATGCGAACGACAGGAAAGAAAGAGGAATATTTTTAAAGGAATCAAATAATAATACTCTCAATAAAAATTTTGTTAACGGATGTAATGTCGGAATACAAATAGAATATTCTTCCGGAAATGATATATCAGAAAATAAAGCAAGCAAATGTATGGATTCATCAATATTTCTTTTACATTCGTCAAAAAATACCATATCAAAAAACGAGGCAAATTCAAACCAAAAATACGGAATGCAAATTTCCCAGTCAAACGAAAATTTAATAAGCAATAATGAGATAAAAAACAATGTGTTTTCTTATGGTTTATATATTGATTACTCCTCTGACAACAACATATCTGAAAATTTAATTACATCAAATCGTAAAGGAATATATAGCATCGGAAGTAAAAATTTTATATATAAAAATAAGGTATGCTGGAATAAGGATTATGATTTTGATTCTTCAAAATGGATGGGATCGAGCGGAAATGATAATTGTTGTGATATTCCCGGCGGATGGAATGACCTCAATGCGAACGGATGCAGTAAGAAATGTAAATGTGAATCAAATGATGAATGCAACGATGATGAAAGTTGTAAAAATGCGGGATGTGAAAAGTTAAAATGTGGTAAAATTTATGAGCATAAATGTGTTGAATGTTTAAATGACAGCGACTGTCCAAAATCTGAGAAATGTGCAAACAATAAGTGCAAACTGAAAGATGGATTTTGTAATAGTAACAAGGATTGTAAAAGTGATGAGAAATGTGAAAATAACAAATGTATGCAATTGGAATGTCCAAGCAATGAAAAACCGGAAGAACATAAATGCGTTCCGAAAGAGACGAAGGAAGAAAAAACTACAAATGAGACAAACATAATAAATAATGTAAGTGATGGAAAAGAAAAACCAAAAGAAGAACCGCAAAATTTACTGCCTTTAATTCTGCTGGTAATTGTTGTGATAATTGTTCTTTACTTTTTATTCGGAAGGAAAAAAAATACCAAAGGCACAAATGTTAAGGAGAAACCTAAAGAAGTTAAAGGAGAAAAAATTTAAATTGAATAGAAAAACAATTAAAGAATTTTTAAAGCCAGATTGGAAAAAGATTTTAATCTTTGGGGTATTCGTATTTATTGCCGTTGGCGGCAGTATTCAGAGTTGGGCGTTTTCAGATATACCTCCAAAGCCGCCTTTATATGATGTTTTAGCTCCGTTTCCTTTTTGGACAACATGGATTTTTCTAATGATACCTCTCGGAATACTGACAGCACCTTTTAACTATATCGGTTTCTGTCTATTCTGTCCACCGTATTTTTATCCGCTTGAAGCGATTTATTTTTATCTCCTTTCTTGTGCAGTGGTTTCTGCTTATCATTACAAAGACAGAATCAACAAGAAGTATTTCTTAATAGCGCTTCTCCCAATTATACTAATATTTTTTTACGAATTTGGTTCTTTTGTTGTATTCAGTGCATTTATGAATATTAGGGATGTATCCGCAACAGAGATTTTTTGGTTCGCATTTGCATTAATTGCGGTGTTTTTTGTGGTGGTTCTTTACACATATCTTATTTTTTGTCTGATAACATATTTATGGAATAAATTTTTCAGACCTTAAATTTCACCTTCCCTTCAAAAACATACTTTGCACCCCCAGTCAAAAAAATTTCTTCTTCTCCTGCATTATTTTCATTTATCTCTACATTCAAATCCCCACCCCTCGCGTGAATTAAAAATTTCTTCTTCCCGTGCTTTTTATACATAGCATAAGATGCGGCACAAATTCCCGTCCCGCAGGCAAGTGTTTCATCTTCAACCCCTCTTTCATAAGTTCTTATTCTGAATTCATCATCGCCAAGGCGCTGGATAAAATGCGCATTTGCCCCGTTCTTAAACACATTGGAATTTCTTATTTCCCTTCCCAATTCCTTCACATTTACATAATCAACATCGCTCCATGAAGTAATAAAATGCGGATTTCCGACATTAACATAATATCCGCTAAATCCGCGGGCGTTCATCTCGCTAAATTCTAATACCTTTCCCAAATTTACCTTAACCTCAAAGTCCTTATTTGTCTTTTTCGGAAAAATTTCCAAATTTAATATTCCCTTCAGTGTATCTGCTTTAATAAAATTTTTCTTTTCAATAAAATCATAAAAATATCGGGCAAAACATCTTATTCCGTTTCCGCACATCTCGGCAATACTTCCGTCCGGATTAAAGAAGTGAAATTTTGCATCCGCATCCTTATCCGGTTTTTGTAAAAATATCACTCCGTCGCTTCCTATTCCGAAATGCCTGTCTGAAATTTTCTTAACAAAGTTGGACTTTTTATCTTCGGGAATTAAAATTTTGTCGTATTCGTTCACTAATACAAAGTCGTTTCCTGCTGCCTGCATCTTCACAAACGGGATTTTCATTTTATTTATAAAGTTATAAATTTAATTATCAAAGATAAATTTTAAAAATTTTAAGACATAAAATTGGATGTTCAAAATTCTAAACCATTGGTTTTGTTGGGATTAAATAAAGTCGGATGCAAAGGAATAAAAAAGCAAATAATAAGGGATGGCAATACACTTTATGCTGACATAGATGCGTATGTGGATTTGGCAGGGGACAGGAAAGGAATTCACATGTCAAGGATTATAGAAAGCATAGATGAAATCATAGAAAAGATAGATAAAAAGGTAAATAACTGCGAGGACTTTTGTGTTGAAATTGCAAAGAAGATCATTGAGACGCAGAATGATGCCGAAAGGTCAGAAGTAAATTTAACTGCTGATTTCAGCACGCAACGGGATAAATTTGGAAAAAGTGTTGAAAAGATATATAAATTGCTCGCATCCGGTATTATAACAAAGAAAGAACACAATATGGAAGTCAGAAAAAAGATTGGCTGCAAAGTGCTTGGATTAAATGCTTGTCCGTGTGCACAGGAAACAATAAAACAAAGAACTGCTGAAAAATTAAAAAATTTCTTTAATAAACAGCAAACAGATAAAATTTTATCAGTAATGCCTTTGGCAACACATAACCAGAGAGCGGAAATTACATTAATTGTTGAGACGTCTGAAAACGAACATGTTGAACTTGAGGATTTGATTGATGTGTGCGAAAATTCATTTAGTTCTGAAATTTTTGAGATGCTAAAACGACCCGAAGAGGCATCTGTTGTTGAAAATGCACACGCAAAGCCATTATTTGTTGAGGACAGCGTGAGAGAGGTTGCGGGAAATTTTTATAAAATGTATGGAAATTTAAGAAACGGAATTATAAATGTAAAGGTTAAGAGTTTTGAATCAATTCATCCGCATGATGCTTTTGCGGAGTGTAAAATTTTAACAGATGACTTGAGGAAAATTTTTAAATACTGAAAATCTACAAGATTTTCAATCTTTAAAAATACTTGAAATATTTTTAAATAATAAATACATAACTTACAAATTTAAAAACAGGAATTAAAAAAGTTAAAAATTTAAAAACAATAAAATGTTCAAAAAAATTTTGTTTGCAACAGACGGAAGTGAATGTGCAAAAAGGGCGGAAAAATATGCGATAGAACTTGCAAAAGACGAAAACGGGGAAGTTACAGCCATAAGCGTTGGCAATATATCTTATGCGGCAGTTCCTATAGGAATCGACGGAACCAGTATGCTGCAGGCAACAATTGCCGATGCGATAGAAAATGAAACGAAGAATGCGGAAAAATTTTTGAATGAATTTAAGGAAATTGCAGAAAAGGAAAATGTAAAGGTAAATACAATTGTAAAAATCGGAAACCCGGATACGGAAATTATTGAAGAAAGTGAAAAGAACTATGATGTTATAATTATCGGCTCAAAGGGATTAAGCGGAATAAAAAGATATCTGCTTGGAAGTGTTGCAGAGCATGTTGTCCGATATTCAAAAATACCTGTTTTGGTTGTGAAAAGCAAAAAAGGAGAATGTGAGGATTGAAATTTAAAATAAATTTAAGATAAGTTCGCTTCGCTCTCATATTTTAAAACAAGTTTTAAAATGATACTATCAGATAAGGATATAAAAGAAGCACTTAAAAAAGGAAATATTAGTATAGAACCCCTGCTGGATGCCGAACTTCAAATTCAGCCGTCTTCCGTTGATTTGCGGCTGGGAAACGAGTTTCGTCTTTTTAAGTATGTTGAAATGCCCTTTATAGATCCGAGAAACAAAGCAGAAACAAGTTCTGAAATAACCGAATTAAGAAGTATTAAAGACGACGAGCGGTTTATTGTTCATCCGGGTGATTTTTTGCTCGGGACAACATTAGAATATGTTAAAGTTCCGGATGATATGGTGGCACGATTAGAAGGAAGAAGTAGTATGGGTCGGCTGGGCTTAATTATCCACAGCACGGCAGGTTACATTGACCCTGGATTTGAAGGAAAAATCACACTTGAAATTTCAAATTTGGGAAAAATGCCCGTAGCTTTATATGCAAAGATGAGAATATGCCAGATTGTGTTTGAGAAAATGACATCACCTGCGGAAAGACCTTACGGAATAAACCGGGACTCAAAGTATCAAAAGCAGGAACATCCCGAGGAAAGTAAAATTTCACAGGACAAGGAATTTAAAAATTTAAAATGAAATTTGTATTGGATACAAATGTTATAATTAACGAGAAAGTCGATGAATTTTTGAAGGATATGCCGGAAAAAGAAGATATTGAAATTTTAATCCCAGAGATCGTAATCCGTGAACTTGAACACATAGCAGGCAAGGGAAAGGACGAGGGAATCAAAGGAATTGAATATATAAAAAAATTACGGGAAAATTTAGATGTCAAAATTGTTTCTTCACAGGAAAACAAAGCGGAAACCGGGATAAACAGGAATGACCGCATCATAATGAACATCGCAAAGGAAAATAATGCCGTTTTGGTAACAAGTGACAGATTGCTCGCAAAAATTTCCGAACTGTATGATGTCCATGTCAGGTTGTTAAAATTTACCCACAAAGAGCCAGAAATTTTTAAATTTTTTGATGAAAATACCTTGTCTCTGCATGTAAAAGGAGGAGTAATATTTGCAAAAAAAGGCGGTGTCGGAAATTTTCGTTTGGAAAAAATTTCGGAAGGAATAAGCGAGGAAAAAATTAAGGAGTATGCAGATGAAATTTACGAATACGGAAAGGAAAATAAATTTATTGAAATTGAAGAAAGAGGAGTAACCGTAATACAGGTGGGAATTTTCAGAGTCGTTTTAGCAAAACCACCGTTTTGTGACGGTTATGAGATTACCGCTGTTAAACCGCTCGTCAAAAAAACATTGGAGGATTACAACATAACAAAGAAGTTGCTTAAACGATTAGAAGAAAGGGCGGAAGGAATATTCATAAGCGGACCTCCGGGAGCGGGAAAATCAACATTTGCACAGGGTCTGGCAGAATTTTATCTGAATAAGGGAAAAATCGTTAAAACAATGGAATCACCGCGTGATTTGCAGGTCAGGGATGAAATTTCGCAGTACGCACCATTGGAAGGAAATATGGAAAAAACAGCAGATATTTTGCTTTTGGTCAGACCTGATTATACGATTTATGACGAACTGCGAAAGACAAAGGATTTTGAAATTTTTGCTGATATGCGACTTGCAGGTGTCGGGATGGTCGGAGTTACTCACTCATCAAAACCGATAGATGCCATCCAGCGACTGATCGGAAGGGTTGAATTCGGCATGATTCCGCATATTATTGATACGGTAATATTTATAAAAGGAGGAGTGATAGAGAAGGTTTATGAATTAAACATGGAGATAAAGGTACCTCGCGGAATGAGGGATATGGATTTAACAAGACCGGTAATTGTTGTCAGGGACTTTGATAAATTAAATGTAGAATATGAATTGTATAGTTTCGGGAACGAGGTTGTTGTCGCTCCTGTAAAAACAAAAGAAATGACCAAGACGGAAAATGAACTGGGTATTTCAGGAATTTCAATAATGAAGTCAAAAAAGCACATAACAATAAAAGCAAACACAAATTTTACAGGTGAAACAAAAATATATGCGGATGATGAATTTTTATTTTCGGATTTTTGCAGAAACGGAAGTGTCCGAATTTTAAGGAATACGCATTACGGGAATATAATTATGGATTGTCTTAAAGCCGGGAAAAAGATTGAAATGAGATAAAATAAATTTGAGGGTTTTAATACAAACATAAAGCATATAGGAAAATTTAAAAATTTTGTAGTTATTAGCGTCTCTCGGTTTAAACCTTTTCCCATTCTTTATCATATTCGTTATCCCACAGTTCTTTCATCTTATGTCCCTGAATTTTATGGAAAAATTCGTCATGCTGATTTCTTGTCTCTATATTTCTGAATGCTTCAATCATACTGGCAATTAGTTCATTGTATGTCTGCCCGGGATATTCTTTAATTTTATTCAGGGACTCTAACAGTAGTTTATCTATTTGTATGTTTGCCGTAGCACTCATTTTAAATTTTATTAAATTGTTCCTGATATTTTAAAAATATAAAATAATTTGTTATAGAAATATAAATATTTACAAATACAATTATAATATTACAAATGAAAAATTTGGAAATTTTAATAAAAAGCAGAAGGAGTATAAGGAAATTTAAAAATTTTGAAGTTGAAGAAGAAAAGATAACAAAAATTTTAGAGTTGGGAAGATGGGCATCATCGGGATTGAATAATCAGCCGTGGAGATTTTGCGTGTTGAGAGCAAAGGAAAAAGATAAAATTTCAAAATTTACTTCTTATGAAAATATCATAACTGAAAGTAATGTTTGCATCTGTGTATTTATGGATAGTAAAGCTTGCTATGACAGAACAAAGGATTTGCTCGCTGTTGGTGCGTGTATTCAGAATATGCTTTTAACTGCTGAAAATTTAAATTTAGGAACCTGTTGGCTCGGAGAAATTTTAAAAAACAAAGAGAAGATTAATGAATTGCTGAATATTGACAAATCAAGATACGAATTGGTTGCGGTAATTGCTGTTGGTTATAAAGATGAAAGTCCTGTTTCTAAGAGGGAAGAACTTGATAAATTGATTTTAAGATAATAAAAAAAGATATTGGATTAATTTTAATTAAACTTTTATAAAATAATTAATTATACGATGAACGACACCACAGTTTTAAAAAAAACTGAACTCTCAGATATTCCCATCGACTATTCATGGTCGTTTTCTGACAAGACAATAAAAGACACTTCTTACATTACACACGGTTACTATACTTATCCTGCAAAGTTTATCCCGCAACTTGCAGCACGACTGATAAAAGAACATAGCAATGAAAACGACATCGTAATTGACCCGTTTATGGGAAGCGGAACTACTATTGTGGAAGCAATCATAAATAACAGAATTGGAATTGGCACAGACATTAACAATATTGCTTACTTGCTTGCGAAAGTTAAAACAACACCAATCAAGACGGCAGAACTACTCCAAGAATTCAGCAACATTGAATTTGACTTGCAGAACCGACTAAACGGACAATATGATTATTTTTTAAAAAAAGCCTTAAAGGTTGTTCCTCAGAAGGATAGGATTGATTACTGGTTTAAGCCAAAGCAAAAAGAAAAGCTGTCAATAATTTTTGCAAGAATTTTAGAAGTAAAAAATAATGACATCAGAAATTTCTTTTTAGTTGCATTCGCACAAATTTTAAAATCGTGTTCCATTTGGTTACAGAAAAGTGTTAAACCAACAAGAAACCAAAACAAGAAAATTTACGAACCGCTGACTTTGTTTCTTAATCAATCAAAGAAAATGATTAAGAGACATTTTGAGTTTGACAAAATTTTAAATCCGAAAATAAAACAGAACATTGATAAATATAGAGTAGTGAAATGTGATGATTCACGAAATTTACCTTGCGAAAAAAATAAAGCAACACTAATAGTTACAAGTCCACCTTATGTAACTTCTTATGAGTATGCTGACTTGCATCAATTGCCATCATTGTGGTTTGGATATTTGAGCAATTTAGCAGAGTTTAGAAAAAAATTCATTGGCAGTGCTTACAAAGACAGGGAAAGAATTGATTTGAAAAGTTCTTTGGCAGAAGAAATTGTTACACAACTCGGAGAAAATAAAAAAGGTAGAGAGGTAAAAAATTATTTTGCCGATATGCTGGAAACATTTTTTGAAATGAAACGTGTTTTGAAAAAAGGAGGTAGGGCTTGCATTGTCATTGGCAACACACAATTTCAAGGAGTAAATATTTTAAATGCAGAGGTTTTTCAAGAACAATTTGAAAATATTGAATTTAAGACACATAATATTATTAATAGAGAAATTCCCTCTAAAATGTTGCCATCAACAAGAGACTCAGAGACAGGACAATTTGTAAAAGCAAATGATAAAAATTTGAAATTGGCGTATCCAACAGAATATATTTTAATAATGGAAAAATTATGAACATCAACGACCTCATTGCATCATACAACAAGAAAAAAGAGGAATACGGTAAGGAAGCATATCGGCACATTTCAAATCTTTTGAGAGAAGCAAAATTACAGCATAAAAAAGATTTTCAAGGAGATGACCACGAACAATCTTGGAGAGCATTTAAAGGAAAAAATCTTGAAAAATTAATTGAGTTTATCATAACGGATGAAGTTAGAACTTTGGGGCTTGAAGTTATGAATGGAAATTCTCTTGAAAGAACTAACGGAAAAAATCTCTCCAAAGAATTGGGATTAGTGAAAAGGAATCTACTCGTTGATTATGGGGAATTTGGCTCTCATCTTCCAGATGTGGATATTATCATTTATCGTCCAAAGACAGGTAAAGTTATTGCCGTACTTTCAAGTAAAGTAACTTTGCGAGAACGTATTGCTCAAACTGGCTATTGGAAAATAAAACTTGCATCCGATGAAGTAACAAAGCACATCAAAGTTTATTTCGTAACGCCTGATGAGGATGGAACATTGGCAGTAAAGAAACCAACAAAGAAAGGCAGAGCAATAGTTGAAGTAGATTTAGATGGTAGTTATGTGTTGAGCGAAACTAACATTGAAGAAAGTGGAAAAGTAAAAATGTTTGATAAATTTATTGATGATTTAAAAAAACTGATAAAATGAAATATTTACTATTTATTTCTTTTAACAACGGTTTAAAACACAATGCTGTTTATGAAAACCTTGCTATTCTACACGAAAGCATAGAACAACTTGTTGAAGAAGAAAAATTAAACTTAAAGAAAGAGAAATTACCATCTTTTTCTGAATTAGAAAATCATTTCAAAAACGAAGAGGATTTTTTTCGCCCATTATCTAATGGAACTTGGTTACATATACAAGAATTGTCAGGGAGAAATTATATCAGAGATGAAATGTGCCAGGAAGAATTAGTTTTAGAATCTACTACCCTTTGGGATTTTCCCACCCAAAATTACGGAGACAAACCCCACGGCAACAACAAATACAACGGAGTAACTCCCGCCTTTATCATTTGGAATTTATTGCAACGCTACACAAAAGAGAATGATTTGGTAATTGACCCGATGTGCGGCAGCGGAACAACCATTGATGTTGCCAAAGAACTAAACCGAAAAGTTATTGGCTACGACATAAATGTTGTGAGACAAGATGTAATAAAAAATGACTCAAGAAAAATTCCGCTTGCAGATAGTATTGTTGATTTTGTTTTCATTGACTCGCCGTATTCCGACAACATAAAATATTCTGATGACAAAAACTGCATTGGGAAAATTTCTTGTGAAAAGACAGAGTTTTATGACGAGTTAGAAAAGGTCGCAAAAGAAATTTACAGAATACTAAAGCCAGGTAAAGTAATGGCGTGGCTCATTGGCGACCAATGGCTCAAAAAGAAATTTACACCAACAGGATTTTTACTCTATCAGCGATTAGAAAAATATTTTGAGCCAATAGACACTATTTGCGTAACACGGCACAATCAAACATCAAACACTGGACTTTGGCACGACCGAGCAAGGCGATATAATTTTTATCTCAGGGGTTTCAAATATTTATTCATAATGAGGAAAATTTAAAATAACTCAGCGATAAGATGGACCGAAAACTTGCATCAATACAAAAAATAGAGGCCATAAAACCAATTCCTGACGCCGACAAAATTGAAATGGCAAGAGTCCTGGGTTGGGAATGTGTTGTAGAAAAAGGAAAATATAAATCCGGCGATTTGGTAATTTATTTTGAAGTTGATTCACTGATTCCAAGGGTCTTCTGGTCGGAATTTCTTTTCAAAAACACAGACAAACAGGAATATCGGCTAAGGACAATGACATTCAGAGGACAAATTAGTCAGGGCCTTATAGTTCCTTTTTCAATATTAGACGAAATACTTCATGAAAATTTAAAAGATGAGGCAATTCATTTTGAGCGGAATATCGGAACGGATGTTTCCGCCTTATTGAAAATAAAAAAATATGAACCCGTGATTCCGGCAGTTATCAGTGGAGAGGCCGTTGGATTGCTCCCTTCTTATATTCCTAAAACAGATGAGATGCGTATCCAGTCCTTTCCAGATGTGTTAAAGGAAATAGACGGAGAAGAGGTCTATATCACAACAAAACTTGACGGGACGAGCATGACTACGTATTTTTTTGAAGGTCATTTCGGTGTCTGCAGCAGAAATCTCGAATTAAAAGAAAACGCCCGGAATACTTTATGGAATATTGTTAAGGACTATAACTTAAAAGAAAAACTTTGTTCATTAACCGGATGTTTCGCAATTCAGGGAGAAGCGGTTGGACCCGGCATAGCAAAAAATCATCTTAATCTTAAAAAACACGGCTGGTTTGTTTTTAGTGTGTTTAATATTAAAGAAGGTATATATTTAGATTACTTGTCATTAATTAAATTTTGCAGGGATTTGGAATTACCAACCGTGCCTGTTGAAGAAATTACAATAGCGAAGGACTGGAGTGTTGAACAATTGCTTGAAAGAGCAAAGGGCTTATACGAGGGAACAACCCACCAAAAAGAAGGAATCGTGCTCAGACCCGTCCTGGAAAAATATTCACAAACATTAAAGGGAAGAATGTCTTTTAAAGTAATAAACAACGATTATTTGCTTTCAACAGGCAATTAGTTTTAGCTGTTTATAAGGGAAAAATTTAAAAATCAACGATGAACCAAAATTTCATGATTGATAAAAATTTAATGCAGAAAACTTAAAATTTAAATAATTGAAGGTCAACTTATAACCTTTTAAAAGTTTATAGATGGAAGGCAGGGAAGATATAATCCATAGATAAAAATAAGGGAATGAAGGAACAAATGTACTTATTTAGTTTTTAAATTGAAATTATATTTACAAAAAAATTAAATATGTAAGCATTAATTAATAAAATCAAAATGGAAGGCGGCAGAGCATGGGTATAACCTGTGGGGGATGGCAAAAAATAATATGAAAAAAACAGCATTTATGGCACATAGTTTTGAGGATGATGAATCTGTGAAAAAAGTTATAAATAGCTTTAAAAATATTTTTAGTTGTTATTTTGATATTATTACCTGTGAAGAACCAAGTTCAGATAAATCCATTTCTGAGAAGGTTAGAAATATGATAAAAAAGCAAGAAGTGTTTATAGGGATTATAACAAAAAGAAAAAATAGCGAATGGAACACATCTGCGTGGGTTCTAACCGAAGCGACAATAGCAGTGGATTTTAACAAACCCATCTTACTCTTGGTTGAGAAAGATATAAAAGAAAACGATATTGGAATAATTGGAAAAGTAAGAGAATATATTCATTTTGATCCTAATGATATTTCTGAATGTATCCCTAAAGTTCTTAAAATTCTTAACGATATGAATAAGACATCTCCTGAAAACAATCTTTGTTTTCCTTACAAATTCAGAGAGGTAATAAACAGAATTACAATATACCCCGATGGAAGAGGAATTTATGATAGAAGGTGCGTATTAGAGGTGCTTTCTGATGATTTTAAAAAAGTTACTCACGGGATAGGAATAGGTGAGGATACTCCAAAAACCACCGTTTTGCAATCGTGGAGTAATCTCAAAACTACAAAAATCTCTGACAGGTTTACAAAGAATCAGTGTTTGTTTTGGAGGATTTTTAAACCACAAAACATTATTTTGGGGGAGAAAGATGTTTTATATGAAGATGAATGGAAAGATAAAGATGTTTTAAAAGGATTTAATTTTTCTTTTAATTTTGGAAAATTTCCAATCGGAAGTATAATAGAATATTCTTATGGACTCTCTTGTAAAGGCATGTTTCCATGGATTAAGAGGCAGATGGAAAATGGAGAATTGTATAAAGAAAAGACAAACAAGCTTTCCGACTGGATGGAAGTAAGAAGTGAGGTTGATAAACTTACAATTATTATCCAGTTTGACCATGATTATGGACTAAAAGGAACACCCGAATTGAGAATAACAATGCAGGATGGAGAAAAAGTAACACACAATTATAAATTTGAGAAAGAAGATTCACTTTTTTACGAAACATATAAAGTAACTATGGGAAGAACAACTCCGGGATTTAAGTATGTGGTTGAATGGAAACCCGAAATTTTATAAATTTTTCTAAAAATTTTTTCAGAGTGCTTACTCTTACTTCGTTATATCAAAAATCACCTCGCTATCTTTCGGAGATTTTTCAACAAGTTGAAAATGAACCAAAATTTCATGACTGATAAAAATTTAATACGAAAAATTTGCGATTATGCTGACCTGAAAGATGATGAAATTGTGCTTGAAATCGGTGCAGGAACGGGAAATTTAACCGCCGAATTATCAGAAAGATGCAGGAATGTCATAGCAATAGAAAGAGACGAACGGCTTGTCAATTTTCTCATTAAAAGGTTCAAAGACGATTCAAAAGTTAATATAATCAAAGGTGATGCTCTAAAAATTTCATTTCCAAAATTTGACAAAATCGTCGCAAACCTTCCGTATTCTATATCCCGCAAAATCACCGAAAAATTTTTGACACATAAATTTAGCACGGCGATTCTCGTTGAACAAAAGGAATTTGCAGAAAAGTTGATGGCAAAGCCAAAGACGGCAAACTACAGAGCAATATCCGTAATCGTGCAGGCATCATCCGATGTTAAAATTTTGGACTATATTGACAGAAAGGTATTTTTTCCTGTTCCTGCCGTTGATTCGGTAATTGTTAAAGTCGTTCAAAAATTTCCCGCCGAAGAAAATTTTATAAAATTTGTTAAGGGTATGTTTAACAGGAGAAATAAAATTCTGGGAAATTTTGGAAAAAGAATATACGAATTAACTCCCGATGAAATTTTTGAATTGTGGAAAACATCAGAAAATTTATTATACTAATAGTAATGGTTATGAAATTTTCTTTTTTGAGCACACAGCAAAAAAGATACACTCACTTCGTTCGTGCATTTCAAAATCACCTCACTTCGTTCGGAGATTTTTAAACAAGTTTAAAAATGCTTCAAGCATTTTGAAAGATTGAAAAACCCATAGTTTTTCAGTATTTCAAACAAGTTTGAAAAATCATTCAGAAAAGAAAAAAGAAATTTTACATCTATAATTTTAGAAAATAGAAAAGGTGGAAAACATCAAAAAATTTATTATACTAATAGTAATGGTTATGAACTTTTCTTTTTTGAGCACATAGCACCCTTAGCACACAGCAAAAAAGAAAACATTCAGAAAAGAAAAAAGAAATTTTACATATATAATTTTAGAAAATAGAAAAGGTGGAAAACATCAGAAAATTTATTATAGTAATGGTTATGAACTTTTCTTTTTTGAGCACATAGCATCCTTATCACCTATAAAAAAAGAAAACATTCAGAAAAGAAAAAAGAAATTTTACATCTATAATTTTAGAAAATAAAAAAGGTGGAAAACATCAAAAAATTTATTATACTAATAGTAATTTATTCTTTTAATTTAAATTTAACTTAAAATTTTAGCCAAAAATGTATTATTTAATAACTGCGGAGGACTTTATCCGGGTTCCTGCGGAGCGATTAGGGAAAAATATTGAAAATGTAGTATATTCCGAACTTGAGAGGGAATTATCAAAAGGGGTCTTTGAAACAGATAGCAATAAAGGCGTAATTGTTGCGATTGAAAAAATAGATCATATTGGAGAAGGTAAGATAATTCCAGGTGATGGAGGAGTGTATTTTGATGTGAAATTTACTGCTGTTGCAGATGTTCCTGCAAATCTTGAATTTGTCAGAGGGCATGTTAAAAGCATTATGGAGTTTGGTGTTTTTATTGACATCGGTACATTAGACGGGCTTTGCCACATTTCTCAGGTTTTTGATGATTATGCAAGTTATGATGGCCGAAATAAAATGATAGTTGGCAAAGAAACAGGAAAAAAACTTATGGTGGGAGATGAGGTCAAAGCAAGAATCAATGCAATAAGCTGGAGAGGTGATGTGCTTAATACCAAAATCGGTTTAACTATGCGGCAGCCGTATTTGGGAAAGGACGAATGGACAGAGACAGATAAAAAAATACATGAAAAAGAGGAAAAAATGAAAGAAAAGGAAAAGGAAAGTAAGTCGCAGAAAGAAGATGTGAAAAAAGGAAAAGACGAAAAGAAGGACAAGAAAAAATAATAAATAAAAAAGAGAAAAACAACTCCGAAAATTTATTAAATTTAAAATGAGCGAAGGCAGAGCGTGCAGGAATGTTTGCACTTTTCTTTCTTTAAAAAAGAAAGAAAACACGCCGAAAAGAAAGAAAAAGTAATCTCTACAATAAATTTAATCTTACAATTCTTACAATAATACCATAAATTTAACAAATCAGATAAAATGAGCGAAGGCAGAGCGTGCAGGAAATGTTTTATGATGTATGACGATAATGTAAAAAGATGTCCTGTTTGTAAAATTCCGACAAGTGAAACACACAGCGGGTTTGTAGGAATTACAAATCCGGAAAAATCAGAGGTTGCAAAGAAGATTGAGGAAAGAACTAATACGAAGGTTTTAAGCGGAAGATATGCGCTGATTGTCAGGTAATTTTTAAAACGCATTTTCAAAACGCGAAGTTTTGAAAATCTCCGAGCAGGAGCGAGGTGAGAGTTTTAAAAATATCCGTGCAATATCAAAAATGCTTCAAGCATTTTCAAATCGTAGAGATTTGAAATACTGAAAATCTGCAAGATTTTCAATCTTACAAAATGTTCTAAACATTTTGTAAATCTCCGAACGAAGTGAGGTGATTTTTGAATGTCCTAAAAACCTTGAAGGTTTTTACGATAGTAAAAATGCTACGAGCATTTTTAGTATCCCAAAAATCTTGTAGATTTTTACGACAGCGAAATTATTTTAAATTTTTAATTTTTCAACTCAAACCATGAGCGAAAGTCCTGTTATGTTTAAATCGGACTATGTAGTATGGAAAGCGGAGTATTTAATCACAAACGGACTTGGCGGATATGCTTCATCAACAATTTTAAATTTAAACACGCGAAAATATCACGGATTGCTTGTCGCAAAGCACAATAATGAGAGATATGTTGTATTTTCATGTATTGATGAAAGGATAGAAACTGACGGGAAAATTTATGAACTTGGGACTCATCACTATAAGAAGGATTATGATGCGAACAAAGAAGATATATTTCATCCGCAGGGGTTTAAATTTCCCGTTAAAAGTGATATTTCTCCGTTTCCGAAATTTTATTATCATATTGAAGATGAAGGTGTTGCGGTTGAAAAGGAAATTTTAATGCCTCATGGAAAAAATGCAGTTCTCGTTCATTATAAAATTAAAAATAAGTGTTCTCACCCTCGCAGTATAAAATTTTTTCTCTCGCCTCTGCTGAATATGAGAAATTTTCACAAAAATTTACATTTATCTGATTTAAATGAAAACTTCATGACTGATGTCTCTGAAAATCAAAAACATGTTTTAGCTGGGCATAAAAATTTAAAGCTCAAATTTACATCGGAATTAAACTTCTTAAAGAAAGAACACATATTATGGAACACATTTTACAGGGAAGAAAAAGAGCGCGGCTATGATTGTTTTGAGGATTTATATTGTCCGGGATATTTCTTTGATAAATTTAATGAAGGAGAAAAAGAGATTACAATCATAGCAACAACAGATGAAAATATAAAAATTGAAGAACTAAATTATGAAACAATCAGAAGCAATGAAATTCTGCGTATAAAAAATCTGGCAAATTTAACCCGGAACAAAGGAGACAAAATTTTTCAAAACCTTTCAATATTAGCAGATAAATTTATAATTAAACATACGGATGGTTATGGAATAATTGCCGGTTATCACTGGTTTGATGAATGGGGCAGAGACACGATGCTCTCAATTCCGGGATTATGCCTGACAACAGGACGGTATGAAATTGCAAAAGATATAATAAAGAGATGGTTAAATTTTCTCAAAGACGGATTAATTCCAAATTTTATTCCGGTAAATTATCCTTTTGAATGTCCGAACAATTCAAGTGACGCATCACTTTGGCTTTTTAATGCGGTATATCATTACTACATTTATACAAAAGATGTAAAATTTATTGAAGAAATCCATCAAAAATTGTGCGAAATCACTGAAGGTTATATTCATGGAAATTCTACATGTAAAATGGATGCCGACTGCTTAATTATTTCAAATCCGCAAACAACATGGATGGATACGAAATGGACAAAGCGGGAAGGAAAATGTGTTGAGATAAATGCCTTGTGGTTTAATGCGTTAAGTATATTGAAATTTTTCGGAAAATTGCTTAATAAAAAATTTATCTACGAAGAAATTTTAGAGAATGTGAAGAGAAATTTTGAAATTTTCTGGAATGTAGAAAAGCAATGTCTTTATGATGTAATTTCTGATAATAAGATGGATGAATCCATAAGACCAAACCAGATTTTTGCAACAGGTCTGCCTTTTAATGTTATTGACAATGAAAGAGGAAGAAAAATTTTCAATGTGGTTTTTGAGGAGTTATATACTCCTTATGGATTGAGGACATTAAGTAAGAAAGATGAGAATTACATAGGAATTTATGAAGGAAATGAAGAAAACAGGGATAAGGCATATCATAACGGAACCGTATGGCCGTTTTTGACGGGAAGTTTTATAGATGCATATCTAAAGATAAATAATTATTCAGTTGAAAGCAAGCAGAACGCAATGAAATTTTTAACTCCTCTTTTGGAATATTCCGAAAAATTTGGAACAATTCCGGAAATTTTTGACGGCGATTTTCCTCATAACCCGAGGGGATGTATTGCACAGGCGTGGAGCGTTGCAGAGATTTTAAGAGCGTATTCTTTGCTGATTTAAAACTTACCAACTCTGTCGGTAGGTTTTTATTTAACTTACCGATGAACCAATGGATTTGTAGAAAACAATTATTAGAATATACAGAAAAATTTAAAAAAATCAGAAGAATACTCACACAATAACCTCGCTGTTCACCTCGCTGTTGCTCGGAGATTTTCAAAACTTCGCGTTTTGAAAATGCTCGGAGATTTTCAAAACCTTTGGGTTTTGAAAAAGCCACAAAGTCACCAGGTTACAGAATATAACTCCTTTGTGTCTCTGTGTCTTGGTGTGAGGGACCAAAAATAAAACGAACTTTCCCGTACTATAAAAAATTCGGTACAATTCCGGAAATTTTTGACTGGGACTTTCCGCATAACCCGAGAGGATGTATTGCAATAGGCGTGGAGTGTTATGGAAGTTTTAAGGGCGTATTCTTTGGCAATTAAGATTTTGTTGATTTCCTCTATAAATCTTTTGATTTTTATTTTTTTGTGTGCAATTTTAAACTTGTTTAAAATACACGAACGGAGTGAGCGTATAACTAATTATTTTATGAAAGTTTATTTAGAATGTATATAAAACAAAATAATAAAGTTGGCAAATATAAATTTATTTACTATTGGGAATATAAAAGAATATGCCAAATTTAATTTTGCGTGCAATATAGAATTGTCATTTAGTTAATTTGGTGCAATTTCTTAAACTTAATTTCCCTGCACATTCTTTCCTCCGTAGCACAAGGATGTGCGGAGGATGTATTCAAATTATCCTTTCTCAATTTTGAAAAGTTTATTATCTTCTGACAATTCTAAAATAAAATATTCTTGTTTATTTAATTCATCCGGCAATTTATCCTTTAAGATTGACGCCACAAACTGAATATTGCTTTTATTAGCGAGTTCAGCGATTTTAATAAGCTGATTATCGTGCATAAGTTCTTTTTTATCATTAAGAATAAAATGCATACAAGGCATATTCTCTTCATCTGCAAAAAATACATAAGCAATATCAAAGGATGAAATTTCACCTTGTTTTTTACCTGATGCAACATTAGGTCCATAAGGTACGAAAGTGCTAAATTTATATAGTTGCTGACCTTTTGAATTTGGTACTATGCTATATTGTAATGCATATTTTTCATCATATAATAATTCTGAAAAGGACGCAAAATGTTTATTAAATTTATTGCACTGCATCTTTATAGTATTTTCAAACTCATTAGAAAAAAGTTCTTCATTTATGGAACTCAACCTTTTATGGTACTCCTTTAAGTTATTGTCAACTTCATTTAATTGCTCTATTATATTTTTATATTCTCCTTTTAATACATTTTTTTGACTTATTTCAGAAATTAGTTTTTCTAATTCTTCATAAGTATCACTCTTTGATATAATAGAAGTTAGAATAGATTCTTCTTTTAATAAAGATTTCAGGTTGTTGTTTTTTTCCCTAATTTTTGATTCAAGTTGGGGTAGTTCCTTCGTGATAAACTTCACTTTTTCAGATAACATCTGATTATGGTATTTTACCAATTCTTCAAATGATTTCTGTAATTTTCCCAAGCTACTTGTTGCTTGTTCATAAATTTGCCTCAACTGTTGCATATCAATATTTGATTTACTTGATTCTAACTCTTTTTTAGCTTCCAATATTAAATCTTTTCTTATATTCAATTTACTTATCTCAGAACTTAACTTACTAATTGTGTATTTAACATTATTCAAATTATCCAAATCAGTTTCAAAATTTTCATTTATATTTAGGTTTGACTTTTTCTTGTTTAATTCTTCAATCTCCCGTTCAATTAATGACAAGGTTGTCTCATATGCGGACTTTGTTTGATCTTTCTCTAATCTTTTTTTAAAAATATCTTCCTGCTTGATCTTTCCTATAATTTCTTGCTTGATACTACCTTTTGTAAAATCGCAACCAAGTAAAAAAAGATGTAAGGTCTCATACTCGGCATCAGAGGTATATCTATCTAAAGTTCTTAATGTATTAATTAAACTCAAATCTTTATAACGAATGTTGTGAGAAATTATTTGTCTTAAAGTAGGTTTCTCTGCCTGATGTTCAGGATAAAATATTTCTTTCAGTTTTTGTTCAAATTCTTCCTCTGAAAAATAATCCCCATTAATTTTTCGGACAACTTTTTTGCCTCTGCTTATAAAATTGCGTTCTATTACAATTTTTTGCGCATTCTTATCATCAATATTTTCAGTTAAGCATAAAGTAATTAAAATCGCATTTTCAATTAGATAATTTTTTACAATAGTATATTCTTGTTTTTTGTTTTCGGGATCTTCCCAAACAATTTTTTTATTTGCACCAAAGCAGAAATCTATTAATTTCAAAACAGTTGTTTTTCCAACACTGTTTCCTGTAATTTGTCCAATGCTCTCATCAACAATTAGATTAATGCCTTTTCTAAAGTTTATGGTGCGAATTACAGATGACCCCTTTGTAATTTTGAGATATTTTAAGAACATAGTTTTATTCTCCCATTAATAAGTTCAGCAATGTTTGCAAGATATAACCAATCTATACAAAGGATAAAAACAGGAAAAGACATATTTCTAATCTTTTTCACTTCTTGATATAAATCTATCAGATCAAGCTTATTTTTGTTCTGTAATATTTGAATCAAAAATGCTCCATTGTAATAGATGCTATTTTCAGGATGTATATTATCAGGAAGTAGCATAATTGTACTCCTCCGGATTTTCAAATATTTTACAACGGACAAATGCATCTACAACAAGAATATCAACACATAATTCTAATTCATCAATTGGTATTTGCTCAAAATTGGAACTGTTTAACACTTTATTCTTAACACTATCAATGACTGATAAAAAAATAGAGTCAGCGTCTTTATCTTTGAATTTTAAATACTCTCGTTTAATTGAAGCAAGTACTGAATTGCTTTTGTTTACGCCTCTATTATCAAATTCGGTATATTTCTCATCTACTTTCCGGTAATACACACAATACTCTTTGATAGTATCTCTTGCATTTTTTAATTCATTAAAGGTAATTTTCCTTTCTATTTCAAAAATGTTTTCAATGTTGGTTTGGTTTGCTTCATCCCACTGCTCTTCCGATAAAATATTTATTATTGTTGCCAAATTGCTATCAAGTTTAACTATGTCAACATCTTCACCAAGTTCCTTCTTAATATACTCATAAATTGCTTTAATTTCATCAATATTTTTAATGCGAATCTCATTTAGAATTTTAACCTTATCATATATGTCCTGAGCAGGTGTGAAATTTATTTGATATGGATTTGCATAATTTTTTTGTCTTAAATCAGATGCATGTTTTGAGATTGAAATAAACTTAAAGGTGTATCCATTATACTTTTTCATTATATCTTTACTTAATGCCGATTCAATTTTTTGTTTTGTACTTGTTGCTGATACTTGGATGAGAATTTTGTTTTTATCGTCAATTAAATCAATAGCTTCAACATTTTGGTGTTTAATGTTTAAGTTCACTAATTCGTAACCATATACCAAGTTGAAAAAATGAACATAAAAATTTTCGGAATGGTTATGAATGTCAAAAAGATTCATTTTTCCTTTTGTTTCAATTCTTGTCGACAAAGTATTAAGTTTTTCTTCAATATAATCAAAGTATTTATTTCTATTCATGCTTTTTTTCCATCACCGTTTCAAAAACTTCTAACCTTATCATTTGATGTCGCAGTGTATTCTCATCCCTAAGTTTTAGAGATGCCTGGGTAGGCTTTTTATTAACGATGGAAGGAATCCACGAGTATTTTCCACCGGTCCCGCATTTGATTCCTAAGGACTGTAAGTTCATTTTCGTAAAATATAAATAAATAAACATTAAACAAATTAAATTTTTAAATAAATTAAATTAAATACGATAATCCTATTACAATTTAAAAATGGAACCTTTCAGAAAGACCTGCGGATTTGACTTTTACATTTTATGCAGGAAACTCAAAGATGAAATTTCAAACGGACGCATTGAGAAAATTTATTATATCAAAAGAGAAGAGGGCTATGTCATTAAATTTGTGGTTCATAAACAGGACAAAAAAATTTTCTTCATCACAAATAAAGGTGCATTTGTTCATGCTAATGCTCTTATTGAAAATCCGCAGATGCCGTCAACTTTTGCGATGGTTTTGAGGAAATATCTTGAGAATAAATTTATATCGGAGGTCTCGCAATGCAACAATGACAAAATTTTGTCTATAAAGACCACCAACCACATAATTTATCTTGAATTTTTTGGCAGCGGAAATGTTGTGTTATGCGATAACGGGAATAAGATAATAGATGCATTGGTTAAGAGAGAATGGAAAGGCAGGGCAATAAAGCCGGGAGAAATTTATAAATTTCCGGAAAACATACAGGGCGAGATGGCTAAAATGTTGAAAATGTTTTTCGGGGCATATTATCCGAGCGTAAAGGATGTTGAATTTGAGGAAGGTGTTAAAATTTTAGAGAATAAGGAAGGCGAAATTTTGGAAATGTTTAAAAATTTAATTGAGGGCAATTTACGCAGGGATTATGAAAATGAGAAAATAGAGAAGGACTTAAAAAAACTGGAATTTGTCGCTGAACAGCAACGAAAAAGGACAGAAGAACTTGGCGAGGAAGCATTAGCATACATAAAAACAGGCGACGAAATTTATCAGAATTTTAACATTATTGAGGAAATTTTAGAGAATGCAAAAAATAAAAGACCTGATAGCAGGATAAAGAGGATTGAAGGAACTAATGTTGTTGTTGAAATTTAAATTTTTCTCGCATAAAAACACAATCACATCATTTCATTCGGAGATTTTAAAAAGGCAGAGAAATATAAAATTTTTTCCGATTTCATTTTCAAATCTCTGCGAAAATTCCATTATTCTTTAAAGTTTTATGTTTCCTTTCTAATTTTTAATTAATTTCTAAACTTAATTTCTAAACTTAAATTTAAATTTTCAAATTTATACCTAATCAAAATGACACGGCAAGTTTTTGTCAGGAAAAGCGACAAAATGGAGAAATTTAATGATGACAAAATTATCAATTCGCTTTTAAATGTAGGACTACAGGCATCGTTAGCAGTAAGCATAGCAACTGAAATTTTTGAGGAAATAAAAAATAATGTATCAGACCACGAAATAGAAATTTCAAGCAAGGAAATCAGAGCAAAGGTCTATGAAAAATTAAAGGACACCGATAATAATCTTGCCGATAAATATCTCAAAGGAAATACAACAAAGGTTAGAACTTCTTTATCTACCTTTGAGGATTTTGATGCGAATAAAATCACGAGGTCGCTTATTGAAGAAACAGATATTGATGAAAAAATTGCCGAAAGAATATCAAAAAATGTTAAAAAACAAATGGGAAAGTTAAATCCGGAATTTGTTACAGCTCCTTTAATAAGAGAAATGGTTTGTGTTGAATTATTAAAAGGTGGCTTTGAAAATGAAAGAAAATTATACACACGATTAGGTATGCCGGTTTATGATGTTACCTTTCTTATTGAGCATGGAAGCAAGGAGAATGCAAATTTGCAGTTTAATCCGGAATCTTTACCTTATGATGAAAAGGTTCTTGTTGGTATAAATGGAAAAATTAGGTCTGAAAAAATAGGAAAAATTGTTGAAGATGTCATCTCAAAATATGAAAATAAGAAAACAATTAGTCAGAATGGCAGGAGTGAAATTGTGGAGACTGATGCAGGCATTTCTGTTTTTTCCTTTGATGAAAATTTTAAGGTGCGTGAATTTCCCGTTAAGGCATTCATAAAAAATAAGCCCGATGAGATTTTTGAAGTTAAATTTTCTCATGGAAAGTCAGTGAGGATAACAAAAAACCACAACCTTTTTTTTCTGATAAACGGTTCTGTTACTTCTGTTCCTTTATCCGAATTTAAAATTAGCGATAAAATTTTAGTTCCGCGAAAAATAGAGCGGGCAAAAATACAAAAATTTATAAACGGGTATGAAAATCTTGTAAAGTCGGAATTTATCAATGATAAAGAGATACTTCTTTTCGGAAGACCAATAGACAGGTTTATAGAGAAAAACAACACGAATCCGATAAAAAAATTTGGAAAAAATTGTTTAACGCTCAAGACCCTGAAAGAACTTAAATTTGAGCCGGAAGAAGAGGAAATAAAGGACTTAAGTTGTATAACTCACAATTCCTTTAAAACAACACCTCCATTAAGGGTTTATTATGAAATGAATGAGGATTTAGGTGCATGGTTTGGACTTATGCTTAGCGAAGGTCACTTTGGAACAACATTATTTTTTTCCAACAAAGATAAGTCACTTCACGAAAAATTCAAAAGATGTACTAAGTCCGTTTTTAAAGGGATGTCATTAAGAGAAAGCAAAAAGAACAAAGGTTGCTATAATACGATTTTAGGTTCCACAGCGACCGCGAAAATTATTCCTGCCATTTTTGATGTCATAGACGGAAATGAGAAAAAAATTCCGGATTATATGTTTAACGCACCTTTATCTTTCATAAAAGAATTTATAAAAGCGTATCATGAAGGGGATGGAGAAAAAGGGAGAATGAGAATAACAACCACAAATGAAGATATAAAGGGCATACTCACATATTTTTTCCTGGTGCTTGGTGAAGTTGTTGGTTCTTGCGAGCGCGAATTTAAAAATCCAAAGTGGAAAAAAGCTTATGATATTGAAATTGCTAACGGGAAATCATCTCTTGATGTCTCAAAGTCCCTGGGAATTCCTATAAACAAGTATGAGAAAAAATCCAAAGGGTATGAATATATGTGCGGCGACATTGTAAAGCAAACAGTTGAACTTATCGAAAATCAGACAAATCAGGTCAACACAGATATTTATAAATTTAGAAACATTTCTAACATCATCACGGAGAATATTTTGCGAAGATTTATAGAAAAAGCAAACATCATCCTGAAGAATAACAGGACATTTGTGCTTTTAGAGATGTTTGGAGAAAGTGAAATAAAAAGACAGGATGTATCAAAAATTTCTGGTTTAAATGGGACAGCTGCAAAAGAATATTTAAAACGGCTTTGCGAGAGGGGCATGGCTATTGAAAAGGAAAATTATTTTTCAAAAATAAAATTTGAAACGCATGCCATTAAAAAATTTAAGAAAATAAAAGAAAATTTAGCTCTGCTCGAAAAAATTTTAAATAGTGATATTGCTTTGGTCTCAATAAAAAGTATAAAAAAAGCCGGGTTTGAACCAACTTATGACATGAGTATTGATAGTGAGACAGAAAACTTTATTGCCGGAAACGGTTGCGTATTTGTTCATAATACAATCCATAAATTAATGGCCGACCAGATAAGCAAAGAATATTCTTTAATTAAGGTTTTGCCTTTGGATTTGGCAGATGCGCACATGAACGGGGAAATACATATACACGATTTAGATTATTTCGCGCTCAGGCCGTTTTGTTTCAGTCACGACATCAGGTTTTTCCTTAAACACGGATTAAAAGTAGATGGTGTAGGAAATCATACCGCTGTTGCAGGACCGTCAAAAAAGCCGGATGTTGCATTTTTACACGCTGCAAAGGTTTTGGCGTCTGCTCAAGTTAACTGCGCGGGCGGTCAGGGATTTTCTTATTTTAACACTTTTCTGGCACCTTATGTTAGCGGATTGCCTTATGAAAAGGTTAAACAGTTAGCACAGATGTTTATTTATGAGATGTCAATGATGTATGTGGCGAGAGGGGGGCAGTCGATTCACTATGATGATTTTATTTGGATAAAAAAAGATGAAAAATTAAAGTCGGTAAAAATTGGTGAATTTGTAGATAAAGTTTTAGAAAGCGGAAATCCTGTAAAAAATGATGGAATGGAAATTTTGAGATTGAAAGATGATACAAAAACGGTGTCTCTTGACCTAAAAACTATGAAATTTAAGGAGTTTAACATTACGGCTGTCTCAAGACATAAGCCAAAAAAAGATATATTGTATAAAATAAAAACAAAAAGTGGCAAAAGCGTCAGAGTTACGGATTTTCACAGCATTTACACAGTTAAGGATGGGATTATAAAGAAAGTTAAAGCGAGCGAATTAAAAGAAGGTGATTTTGTTATAACACCTAACGGATTTGATTTAAAAGAAGAAATTTCAGAGATTGACTTAATAAAAGAATTGAAAAAGAATGCCCCGGAAGAAATTTTAAAAAACATTTATGTAAAAGACAAGGACATCAAAATTCCATTTACAGAGTTTTCAGGGAGCTCTAATGGAAAATATATTGGTTTCGGTAATTCTAAATCTGCTACGAGAAGTTTAGAAATGCCCGCTATTATTCATTTGGATGATGATATTTTAACATTGTTGGGTTTGTTTATAGGAGATGGTTCTTTCAAGGATTTTAGTTCTAAAAATGTTTATATCTTTTTATCAATCCCCGAAAGCGAGGGTTTGGATTCTTTTATCTCAAAAGCTGTAAATAAGTTGGGATACAATAATTTAAAAAGGATTGATACAGTAAATTTATCATTTGGCTCAATGATTTTAAAAGTTGTCTTTCAATATGTTCTTAACACAGGCAGAACAAGTGAAGAGCGTTCTGTACCTCCGATAATATTTTCTTTATCTAAAAAGCAGATTATGGCATTTTTAAAAGGACTTTATTCAAGTGATGGCTGGGCATCTAAAAGTAACAAAAATACTGTACGTATTGGATATGATACTATAAATGAGAAATTAGCCCATGATTTATCTTTTTTACTTTCAGAAATAGGGATAATTCCCGATGTACACTTAAAGGATAGAACTAACAAGAATATAATAATAAAAGGAAGATCTGTAAGAAAAGTTCAACTGATATATGATTTACAAATAAACTCTTATGAACAAAAAAGAATTTTTGCCAAAAGTATTGGATTTTTACAAAAAGAAAAACAAAATCTTGTAAATGAAATTTTAACAAATGAAAAATTAGGAAAAATATCAAAACAACACCATACAAGGAGGTTACCAAAGGACTTGATATATGCTGCATTTAGGGATTTAAATATATGGGTTCCCGAAAGCATTAGAACATCCGAAAATTTATATGCCTGGAATGTTGAGCGAGAATTGACTAAAATACCACACAACACTCCGGCAAGTGTAAAATTTGTTGAGGATTTGATAGAGTCACATATAGGCCTGGACGAAATTGTTTCTATTGAAAGGACTAAAGCAAGCGAATATGTGTATGATCTGGAAGTTAATCCTAATGGAGAACATATTGAGAATTTCTTGGGTGGTTTCGGTTCAATTCTTGTTTCAAATACAGTATTTTCAAGCATTGACTGTGATATGGAAGTTTCCGAACAGTTTAAAAATATTCCGGCTGTTTTACCGGGGGGAATAGTCAAAGAAAATACAACTTATGGTGACTTTGAAGACGAGGTTAAAACATTATTTAATGCGTTTATTGATGTCTATCTGCAAGGTGATTGGACAGACAAAGCGTTCAATTTTCCAAAATTTGAGGTTCAAATTTATCCGAAGAAAATAGACAAAAACGAGGATATGCTTTTAAAGGTTTCCCAGCTCGCGGCAAAATTCGGAACTCCTTACTACATTATTAACCAGCCATATATGCCGTTGTATGCGTGTTACCAGTCACTGCCTTATGATGAAAAGGTATGGATTATCAAAGGCGAGGAATTACATTTAGTCAGGATTGGTGAATATGTAAATGGGTTAATGGATAAAGAAATGAAAGAAAAAGGGCATATTGAGATTGGCAGGGGATTTGAAGGTGAAGTTGAAATTGCCGAATCTCAGGATTATGTAATCTCATTTAATCCGAAAACCCTGAAAATTGAAAAGAAAAAGATCGGAAAGGTAATGAGACATCCAAAAAGAGAAATGATTTACAGATTTCATCTTACTTTTCGCAGAAGTATTACCGTAACTGCAAAACACAAACTGCTCATAGAAAGAAATGGGAAAATAATAGAAGAGCGTGCTGAAAATATTAAATTTGGCGATCGTCTGACAGGAATTAGAAACATGGGAGGAGCAATTAAGGATATGAATTTAACAATTGTTGAAGAAGAAAATAAAAATACTGATGTCAGATATCATGAAGTTGGTGCATCCTGGTATACTAACATGGAAGGAAGTAATGTTACTTTAAAACCTGAAAGAGATGAAACAGTTTCTCTTTATCGTACTTTGGACAGATTCGGATATGATTTTGCATTCTCTAATTTATCTGTCTATGAGGTTAGAACAATAGAACAGGTTATAGGAAGTCCTTATGTATATGACTTTGCAGATGTTGAGGACTATCATAATTTTGTAAATATATATGGAATATTTTCATCAAACTGCTGCTCTTTCCTTATGCCATTAACGGATGCAAATACAGAAGATGATGTCCGGGACGGAACAATCAGGGGAGGAGGCTTGCAGGTTGTAACCATAAATCTCCCGCAAATTGCTTACGAAAGTAATCGCAGCGAAGAAAAATTTAATGAAATTTTAAAAGACAGAATGGAAAAAGCAAAAAAAGTGCACCTTCTAAAACGGGAAATTATAAAGAAAAACCAGAATTTAGGGATGCTCCCTTTTATGTCCCAGATAGTTAATGAGAAAGGAGATAAATATTTGGAGGTGGACAGACAAAGTTTTATCATGGGGTTGGTTGGAATGAACGAATGTGTTAAATTTATGACTGACTGCGAATTACACGAAGATGCAGGATGGAAATTCGGACTGAAGATTATGAATGCTATGAAAGGTATCGTTGCTGATATTAGAAAAGAAACAGGTCTGACTTTCTCTCTGGCGAGAACTCCCGCCGAAAGTTGTTCATACCGCCTGGCACAAATAGACAGCAGAAGATTTCAGGATAAATTTATTGCTAACGGAAACGGTAAGGATGCTTATTATACAAATTCTTTTCATGTCAGGCCATCGGCAAATATTCCTTTGTGGAAACGACTGAGTGTTGAGGGTGCATTCCACCCATTGACTGACGGGGGAGCAATGTCGCACGTCTGGCTCGGAGAACAAAATCCGGATCCCGAAGGAATTTTATCCCTGACAAAAAAGATTGCCACAAAAACAGCAATCCAGTATATGGCTTTCACAAAGGATTTAACCGTTTGCAGTAACTGTAATTTTGTAACCGGGGGTTTGCACGATAAATGTTCAAGTTGTAATTCCGAAAATGTTGAATGGTGGAGCAGGATTACCGGCTATTATCAGAACATCAAGGGCTGGAATAAAGGAAAGCTTAAAGAACTTCAGGACAGGAGAAGATACGGATTTGAAAATAATGATAAAATTACTGCGAAGGAAATTTCCTTCACGATGAAAGAAGGCGATTATGAGGCAAAATTTGAAAAACTGAAGGAAAAATTAAAATACGATACCTCGTTGGACTTTTAAATTTAAGAAAAATGTCAAAAATTACATTGTATACTGCAACAACTTGTATTAAATGTCCTGCTGCAAAGAAAATACTCGGAGAAGTTGTAAGGGAATTAGACCTAAGAGAAGGTTACGACTACGAAATTAAGAATATTGATGAAGGCGACAACATTTATGAAGCACTGCAAAAACAGGTTGCGGCAACACCGTCTATATTAATTGATGATGAATTGTTCTATAACGGAGAGGTTCCAAAAAAAGAAGAAATATTAAAAATTTTAAAGGAAAAATTTAAAAAATAAAATTTTAAATTTCACCACCTTTACTCATCCACAATCATAATCCCAATTCTCTTCTCCGTAAAAATTTAATTTCAAAGGTTTACTTTTTTCTCTTTTCGCAGTATAATCATAGTCCCGCTTCCCTTCTCCGTAAAAATTTCATTAATTAAGGACTCTTCATAAGCACAAACAATATGCGCACTTTCCACGCCTTTTTGTATGGCTTCCTTGCACGCTCTTATCTTTGGAATCATACCTTCCGTTATTGTTCCGTCCGCAATCAGTTCATCGCACTGCGTTAAGGTCAGTTTATTCATTAAATTTCCATTTTTATCAAGCACACCTTTTGCAGATGTCAAAACAATAAATTTTTTTGCATTCAGTTTCTGTGCAATTTCAGTTGCCGCAAAGTCGGCATTGATATTGAGGGGGGTTAAATTTTTAATATCAATTCCTATGGGGTTAATTACCGGCAAATATCCTTCATCTGTTAAATTTTTAAGCACACCGAGCTTAACATCCTCAACCTCTCCGACAAATCCCAGATTTTCCTTTCTTCTTGCATAGATTATTCCGCCGATGCCTACCGCCTTGACACCTATTTCATTAAATTTTTCAACAATGTCTTTGTTTATTGCCAGCAAACCGCCGATTACAACATACAGGGACTTTTCATCGGTAATTCTCTCCCCGTTATAAAAATTTACCTTTAAATTTAACGATTTCATCGTGCCTGAAATAAGCGGTCCTCCCCCATGAATTAAGACAACATTTATTCCGACATCCATCAGATATTTTAAATTTTTTCCCACTGAAATAATTGCATCTTTATTGTTCAGCGTTGAACCGCCAAATTTTACCACGAATGTTTCGCCTTTAAATTTTTTGACATAATTCAGACCTTCGGATATTTCCATCATTAAAACATAGTTAATAGGATGTATTTTGTAACTATTCAGAGGGTACAAAAATTACTGAAAATCTGCAAGATTTTCAGTATTTCAAATCTGTGCGATTTGAAAATAATTTTTGAAATCGTTTCACTCTCACATTTTCAAAACTCTGCGTTTTGAAAATCGTTTGAAAAATGAGTGTAAAAAATCAAAAATTTACCTCTAATTTTAAAAACTTGAAGTTTTTAGATTTTTTGAGTGGCTGAATAGTTACTTTCGTTGTTTGTTTTTACCCTCACATTCAAACTCCGGCTCACATTCATCAAAAATCCAGTATGTTACGGGTTAAAATTTTATGTGCCAAAACTTTTCCGAATTTTAAATTATGTTTTGATATTTAAATTATTCAAAGTCCCAACCTTGCTTATTCCTTTGCTTAGTCCCTTAATTTAAAAATCTCCCTTAATTTTTCATTTGAAAAGTCGGTAATTGCCGATTCCCCTGCACTTAATATTTTTTCGGAGAGTTCCTTCTTGCTTTCAATCATTTCATCAATTTTTTCTTCAAGAGTACCTTTTGCTATGAATTTATGAACAAAAACATTCTTTGACTGCCCGATTCTGAATGCCCTGTCAGTTGCCTGTGTTTCAACGGCAGGATTCCACCATCTGTCAAAATGAAATACATGATTTGCTTTCGTTAAATTTAATCCGAATCCGCCTGCTTTTATAGACAAAATAAAGAGCGGGGAATCGCTGCAATTCTGAAATTTATCAACCATCATATCTCTTTTATTCCTTGAAACGCCACCATGCAAAAAGAAAATTTCCCTTCCGTACAATGACTCAAAGTAATTCTTTAAAATTTCGCCCATCTCACTATATTGTGTAAATATCAAAGCTTTCTCTTTGCTTTCTATGACTTCTTCAGCCATTTCTTTCAGACGGGACAATTTTCCCGACCTGTCATCGGTCCTGCTGTTGTCGTGCAAAAACAACGCCGGATGATTGCATATCTGCTTCAGCTTTGTTAATGCAGAAAGAATCATTCCTCTTCGCTTAATTCCTTCGGATTCTTCAATTACCTGCATCATATCCTCAACAACTGCTTTGTAAAGAGTTACCTGTTCTTTTGTAAGAGTACAGTACATTTTCATCTCCATCTTTTCCGGAAGATCGCTGATAATGCTTTTGTCCGTCTTAAGTCGTCTCATTATAAACGGAGAAACCAGTTTTCTCAGTTTCTCAGATGCATCTTCATTTCTGTATCTTTCAATCGGAATTGAAAAATTTTCCTTAAATTTGCTGAGCTCGGAAAGATAAGAAGGATTTAGAAAATCCATGATGCTCCATAATTCTGTCAGCCGGTTTTCAATTGGAGTTCCTGTTAACGCAATTTTGTAATTTGACTTCAGACCTTTTATTGCCCTTGCCTGCTTTGTTTCCGGATTTTTAATGTTCTGTGCCTCGTCTAAAATTATTCCGTTCCATTTGACTTTGTCAAAAATTTCTCCGTCTCTGACTGCCAAAGAGTATGTTGTTACAACGACATCATATCCCTTACTTTCCTTTAAAAATTTCCTGGTTTCAAGTCGTCCGGAGCCGTGATGAACCATAATCCTTAAATCCGGAGAAAATTTCTCAAATTCATGCTTCCAGTTTCCAACAACAGACATCGGAGCAACAAGTAAAACAGGAGTATTTTTTTCGGCGTTATTATTTTCTTTTTCATGAAGCAGGAATGCTATAACTTCTATTGTTTTTCCCAGTCCCATGTCATCTGCCAGACATGCTCCGAATCCGAAATTTTTAAGAAAATTTAGCCATGAAAAGCCCTTAATCTGATAATTCCTGAGCACTCCGTTAAATGATTCCGGGGTTTTAATTTCCTGATATGTTTCTGTGGAAATAAAATTTTTAACCCATTTCTTTGCATTAAATTTTAATACGGGAATCCCGATATCTTCAATTCCGGCATTTAGCCGCATGGCAAGTGATAAATCCATGCCGTCATTTTCAACACCGGATAAAAATTTTAATGCCTTTTCAACATCCTCTTTTTTAAATTCAACCCATTTTCCCCTCACATTTATTAAGGGAATTTTTAGTTTTGCAAGTCCTTCAAGTTCCGTCTTACTTAAAGACATATCACCAATGGCAATTTCCCATTTGAAATCCAGAATGTCATCCAGTCCGAAAAATTTTACCGTTTTGTTGTCGGACTTTGGAGATGCAGTTATATTAACTCCCAACTGAGCTGCTGCTTTATCTCTTTTCCACCATGACGGAACGAGAATCCCGTATCCGCATTCCTCCAGTAACCACGCATCTTCCTTTAAAAATTTATACGCCTCAGGTAAATTTAAGCTGCATTCACTTGGAGACCTTTCCCTTAAACCTCTGTTTACGGGACTAAAATGTCTTGATGCCGCTGCCAGATCCCTGAGGAGATATTCTTCTGCGTTAAATTTCTTATGTATAATTTTTGAAATTGATTTAATATTATGCATCATTATGTCTCTTGCAGACAGAAGCAAACTCGGGTCTTCTGTGTTTTGTAAATGGAAGGAAATTTTCCATTCATTGTCCAAAGGTTCTTCCAGGCGAAAGCATGTCCTGAACGGCGAATGTGCTGTTGAATCTGATTTTGTTTCTTCAAATATCGCAGTCCATTTTTCAAATCCGTCAGTCAGTGTATTTTGCTGGTAGGTTGTTCCTTTAATTTTATTGTCGTCTGAAAGCAGTGATGAAAGCAGCATTCCCATTAAATTTTCCCCGATTTTTGCCTTCCATGTTTCTGATTTGATTTTATCCCTAAACCACGCTCTTATGGACTCATCGGCGCAGGTATTTAAAAAGTCCTCAAGTATTTTATCAGGAGAAATTTTATTGCCGTAAGAGAAACATGCATAAGGTATTGAATTGATGAGAATTTTATACCTTTTGGCATCATCTGTGTAATTAAAAATCATTCTCCATTTTGCGGTCTTATTGCGGGCAACGAAAGGAATAAACCGCTGTCTCGCTATTAATTCAAGACAAAATTTTGCCGATGTGCTCCAGAAACTGATGTCATTGCCCATACATTTTTCGTTGGTTGAAATTTGGGAAAGGAGAAAAAGTGCATCGCCTGCAGAAATTTCTATTCCGGGAACATTCCATTGTGCCAGATGAATTTCATCGGAAGGTGATGATAATGATGTTGAGAGTAAAGGTAAATTTTTTGATGTGGGAAGATAAAGCAAAAGGGATCTTTCGGAACATACTTTTTTGAAATTAAAAAACGACATGAGAAAATTTAAAATTTCGTTTGTGCCTGAAGCAAAAGGATGAATTTTTTTATTTTTGATTTTTGATTTTTCAACTGGTTTGAATGCTTCTCCCCATATAAAAAATTTTTTATTTTCGGTCTGCCAGACGCCATGAAGAATTATATTGCCATGTTGAACATCATATTCATTATTATTTTCACTTTTGCCCTCTTTTTGTTCTTTTTCATAGGACTGCTTTATCGCATTCTCGCTTATAAATTTATAAATTTTTTCCATTTCTTCAAAGAAGTTGTCGCAGGCCAGAAATTGCGGATTTCCCAATCGTTTAAGAAGCGGCATTGAAACAACGGGTAAATTTACTGATATGGAAATTTTCTCAAATTCGTTATCTTTAATCCAGAATTGAGCAATATTGCTCTTACTTAAAATTTCTTCGTTGCTTTCGGCGATTTTTTGTTTTGTTTTCTCTTTTTCATGTGTTTTTTCTTCGGTTCCCCTGATTTTGCGAAGTTCTTCCATAATTTCATTTTCATCCATGCCCCTTAGCTTAAAGAGCATAAACGGATTCCTGTCAAATTCCTCTGCCAGAATATAATGAACTGCGGCTATATGTTTACACGGAACCGCAGAATCCGGGCACGAGCAATTCATTTCAATGTCATTTCCCTTTTTTGGAAATAATGAAACACCTGCCGCATCAAATGCCTTTTCTATGTCTTCGGGCATTTCCCTATTTAGCAGTTTTGCAGTAAATATCGCCTGTTTTCCCATTTCACCAATAATCTTTTTCCATTCATTGTTCTCAAATTCCTTAATTTCAATTTTTACGGAATACGGTTTACTTGCAGAGCCCTGAACTTTTGCACTGATAATTCCTTTCTCAATCTTAAAATTCATAACCTGCCCCCGCCTTGCATATTTCCTTCCTCTTTCAAGCCGGTTATCCCATCCGAATGACTCAAGCAAAGAAATCCATTTCTTTGACCACCATGTTGAGGCGATGTTTTTTGACTGCAGTTTTATTCCGTCCTTAACTTCCTTTGGTTTTGTAGGTGCGTAATAATTGCCGTAGTTATAATCCCAATAACTCATTTTAACAGATTATTTTAAAAATTTAAATCAAATTCAATCATTCAATATTTAAATTTATCCTTCAATAACAATCTTATGAATTAAAGCAAAAACATCCATTAAATCAATTTCGTTATTGTTTGAGATTCTTGCAGTGCATCCTTCACCGGAAATATATTTTCCGGAAGATAGATGTTCAAGTGCTGCTACAGCATCAAAAATATCAATTGCAGTATTATTATCAAAATCAAATTCAGTGCAGCATTCATTAGTTATGTTCTTATTATTATCATCACAATCCCCGGGAGTCAATGTCCAATTTCCGGATGGTTTATTACAGTTTGTTTGGTTTGTTGTACCTCCATAAGTATCATTATCGTTATCAACATACCATTTTGTATTTGGATTAATTAAAGCATTATTATCATCACAGTCAGTTCCACCGCAAATTGAAGAATTGACATAGTAATCATTATCCGCATCGCAATTAATTCCATTACATCTGTACCTGCAACCTTTTTCAATTCCACTATCATTCCATCCGTTTGAATTATTGCATGTATTGTTATATCCATAAGTTGATTGCCAGTTTGTTGAATTAAAATTTAATTGTATATTTCCACAAATAGTATTGCTGTTTACTGTTGAATTTGAATTCTCCGAGTAAATTCCGATGGTGTTGTTGAATAAGGTATTATTCACCAAAATATTTTTTGAAGACGAATTTAAATAAATCCCGTATTTGTTGTTTTCTATGTTGTTTTTCTCTATTATGCCCATTAGAACAGCAGATGACAAATTCTGATTGTAATAATACGAGCCCTGCGTTTTAATTTTGTAGCCAACAGTAACTTCAAAATTTTCCTCTTTTGCGTAAAGCCCTGAGAACATATCGTAGCTGTGGTTAGCCCAGTTCATTTCATTGAAATTCCATTCTATGGTGCCGTTTTGATATAGTATAATCTGGAAATTTATCTGATAATCAGTTGATTCATAATCGGTAGCAGTTGAGCCCAGCAATTCTATAACGATCTTATCATCCATGCTGCAGATTGCTAAATACTGTGTTTCTGAATCGTAGATGGTCTGTAAATTATCATTTGAGGCAAATATTACATCCATATTGCTTCTGTAATTTCCATCGGCATGTGTTGAACCATAATCATTACAATCGTAACAACCTTCCCCTGCTTCAAGTAATTCAATGAAACCGTTTGTGCTTGCACTGATTTTTGTGATATTTCTCCCGAAATAATTGAATGTCCGGTTTAAGACATACTCTGTATTATTATCATCACCTTGAATGTAATTCGCCGCATTGCTCATGTTGCAGGAATACCATTCATAACTCCTGTTTTTCGCGTTATCAGTCATGCCTCCGCCTGAATTATCAACATGTACTCCATAAGTTGATTCGGATATTGTGTTGTTGTATATACGGTTGCCCCCGTCAGAGCGGTCAACATATACTCCTGATATTAAGTTACCTCGTATTGTGTTTCCTGATAAGATATTTTGTGTTGAGAACGCTAAATATATCCCGTCGCCATAACTGCTGTTGAGTATAGTGTTGTTGGTTAGATTGTTGCCTGAAGAATATCGCAAATAAATTCCATCATCGCTGTTTGAAACCAGCGTATTATTATCTATGATATTGTTTGATGAGGAATCAAGGTAAACTCCATTAACATTTGAATACAAACTGTTGTAACTTCTCAATAACTTGTGGAAAGATGATAAAACCAACTACTTGTTTGTAATA
>JAGWDQ010000088.1:0-4161 GCA_018260615.1 Candidatus Altarchaeum sp.
TGAGATACCAATACTAAAGATATGAGATTTTAACTTGGACTTTTTGAGGACAAACGAATAGGGGTGACCCTCATTTTTTTATTTTTTTTTCGTGCTAATGGGCTATATTTTCTAATACTCTTAATTGATAATTGTGCAATAAATTACTAATAATTTAAACATACAAAAAATTTAAATTAAAATAGATGAATCTCAAAAATATGGGGAGAAATACAAAAGAAATGATTGATGGAACAACAAATTTTTTAATGATGTGGATTAATTTGTTATTGATCGAAAAATTCTATAAAATTAATAAAAAAATTAATAAATTTGATTTTAATTTAAGTATTCGTTTTGCATATATGTTTGTTAGTTCTCTTTTGATTCTTACGGTTATATCAGGTAGCGTAATCGCTGACCAAACACTTGGCTGTTTGCAACCTTATACAATCAGTGATTCAATGAATGTATCCCAAAATCAGTTCTTTAGTTTCTCTTCCGGAGTTAAATGTATTTGTGATGACTGTGGAGATGTTACAGCGATTCTTGATCCAGAATCATATTCAAAGCATGTAACTTCTTCGGAAAATCATACGACTTATTATTTTTCAGAACCGCATATAAAAAAAGAGGATAAATATGATGTTGTTACACTCCCAGAAGCAGATGAATTCAATATCCCCGGAGAACCAATTCTTCAATTTAAAACCGCAAAGATTTTGATACCTTACGGAGAACACATAAACAGTATTAATGTTATAGCTGGAGATAAACTTTATTTGGGGAAAAATTTTTCTATTGAACATGGACAAATGTCTGTTCCCTTGAGTTTCAAAGGAACTACTGGGTCAACTCCTCCAAACCAAAGTATTTATAATTCGGCAGAAGAATACCCGGGAAAGTTATATTCACAGGTATCAGTTCAGGAGATGCGCGGATATAAGATACTTATCTTAAACCTTTATCCCGTCCACTACATACCAAAAACAGGGGAGTTATATTATTACAAAAATATGAGTGTATTAATAGATACACAACAAATTCTAACTTTGTCGTCGGAACCCACATCATTTAGAGGTTTGCCTAAAGATGAAAATAAAGTTATGGGGATAGTAGATAATCCACAAATTATTGATACTTATACAGGTAATTCCGTAGGCAATATTACTGCAATTGGTTCTATTCCTTTGCAGATATCGTTGAATCCATTAGAATCATATGATTATGTCATAATCACAAACAATGAATTAAAAAATGCTAAGGGAAATTATACCTTTCAGGATTTAGTTGAATGGAAAAATAGAAAAGGGGTTAAAACGACTATCGTTACTGTTGAGGAAATTATGAACAACTCGGCATATCACTGCGGTGGCACTTTTGGAGATGGTTGTGCAATTTTAGAGTTTAATGATACAGCTGCACATATTCGTAACTTTATTAAAGATGCTTACCAAAACAGGGGTATAGAATATGTGTTGCTTGGAGGTGATGGAGATTATGCAAATGTCGGTGGAGAGAGCGGCAACAATATAATCCCGACCAGAAGATTGTGGGCAATGAATTATGATTTGGATGATGGAGATCTAATACCGGCGGATATATATTATGCTGCTCTTGATGGAAATTGGAATAATGATTTAGATAAAAGGTGGGGTGAACCGGGAGAATATGACTTATACGCCGAAGTTTATGTAGGGCGGGCACCTGTTGATTCTGCTCAGGAGGTTTCAAATTTCGTGATGAAAACTCTTGCTTATGAAGGATCAGAACCGAAAAAAGAAGCGTGGATGATTGGTGAACATCTTGGTTTTGGCGGAATAGCAGAGTATGGCGGTTCCTACAAGGATGAGATTATAAGTGGATCAACCAATAATGGTTACACGACAGTTGGATTTCCAGAAGATTATAATGTTAGTACTCTATATGATGGAGAGTACGATGAATTTTCGAAATCCGAAGTAATTTCCATAATAAATAATAACACTCACATAATAAATCATTTGGGGCATGGAAGCACGTTATATGATATGAAGCTCTGTAATGCTCCTATTTATCAATCGGGCATCTCTTGTGGTACAAGTGGCAATAGAGATGTGGATAATCTTACAAATGATGAATATGTATTTATATACAGCCAGGCATGCTATCCCGGTGCATTTGATAATTGGAATTATAATGGGATTTACACAAAAAGTGATTCAATAGGAGAGCATCTCGTCACTTCAGAACATGGAGCATTCGCCGTGATAATGAATTCAAGATATGGTTGGGGTAAAGGATATAGTACGGATGGAGAATCTCAAAGATTTGACAGACAATTTTGGGATGCTGTATTTGGAGAAAATATAACTAATATTGGTAAAGCGAATCAAGATTCAAAAGAAGATAATATTGGTAAGATCAATGATCCTGTTACCAGATGGTGTTATTACGGAATAAATTTATTTGGCGACCCTGAAACGAGTTTGGTTGAACATTTTGTAAGAAAAGGAACAATTCCAATGTTCAATGGCACGCCTTTCTATACAATCAATCAGAATCCAAGATATAGCGCAAACTTATCATGTCTGAAAAATATGCAGAAAAATGATACGTGTACTTTAACATGGCTGGTGAATGCTACAGGAAGAATGGGCACAACATGGAAATTTTTCACAATTTACAATTCAACTATCGTAAGTAGTAATGAAACACAAAAAGTGAATATAACTATAATATGTATTGACAGGGATAATGATACAAGTTGCGATGATGTAGATAATTGTATAAATCTATCAAATCCAAATCAAGCAGACATTGATGGTGATGGACTTGGAAATGTGTGTGACAACTGTCTCAATATACTAAATGTAGACCAAAAAGATAGTGATAAAGATGGTGTAGGGGACGCGTGTGATAATTGTGTCTACATTTACAATCCGGATCAAAACGATACTGATGGTGACAAGGAAGGGGACGCGTGCGAATGTTTGCAACCTTATATAATCACCAATTCAATGAATGCGTCGCAGAATCAATTCTTTACTTTTTCCTCCGGAGTTAAATGTGTTTGTGCCGAATGCGGAGATGTTACTGCAATACTAGATCCGTATGGTCCAGATGGTTATAATTATACTGCTCTAAATTCCACAGAATCGGATGGTGATCCATTTCTATGGGAAGAGATAATCACAAATGGTGCAGGAACCCCATTATGGAATATTGGAGAAACTATGGATGATGGATATTTAACAGCATCCATTGGATTCAGCTTTATGTTTTATAATACAAGCTATGATAATGTATATGTTTCATCAAACGGAAGGATTCATTTTACAACAATAGGTGCGGCAGGGACATCTATACTTTTACCATCTAGTAATTATAAGGTTATTGCTCCGGTAAACAAAGACATGTATGTAAGATCACAAACACAGGTTTTCTATAAAACTTATGACAATCCAAAAAGATTTATTGTTGAATATAAAGATTTAGATCACTATGGAGCACCACACGGCAATCTTACTTATGAAGTTATTTTATATGAAGATGGAAGAATTAAATTTCTGTATAATGCTTCAAGTGATCCTTATAACGCATATTCTAGAATTGGAATTAATTATGATACAATAAATAATTACTACTTATTAATTGAGGATGACGCACCCGATATACATAAAGGAACTGCTGTAACATTTTATCCCCCGGGTTATATTTTTGGTAAAGGAACTATTCCGATGTTTAATGGAACACCGTTCTATACTATGGACCAGAATCCACGATATGCTACGAACTTATCTTGCTTACAAAATATGTACGAAAATGATACATGTAATGTATCCTGGCAGGTAAATGCCACGGGAAAGATGGGCAAAACATGGGAGTTCTTTACCATTTTCAATTCAACTTTATCAGGCGGCAGCCAGACAGGCAAAGTAAATATAACAATATCCTGCGTTGACAATGATACTGACGGCATCTGTAATGATGTAGATAATTGTCCTGTTTATAATCCCGACCAAAACGATACTGATGGCGATGGAATTGGAAACGTATGCGATAATTGCGTGAATGTTAACAACACGAATCAAACTGATACCGATAGTGATGGAATTGGAAATGTATGCGATAATTGTCCTTACACCTATAATCCCGACCAAAACGACACCGATGGCGATGGTTATGGAGATGCATGTGAAT
>JAGWDQ010000088.1:4261-18296 GCA_018260615.1 Candidatus Altarchaeum sp.
TATAATCCCGACCAAAACGACACCGATGGCGATGGTTATGGAGATGCATGTGAATGTTTGCAGCCCTACATCATAACACAATCAAAAAATGTTACCCGGAATCAACTTTTTACATTTGAGTCAGGAGTTAAATGTGTTTGTAGTAATTGTGGAAATGTATCAGCAATTCTTGATCCTATTGGAAACTATAGCGTGAACATAGAGCCGCACGGATGGGAATCACAAACATGGACAACATTATCAACAGTTTCTGATTGTGATGATTGCGGACAGCAACTAAATCTCCCGTTCACTTTCAATTTCTATGGAACTAATTATAGTAGTGTTTGCGTTTCCTCTAATGGATATATAAGACCTGGCACTGGTACAAATTGTACTGGCTACAGCAATGTACATAACACATCAAAAATTATTGCCGGACTTGAGCGTGATTTAAATCCATCGACAGGAGGAACAATAAAATATTATTCGTCTTCGTCTAAGGTCGTTATTTTTTACGATTCGGTCAAATGCTATAGTGGTTGCACAACAAACTCATTTCAGATAGTTCTTTATCCTAATAACACTATAAGAATTCATTATGAGTATCTTTCTGCAACTGATGGTTGGTCCGGAATTAGTAATGGCGTATTAGGTCAAATAGAAGTAAATGAAACAAGTTACGGAAACAGTTATTATTTTTATTATTTGACAGGAGAATTTGGTAAAGGTATAATCCCGATGAATAACGGAACGCCATTTTATACTATAAATAACAATCCTCAAATATGTCTTAACATGCTTGAAAACCAAACATGCAATAAAACCTGGCAGGTAAATGCTACTGGAAAGATGGGCAAAACATGGGAGTTTTTCACCATTTTCAATTCAACTTTATCCGGCAGCAGCCAGACAGGTAAAGTAAATATAACAATATCCTGTGTTGACAATGATAATGACAGCATCTGTAGTGATGTAGATAATTGTCCTGTTTACAATCCAAATCAAAACGATAGTGATATGGATGGAATCGGAAATGCATGTGATAATTGTTTAAATGTTAACAACACAAACCAAACTGATAGTGATAATGACGGAATCGGAAATGCCTGTGATAATTGCCCTTATACTTATAATCCCGACCAAAACGACACCGATGGCGATGGTTATGGAGATGCATGTGAATGTTTGCAGCCCTACATCATAACACAATCAAAAAATGTTACCCGGAATCAACTTTTTACATTTGAGTCAGGAGTTAAATGTGTTTGTAGTAATTGTGGAAATGTATCAGCAATTCTTGATCCTATTGGAAACTATAGCGTGAACATAGAGCCGCACGGATGGGAATCACAAACATGGACAACATTATCAACAGTTTCTGATTGTGATGATTGCGGACAGCAACTAAATCTCCCGTTCACTTTCAATTTCTATGGAACTAATTATAGTAGTGTTTGCGTTTCCTCTAATGGATATATAAGACCTGGCACTGGTACAAATTGTACTGGCTACAGCAATGTACATAACACATCAAAAATTATTGCCGGACTTGAGCGTGATTTAAATCCATCGACAGGAGGAACAATAAAATATTATTCGTCTTCGTCTAAGGTCGTTATTTTTTACGATTCGGTCAAATGCTATAGTGGTTGCACAACAAACTCATTTCAGATAGTTCTTTATCCTAATAACACTATAAGAATTCATTATGAGTATCTTTCTGCAACTGATGGTTGGTCCGGAATTAGTAATGGCGTATTAGGTCAAATAGAAGTAAATGAAACAAGTTACGGAAACAGTTATTATTTTTATTATTTGACAGGAGAATTTGGTAAAGGTATAATCCCGATGAATAACGGAACACCATTTTATACTATCAACAGCAATCCTCAAATATGTTCCAACATGCATGAAAACCAAACATGCAATAAAACCTGGCAGGTAAATGCCACTGGTGCGGTGGGCAAAACATGGGAGTTCTTCACTATTTTCAATTCAACTTTGGCAGGCAACAGCCAGACGGGTAAAGTAAATATAACAATAATTAACCAGTCTGCGCACTGCGGCTGCGATAATGGAACCTACAATTACACATGCGGCGAAACGTTAATGAAGTCCTGCGTGATGAATTGTAATATAACTTATAATAGCACCTGCTTTACAGTTGGAGCAAATAATATTACAATTAACGGTAATGGATACAGCATAACAGGAAACGGTGATTTGGGACATAATGGAATTTATGCAAATGGAAAAAATAAAGCAATTATAAAGAATTTTAACATTTATAATTTTAGCTATGGAATTTATATGTCTTCCTCAAATAACAACTTTATAACTAATAACACAGTAAATTCAAATAGTCGTGGAATTCGTTTAGATTATTCCTCAAATAACACACTAACCAAGAACACCGCAAATAATAATACTTACTATGGATTTTATTTAGAGTCCTCAAACAACAACACTATAATCAACAACACCGCAAATTCAAATGATTACGGAATCGATTTATCTTATTCCTCAAATAACAACCTAAACTCAAATTTTGTCTGTGGAAATATAAATTTGGATATCAATTCAAACAATTGGCAATCAAGTGGAGATAATAACACTTGTGATAAAGCAAATAAGTGGAAAGATAGCAATATAACAACAGGAGCAATTGGATGTAAATGGAAATGTCAAATAAATAAAGCAAACGATATATTTGATGCAGTTGAAATGCTTGAATATTTAAGCGGAGAGAAAGAATTAGAAAATTTAACTTACCCTAAAGCATATTATGATTTGAATAATGATGAGGTAATAACTTTATTTGATGTTTTTGCTTTAATTGATAATATTGCTACCAGTAACTAAACTATACACTAAATTTATAAATTTTATCTTATTTAAAAGTATGTTTTAAAATGATTCTTGCCGACTTTCATTTACACAGCAAATACAGCAGGGCAACAAGTCCGCTGATGAATATTATTGATTTGGGAAAAGCAGCAAAAGACAAAGGTCTAAATTTACTTGGCACAGGTGATTTTACCCATCCAATGTATTTTGCTGAATTAAAGGAAAATTTAACGAAATTTAACGATGGGATTTTCATTGAGCAAAAGAGCGGGACAAAATTTATCCTCACAACAGAGATATGCCTGATATTCAGCAAAGAAATAAACAAAGTTAAGAAAGTAAGAAAGGTTCATCTGCTGGTGTTTGCAAAAAATTTTGAAATTGCCGGACAAATCAATGACTGGCTTTCAAAGGTTGGAAATTTAAAGGCAGACGGTAGACCGATATTCGGAATGAATGCGGTTGATTTTACGGAGAAAATTCTGGAAATTTCAGGGGAAAATTTTATCGTGCCGGCGCATCTCTGGACTCCTTGGTTCGGAATTTTGGGTTCAAAATCCGGCTTTGATACAATAGAGGAATGTTTTGAGGATAAAAGTAAGGAAATTTATGCGGTTGAGACGGGTTTATCCTCGGATCCCTTGATGAACTGGCGATTAAGCAAGCTTGACAAATACGCATTGATTTCAAATTCCGATTCGCACAGTTTGCACAATCTCGGAAGGGAATGCAACGCTTTCAATTTTGATGAGGAAAAAGTAAAATACAGCGATATTATTGATGCCATAAAATTTAAAGATAAGGAGAAATTTTTGTTTACCGTTGAAGTTCCGCCTGAATTCGGCAAATATCATTATACAGGACACAGGAATTGTAATTTTTCATGCTCGCCAAAGGAAGCAATAAATTTACACAACATCTGTCCGGTTTGCAAAAATCCATTAACAATCGGTGTTGAACAAAGGGTTGAGGAACTTGCAGACAGGAAAAGCGGTTTTATTCCCGCAGATGCGATTCCGTTTAAGAATATAATTCCATTGTGGGAAATTTGTGAGAAATTTAAGGTTAAAGACAAGGAGAAAATTTTGCTCGGAAAATTTAATAACGAGATGAATGTTTTGCTTAATGCCCCGATTGAAGAACTGGTGAAAACTGATGAAAATATCGGAAATGTTATTGATGCCTTGCGAAATAATAAACACATCGTTAAGCCGGGATATGACGGCGTCTACGGAGAAATTTTCACCGAAGGCGGCAATAAATCTCAAGGAGATAAAGAAAAAGGTAAAGAAAAAGAAAAAAGCAAAGGTAAAGAAAAAGAAAAAAGCAAAGGTAAAGAAAGGCAGAAAGGACTTGGTGAATTTTTATAAATTTAAAAAATTTTAATATCACCTCACTTCGTTCGGAGATTTAAAAAACTTCGTTTTTAATATGCCAGAAAAGATATTTCGGCACGCACCTTTTTTAGAAATATGTGTAAAAAAGTAAGTTCGCTTCGCTCTCATTTTAAAATTTCATAAATTTTAAAAGATTGAAAACCTGTAGTTTTCAGTATATTTCAAAGGCAAGCTTTGAAATTGCACCAAAAAACAGATATTTAAATTTTTCCTGAATAATCTACTCTGAAATTACCAATTGCTTAATATGCCAGAAAAGATATTTCGCAGTTTGACATTTTTTCACAAAACTCCAGTTCGGGAGTTATCTTTCTTGATTCAAAAATAGCCATACTTGCTCCTTCCCAAAAAAGAAACCAGCCGGCCGGCTCCATCACAACAATAATAAAACTTGTCAAAAGGTCTTTTTCTGCACCAAACAGAAGAAATGTCGCTATAAACATTAAAACAATTCCAAAGGTTATAAATATTCCGCCTTCTTTCATTATTTTTCTCCTGCGTTTATTAAGATGTCCCAACTCATTATTAAAATGTTCAGTTAGCCGTTTTTTAATTATTGTCTCGTCAGATATATTTCTTTTATTTGCAGGAATGAGAAATTTTAATTCAATTGTTTCGGATGACTTTTTCTTAACTGCCTTTTTTGCTTCGGCCAAAAAATCGTCTGACATTCCTCTTTCATCATAAGGTCTCGGGTCAAAATCAGAAAAAATATCATCATAAGTGTCCAATATCAAACTTACTTCTGATAATTTAAGCAGTTTTTCTTTTTCATCTTCTAATCCTGCGGACTGAAAATTATTCTCTTTTCCGTTAATATTCTTTCCTGATAGTACCATTTGATTAAAATTTGATAATATATCAATTATAAAATTTACATTTTCTAAAAATATAGTAACTATTCCGCAACCTAAAAAATTAAGGGTAATTTAAAAATCCAGTGGATTTTTAAAGATTGAAAATCTTGCAGATTTTCAGTAATTTTTTGAAATTTTCACAGGTAATAAAAAAATCACGCTGATTTTTTTAGATTGAAAACTTGTAGTTTTCAGTATTTAAAAATCTTGTAGATTTTTAAAGATTGAAAATCTTGTAGATTTTCAGTAATTTTTTGAAATTTTCACAGGAAGTTTTGTAACCTCCGGATAGTTACATAAATTGTAACTACTCACCCGTCCTAAAAAATTACAGGTAAATTTTTGATTTTTACGCTCACTCCGTTCGTGTATTTTAAAATTTCGTAAATTTTAAAATTGTATTTTTTTGAAATTTTCACGGGTAATTTAAAAATCTTGCAGATTTTTAAAGATTGAAAACTCATAGTTTTCAGTAATTTCCTACCCCGTGAGTAGTTACCATAAATTCCTTTAATCTTTCAGATGAACTTAAATTTTTTGAAATATTTTTTCATTTCCATGAATTTTCCAAAATCCATTCTATAAAATTTTTGTGATTGTCTGATGTCGGAAAATAAAATCCTCATGACACCTGTGATTTCCTTTTTTCCAACGGTTTCTATTACGACACTCCACTCAATATTTTTAAAATACTTATCCAAAATAGCCAGCAGGTCGGAAAGGTCTTTCTCACCTTTTGCACTTCCCATCCTGTCAATAGCCGACTTTAATTTCATTGTTACTAAATTAGTAATTGATGCAACGCCCACCAGATGAGCGTTAATTGCTTTTTGGACAGCACTGTTTATCACTCTTTTAGCATCAAACCCGGCAACAGTTTCATCATAAACATCAATTTCAATCTTATCTCTGTCGTAAAGCATTGCAAAGCCCTTATTCCCGAGATGTCCGCCGTATGTCTCTGAAAATCCCAACGAGATTAGAAAATTTTTTAGTTTCCGGTAATCCTCTTTACTTACAACTAAATCTATGTCTCTTGATTTCATGTAAGGATTATATATCCATATTGCCCAGCCGCCAATAAGCACAAACATAAAATTATGCTCTTTTTGAGCATCAATTATCTGCTTCAGTGTTTCAAGGGATTTATCGTATATGTCCATTTTAAATTTTATTTTGATTATTAACGCATTAAATCATAAATTTCTGCCATCTCGTAAGCAACCCTCACCCCGCTCCCGCCGGCAATCATCAAATCCACATAATTCTGCACCACTGAGACAATATTAAAGCCGTCTGTCTTTTCTGTGGATTCAAATATCTTTTCATCACCTTTATAAACAATAAATTTTGTCGGTTCATTCACTTTTTTGCCAAATTTATTTATAAATTCTTCCGGTTTTTGGACATATATCTCAAACGAATCCGTTCGCATGAATTTTATCCTGTACCACGCCGCCCTGAATAAGGTTAATGCATAGCCCTCTTTATCTTTTAATAAGTTCTCAATTTCTTTTTCATCAAGTGAGGTTTCTACAAAAACCGGCTCGGGCATTTTTCGCATGTTTGCCCATTTATTTAATAATTTTGAAAACCCGATTAAAACAACCTGATTTTTATACGGTCTTGCGATAATATTCTCCTTCCGGAATTTTTTCATTAATTTACATACATACGGTCTGGAACAGGAAGATTTCTCTGCCAAATCCTTTTGCATCCACTTCTGCTTTGGATGTTCAGTCAGCATTCTTATTATTTTTTCTGTTGAGGATTCCATATTTAAATATTAAATTTATTTATAAAAAATTAACCTTTTGGTTAATTATATATATTTAATTTCCGCACACAAATTTGTGTTTTTTATCGTACAGGAAAGTTCGTTTTATTATCCTCACACCAAGACACAGTCACCTCGCTATTCACCTCGCTGTTGTTCGGAGATTTAAAAAAATCTGTTGATTTTTAAAATACTGAAAATCTGTAAGATTTTCAATCTTTAAAAATCTGTTGATTTTTAAATCACCTCATTTCATTCGGAGATTTTCAAATCTCTGCGATTTGAAAATGCTCGGAGATTTTCAAAACTCTCACCTCGCTCCTGCTCGGAGATTTTCAAAACTTCGCGTTTTGAAAATGCGTTTTGAAAAAGACACAAAGGAGTTATATTCTGTAACTTGGTGACTTTGTGGCTTTGTGTGAATATTCTTCTGATTTTTTTATTTATAATATTTATAATTGATTTATAATTTACCGAAATGTGGGTTTCAAAAAATTAATCAATGAAATCAAAATATCAGTCCTGGGACAATCCGAGATGCGAAATTTTAAAGGCAATGTCCGAACATCTCCCGATGTCAAAAAATTTATGCTTAATTTGTAAAGGCGGAAGATTGCTTTGCGGAAGGCAGACATGTCCTTTAATTAAGAAATTTTTAATTCAGGAACCGCTGCAGCATAAAATTTCCACTTTAATGTTTGGAAAATCGCCTTCAATTTTTGTCGGATGGAAAAATTACCCGAATATTTTTGTAGGTCCTTTAACATCATTAGATAATGAAAAGGTTGAAATCGCTGACAATCCGTCTTTGCTTTACAGTTCAAATTTTGACGAAATTATAAAAATCAGGTCATTGCTCGTCAGGGGAATGTTCAGGCAGAATGTCCGCGAAATTTCAAATTTTTCCCAAAAGAACAAAGAAATTGCTCTCTCAGTCAAACCAATTGACATTGAGACAAAATTTAAGTCGCTGCCTGAATTTAAAATTTCATTCTCTCCGATTTCACAGCCGATGGGACCTACGGGCGAACTGACTGACCTGCGAATTGCAGAAAATCCGAAAATTCCAAAAGGTGTTGATGAGGTTATTGATGAAAATTTAAATGTTACAAACACCTTAAAAATTTTGCACGAAGAGAGAAATTTTGACATTTATTATCTGATAAAGGCATTTTCTTCCGGTGCATTCGGAATGAAAGAGAAACGATTAGTTCCGACAAGGTGGAGCATAACTGCAACTGATGACATTCTCGGAAAAATTTTTATTAAGGAAATTAAAGAATACGAAAAAATTGCCGAAATTACCGTTTTTTCAAATACCTATCTTTTTAATCATTTTGAAATTTTGCTCATTCCGGGAAACTGGGAATTTGAGCAGTTTGAAGCATGGGCACCGGAAACATTATGGACAAAAGGAATAACCGACTATGCGATAAATTTAGAGGCGGAATATTACAAAGGTAGGAATGATTATGCAATTAAAGAAGGAGGAGGTTATTATGCGGCGAGATTTGCCGTTCTGGAATATTTAAGGAAGATAAAGAAACAGGCAAGAGTGATTATTTTCAGGGAAATTTATGAGGGTTATATTATGCCGGTCGGGGTTTGGGAAGTGCGGGAGAATGTCAGAAATGCGTTTAAAAACAAAGAGAGAAAATTTTCAAATATCCATGATGCGCTGAATGATATGGCAAAATATTTGAAGGTTCCGATGAGGGAATATTTAAAGAGGAGCGAAATTATGGTGCAGAAACGGCTGGACATCGGCCCTTTTTGAGCCACAATTAGTAAAAAGCGCCGGCGGAAAAATATATGGTGCAGAAACGGCTGGACATCGGCCCTTTTTGAGCCACGATTAGTAAAAAGCGCTGGCGGAAAAATATATGGTGCAGAAACGGCTGGACATCGGCCCTTTTTGAGCCACAATTAGTAAAAAGCGCCGGCGGAAAAATATGTTGAAAAATATATGTTACAGAAACGATTGGAAATTTAGTTATCTCTATAGTAAGTTACTTGAAAGATAGCGGTTTTGGTTTGAATTAAGAATAAGAATTTTAACTTATAGGAGTTAAATTTCTAAATTTTTAACTTATCTATGGGTTATTTGAAATCCTCCAAATCAAATGCCCTAAATCCTTCCTTCCTTAATTTTTCTTTATTTTCTATCCTTTTTGCAATAATTCCAAAATATTCTTTCCTGTTATCATTATTCCATTCAACAAATTTTGCCTTTTCTTTCAGTTTTTCTAAAATTTTTACAGATGTTTCTTCATCCATGTCCTTCCATTTGCACTCCACAAATAAAATTTCTTTTATTTCTTCATTTAAAGCAACAATGTCTATTTCTTTGTCTTTATCCCACCACCTGCCGATTTTTTGAAATTTAAATGGCTTTTTCTCCATTAGAAATTCTTTTGCAATTTTTTCAAACACAAATCCAACATAAGAATTAAAATTTCTCTTAACATCATCAACCGCAAATTCAGGATTCTGCTCTATCTCCTGCATGTTAGAATATATAAACCTGAACCAGAAGTTGAAAAAATTATCTTTTATGCGATATATACTTTTCCTTGTTTTCCAGCTCTCTGTTACAGAGACATCTCTTTCTGCCAAATCAAGATCCCTTAATATGGAAATATATTTTCCTACCAGTCCTCTTTCCAGTCCAGTTAAATTTACTATCTCATTTATTGTTGTCTTTCCAACAGATATTGCGTGCAATATTGACATGAAATATCTCGGTTCCGAAACTTCTTCTCTCAGGACAAATTCTGGTTCCCTATGCAAGAAGCTCCTTTTCTGTATTATGTTTAGAATTGTTCTGTCAAGATCAGATGAAAATTCAAGTAAATATGCAGGAGTCCCACCAAGAACGCCATAAATTTTTACTATTTCCTCCACATCCGTATTCGGGAAAAATTCACAAACATCTTTAAATTTTAAACTTCCTACCAGCAGATCATAAGTTCTCCTGCCATATATCGGCGTTTTATAGTCAAATACATATTTCTCCATCATAGACAAGGATGAACCGCAGAATATCATAAATATCTTTGTATGTTTGAGTTTTTCATCCCAATACTCCTGAATTACAGATAAATTTTTTTCCGAGTGAATTAAATTCGGAAATTCATCAATAACAAATACAAATCTTTCATTTTTTTGATACAGGTATTCAAAAACAGCATCCCATGTGGTTAAAGAGGACTTTTTAATGACAGCATCAGAAAAGAAATCTGAAAATGTAGCGGAAATACTGTCAAGCTGGTCTTTTTCTGATTCAAGCCGTGCAAAATAATAAATTGATGGCTTATTTTTTATGAATTGCTTTATCAATTCTGTTTTGCCTATTCTTCTTCTGCCGTATATCACAACAAACTCTGCTTTATCTCCCTGCCATAATTTACCCAAACTATTAAGTTCCTCTTTTCTGTTAATAAATTTTGTTATCTGCACAGTAAATTACTTAAAAGATAACTATTTTTATTTGATAATTAGGAATAAGAAATATACTTTTTCTATTTTTCTGTTAATAAATTTTGTTATCTGTGGAATAACTTACTCAAAAGATAACTATTTTAATAAAATTTCCATAAAATTTTCAACACCTTTTCCGTATTTTCCATTCCTGCATGCAAATTCATCATATTTCTCAACCTCATCCTTTTCATCTTTATTTTTTGTTGAATATATCGCAAACGGAACCAAATCAGAAGTATGTGTCTTTATTTTTATCGGAGTTGCATGGTCGGGCAATATTGCAATCTTTGCTTCAATTCCTCTTTTCTCTATTTCCCTTAAAATTTTCCCAATCATTTTATCCAAATTTTCAATAGACAAAATTTTTAAATTTAAATCCCCGAGATGTCCCGCTTCATCCGTTGCTTCAACATGAACATATACAAAATCATGGTCATCCAATGCCTCAATACATGCCATTGCCTTCCCGTCATAGTTAGTGTCCCACAATCCCGTTGCACCCTCAACCTCAATCACATCCATTCCCGCAAGTTTTCCAATTCCTTTTATTAAATCTACTGCTGAAATAACCGCTCCCTTTAAATTATACTTCGCCATGAATTCCTCTATATTTGGCTTTTTCCCCTGTCCCCAGAACCATATCATATTTGCCTTGTTCTTTCCTTCTCTTTTCCGTTTCCTGTTTATTTCACTTTTTTCAAGAATTTCCTTTGATTTTAGCATCAGATGATTTAAAATTTCTGCAAAATTTATTTCAAATTTATTATTATCTTTGGCAACTATTAAATTTTTCTCTATTTCTTCCCCGACAATGTTATGCGGAGGAATACAAATCAAATTTTCCGCGTATGCATCCTTTACTTTGCATACAAGTATATTCCTGTATGAGACACCTGCATAAAATTTCCCGTTAATCGCTTTCAGTTCCTCTGAAAATTTTTCATTAAGCAGATTTATCAAAATTTTTCCTTCACCGCTTGTTATATGTCCTGCGCTGTAGTCCTTTAAAATACCGCATTCTTCCGTGAAAAAATTACATCTGAATGCAACTTGAGCATCATCTAAATTTATTCCGATATTTGCCGCCTCAATCGGTGCCCTTCCGGTATGGCATTTTCGGACATCATAGCCCAAAACAGATAAATTTGCCACATCGGAACCCGGCTCAAAGCCCTCCTGAATTGTCTTTAACATTCCGCTGACTCCGTTTTTTGCAATAAAATCCATATTCGGTTTATTTGCGACCTGAAGCGGTGTTCTGTTATTTAACTCCTCAACAGGGTAATCGGACATTCCGTCTCCTAATATTACGATGTATTTCATTTAAATTTCATTTAAATATTTTTTATTAAATATAATTTATATTCCGTTTCATTTAAAAATAAATAAAAATGAAGTACTTTAATACTTTTGATTTAATTCGTGATGTAATAACCAACAATATTGACTTTGATAAGCACCTTAAAAGAATTAGGAAAGAAGAAGTAATAAAAAATTTAATGGAAAAAAAGGCGACAATGCTAAATAAGGACTTTATTATTACGGAGGAGATAATGGAAGAAGAAAATTTAGCAAAATTGCCGCAAAATGTGAAAGACAAGCTCAATAAAATTATAAGTGCTCTTAAAAAACCCGCGAATAAAGGCATTATGGAAAACTGTTTGAAAATTTTATCAGACCTAAAGAAAATTTACCCTGATGTACCCGTAATTTACAATCTTCTTACAGCAGTATACCTTCTTTTAGGAGATAAAGAAAAACATTATCAGACAATTATTGAAACAACAGATAAATTTCCGGATTATTTATTTGGCAAAACCGCTCTTTGTGAGCATTATTTACAAAACAAGATGGAAGACAAAATTCCGGATGTCCTTGATAATAAATTAGAAATTTATTTGTGTGTTCCGCGGGCATCAAATATTTATCATGTAAGTGAAGTTCGTTCTTTTTATTCGGTTATCGGAAGATATTATGCCTTTAAAAACATGACTGATCACGCTTTATTCTGTTATCTCCTGCTAAAAGAGATTGATGAGCATCATCCATTGACGGAACTTCTTGGAAAATATATTGTACTGCAAAAATTAAAGAATATATTTAAAAGGTGGAAAAAGTAACAGAAAAAATAAATAAGCAAATTTGTGTTTTGGCTTTCTTTCACCTTTATAATTTCTTACAGATATTAAATTTCATCCATAATGGAAAAATTTAAATTTATAGACCACATTTCAGACATGCAGTTTGTGGCTTACGGAAGGACTTTGAACGAATTATTTGAAAATTGTGCATTTGCAATGTTTGAAGGAATGATGTTGGAAATAAAGGTTGAAGAAAAATTTGAGCGCATGGGAAATTTAACCTCGGAAAATTTAACTGATTTATTGCACGATTTTTTGAACGAATTGCTCTTTATATTTGAAACGGAACATTTGGTTTTTAAGAAATTTATTGTTGATATAAAGAAAAACGGAAATTATAATTTAAATTTTACGGCCATCGGAGACAAAAGTGAAAATTATGTTATTGATGTCGGGATTAAAGGAATAACTTATCATGAATTAAGTGTGGAAAAGAAGGAAATTGAAGGAAAAATTTTCTGGACGGCAAATGTGTTGTGCGATATATAAAATTTAAAAAATTTAGAATTATTTGAACATTTTAGCAACAACCTCCATATCTATTTTATTCTCATATATTGCCTTTCCAATTACAACCCCGTAAGGCGAAATTTTGCTTAAAATTTTTATGTCCTCATAACTGCTTATTCCACCGGAAACAATGATGGGCTGTCGTGATGCCTTAACCACTTTTTCAACACTTTCAAAATTTATTCCTTCAAGTTTTCCCTCAACACTAATATCCGTATATAAAAATCCGAAGCACTCGTTATAGAAATTTTCCATAAATTTTACCGGAGCATAATCAGTCAGCGTCTTCCAGCCCTTTACAGCTATCTTCCCGTCCTTTGAGTCAATTGCCACGATGACATTTTCCTTGACATCGCTTAATTCATCAATTCCGTTTAATGCGAGAGTTCCTATATAAATTTTATCATCGGGATTTAAAATTTTTAAAATTTCTCTTGCTTTTTCGTAACTCCTTATTCCGCCGCCAAAATAAATTTTTGCATTGACGGTTTTTCTGATTTCCTTTAAAATTTCGGTGTTGTCTTTTCCCGTTCCGAGCGTTGCATCAAGGTCAATTATGTGTAAAATTTCAAATCCCAAATCAGCATACTTTTTTGCTATATCAACCGGATGAGTGCTGTAAAATTTTTCGCTCCCGAGTTTTCCCTGTGTTAATCGGGCAACCTTTCCTGATAATAAATCAATTGCAGGAAGTATATGTATCTTTAATTTAGACATTTTCAACATTATAAATTAGACATCTTTTATATATTTTAAATTTGAATTTTAGCAAAGAATTTATAAAAAAAACAATTAATATATTATTCCGTTATTACAAATTGCGGGGGTTTCCAAGCGGTCAAAGGAGCAAGGCTTAGAGACGAACTTTTCTCTTTTAAAAAAAAGAGATACGTTCACTTCGTTCGTGTATTTTCAAAATCTCTGCGATTTTGAAAAAAACACTCCGAAAAGAGAAAAAAGTAAACCTTAGAAGTTTAAAATTTACATTTAAAAATTTAACTATTGCGGGGGTTTCCAAGCGGTCAAAGGAGCAAGGCTTAG
>JAGWDQ010000088.1:18306-44675 GCA_018260615.1 Candidatus Altarchaeum sp.
TTTAAAAATTTAACTATTGCGGGGGTTTCCAAGCGGTCAAAGGAGCAAGGCTTAGGACCTTGTGTGCGCAAGCCTTCATGGGTTCGAATCCCATCTCCCGCATTTTCAAAATGAAATTTTGAAATACTGAAAATCTGCAAGATTTTCAATCTTACAAAATGTTTGAAACATTTTGTAAATCTCCGAACGAAGTGAGGTGATTTTAAAATCTCAAAGATTTTAAAATCTCCAAGCGTAAGCGAGGTGATAAATAAAGAGAAAATTTGGGCTCGCCCGGATTCGGACCGGGGATATTCTGCACGTCAAGCAGACATCATAACCACTAGATCACGAGCCCATAAAAGTTAAAATTTAAAATGGTTAAGGTATAATTAATTAAGGTATAATTAATTACACAAAGATATAAAAATTTTAAATAATTTTAAATAAATTTCAAAATATACTAAATTTAAGCCAAAATGGAGATGGGAAAAAAGGTACGACTGGAAAGAATTATGGACAGACATACAAAGAAAATGGTAATTGTGCCGATGGATCACGGCGTAAGTTCGGGACCACTAAAAGGTATTGTAAACATTGCAGAAACAATAGACAAGGTTGCAGAAGGAGGTGCAAATGCCGTCTTACTTCATAAAGGCATCGTGAAAAACGGACACAGGGGCTACGGCAAAGATATTGGTCTGATAATCCACTTATCCGGAGGAACTCCTTATAATGATCCGACAAGTAAAATTTTGGTTTGCTCAGTTAAGGAAGCAATTGCACTGGGAGCGGACGCGGTTTCAATCCATGTAAATATTGGCGGCGGGAATGAGAGCGAAATGTTAAGCGATTTGGGAAAAATTTCTGCCGAATGTGAAGAATACGGCATGCCTTTATTAGCAATGATGTATGCAAGAGGAAAAAATATAACTGATGAATATGATGTCAAATTTATAAAACATGCCGCGAGAATCGGAGCGGAATTGGGAGCGGATATAATAAAAACAAATTATACCGGAAGCAAGGAAACATTTAAAGATGTTATTGGGGGTTGTCCGATTCCCGTTGTTGTTGCAGGAGGTCCGAAATTAGACAGTGAAGAGAAATTTTTAAATATGATTATAGATGCAATTGACTGCGGGGCAGCGGGAGTTGCGATTGGCAGAAATATATTTCAGGCGGAGGATATAGCAGAAGCAACGAGGAAGATATGTAAGGTCGTGAATGGAAAATAAATTTTGCTTTTGGCATTTTCTTTCACTACTTTCACTGTTTATTTTATTTTGTAATGTTAATTTAATTATCAAATACATTGATAAAAAATTAAATTTTTAAATTTTTAGCCCTATAGGATAGCGGCAGTCCGGCGGGCTTTGGACCCGTGTGCGCAGGTTCGAATCCTGCTAGGGCTATTCTACACTTTTTCTTGTATATTGCGTTATATTGTTAAAGTTATTGGATTATTTAAAATCCAAATCCTTATTGCTTATTGATTTTTAAAAATCAATATATTATCACCAAATCCAAATTTATAATGCAAATTTACAATGGAAAAAGAAATACTATTACAAAATCCCTGGTGGAAGGATAAGAATGCCATAGAGAACGATGAGAAATTAAAAATTGCATTAAGCAAAAAACCACCGTTCGGTTATGATTGCCAATTGGAGAATTCCATAATTTTAGGTCCAAGACAGGTCGGTAAGACAACTTTTTTAAAATTTATGATACACAACCTCATCAAAAAAAATTTCAATCCGAGAAATCTGATTTATTTTTCCTGCGAACCGTTAAAGAATACAGGTGATTTGATTGAATTGTTCAGGACGATAGACCAGATGGTAACGGGCAAAGCGTATATTTTTCTTGATGAAATAACTTATGTTGATAACTGGGAAAGAACCATCAAATACTTTTTAGAAACGGACTTGCATAAGGATAAAACAATCATAACTACGGGAAGCAATGCAATGATATTAAAACATGGCAGTGAGCGACTTCCGGGAAGAGATATTGCAACAAAGATATTTTCTCCGTTATCTTTTAAGGAATTTACAGATACATTTTACAGGAAATTTGAAATTAAATTAAGCGATATGAGTATTGAGGAGATATATAAAATTTCTCTTGAATTTATCCCTTACCTTGATGATTTTAATAAATTTTTACGCCTTTATCTGCAGTGCGGCGGTTATCTTAAGGTAATTTATGAATTTTTGGAAAATGGCTTTATATCCGAAGAGACATACGAAATTTATGTTAAATGGATTTTAGGGGATTTAAGCAAACTTGGAAAAAATGAGAATATATTCAGGAGTATAATTAATGGAGTAATAAGGATGTATTCTTCAAGTTATTCTTTAAACGCATTGGCAAAAGAAATGGAAATTCCCGCACATTCTACATTATCTGACTATTTGGGTGTTCTTGAAGAACTTATGTTAATTAACAATCTTTACTTTTTTGATGTTAACAAAAAAGTTCCTGTCTTAAGAAAGCAAAGAAAGACATATTTTACCGACCCTTTTCTGTATAGTGTTTTTAGAGGATATGTTCATGGGAAGTATGAAAATTATGCGATTGACGATGAAGATAAAATTATTGAAGGAATTGTTTTGGAGCATTTGGCAAGGACAGACAAATATAAAAATTACAATGGATTTATCGGATATTACTCTAAAGATAAGGAAACCGACTTTGTATTTTGTAAGGATAAGAAAACAGGGATTGAAGTTAAATGGAGAAATAAAGTTGATTTTAATGATTTCAATAACGGAAATTTATTTGATGAGAAAATTTTGCTCTCAAAAACAACATTTAAGATAGATAAAAATGAAAAAACATTGATAGTTCCTTTAAGTATATTTTTGGTGCTGATGGGAGGTATGGAATATAAATTTAGAGTATAATCTTTTAAATTTTTCGCTTATGTTGATTTTTGTTGTTGATGGAAATTTTACGTTCTACAAGTTGTAAGAGAATTACCAAAAATAAATCTTCGCTATTTATTTTTAAAATCACAAGGATTTGAAAATGTATGATTTACGAGTTATATGAGTAAAGACACGAAGAGGGTGGGTGGAACGAAGGGGATAGAACAAAGTGAGCGTATTATAATGATATGCCCCAAGGTAAATTTTTACAATTCAGAAAGGAAATAAGTAAATGCACACCAAAGGGAGCATATAAGCAGGGTTGCCTGCGAAAGTAGGTTAAAATTAAAAGATTAACCAAGTTTTGCGTTTTACTATTTTCACCTCACTATACACTCGCTTCGTTCGTGTATTTTCAGGGCAAGCCCAAAAATCGTTCGGATATTTTCAAAACTCTATGCTTTGAAAATAATCTTAAATTTTGCCATAGATTCATCTTGATAAAATATCAAAAAATTGATTTTATGGGAGCAAATTTTTCAAAACTCAAAACTTCAGAAGATTAATTTATTTAAAAGATTAATTTATTTAAAAGTATTTAAAAACAATTATTAATTTGCCTTTAAAAATTTAGCACATTGTATAAATCATAGTTTAAAAACTCAAAAAATACAATGAAAAATAAAATTTAATTTGAAAGTTTGGAGAATATAAGTTATTATATTCAGCCAAATAATTAACACAAATAATTAACAAAATAAGTCAAAGAGAAAAAACATGGATCTATTTGATATATCCAATCAAAATTCAGAGAATCTAAAAATCGCTTATGAACAGATGGAAAAAAGGTGGAGTAGTAACAAGAGTTTACATGTGCTAAGCGACTTCGCCACATTTGTGAAAGATAACTGGATGATTTCAATAAATATGCGGCAACATGTATTAAATGGCTTTTTAATTGCTGGAAAATATAAAAACATATATGAAGTAAAAAAGGAGCAGAGAGAAGAAATAAGAAAAGTGAGGGCATTAGAAATACCTGAAGAACAAGCTGTAAAGGAGCATCTGAAGGTTTATTTCAAATCAAGAGTGACTTTTGACCGCACCTTTAAAGATGGTGAAAAATTCAAGTACGGCGCATTAAATATTGGAGGAATGGGTCCAAAAAAATATGGGGAATATTGTGTTATATTTGAACGAAAACATTCAGAAAAATACTCATCTTTAGCATTTATTAAAGAAGATAGCATTAACTATGTTGATGACTGTAAAGTCAATATTGAAAAATTGAAACAAGACCTCTCAAATGAGGAAGGTGTGCATTTTTTGGTAACTCTTAAACATGAAGGAGAGTTGGGGAAAATTCCTACCAATGAGTGGGCAAGTATTATTTGTTCTGATGAATGTTATGTTGAGGCAGTAACAAAAGATGATGTGGTAAATGACCCTATAGAGGGTGTAAGGATGAGCAAAAAGGATTACCTATACTACTATGGTGATTTGTTATTTAAAGATTACGTTTCTGATGCTGATATGTCTGATTTTGAAAGATGTCAATTAGGGGCTTTTATGAATATGCAGGAGATTTTAACTAAACGAAAAATTAAACTGGATGTGATTGATGAAAATGAAAACTAAAATTATGGCTATCGCTCCAAGCGATGGATGGGCATTTATTGTAAAGGAAGACGAGATATTTTTATTGCGACCACCTTATATCTCTTCAAATCAAATTGAAGTATCAGAAAAGGATGTAGAGAATGCTATTCACTTACACGGGTTTGAGGAGTGTGACACTATTTGTGACAGCATAAGCGAAGTCGTTAAATTTCTCAAAGAAAAGTATGTTGAATCAATGAAAAAACAGAGTGCTGGTCTGCCGTCTTCAGAAGAATTACGCGAACTATTAAAATATGCTAATGATGAGGTGTTGCTACAATATTTGAAAAAAGCTGATGAAGAATTAATTCCTGATGGAAAGCTCAATGCTGCCAAATCTATTGCTTTAGACATAATGAAAATAGAAAAAGTAAGAACAAACCGTGAAATGTATGATCTTGCAGTAAATATCCTTCAAAAATGCAAGCATGAAGAGGAAAAAACAAAAGAATTAGCAATTGGAATATCAAAATCAAAAGAATCTTTGAGGGATAGATTCACTTATGCGGTGAATAAATATGCAGAAGAACCTATAAATCACATCATAAACTCAATTTATAAAAAAGGACAATTATTCCCCCTAGGATATTAAAATATAATTATGGAAACAATAACTTTTTATTCATATAAAGGCGGCGTCGGTCGTACATTGGCATTGGCAAATGTAGCCATTTATCTTTCCAGATTTGGAAAGGATGTTTGTATTATGGACTTTGATTTAGAGGCGCCAGGTCTTCATTATAAATTTCCAAAATTTTTAAAAACAACTGATATTAAAGCAGGTTTGGTGGATTGTATATATAAATTTTCCCATGATAAAACCATTCCTGAATCACTAAATAAATTTTCATTGGAAGTTATTCCTCGCTCAAAATCACAGGGTAAAATCCAATTAATTCCTGCGGGCAATGTAATTTCCTCACATTACTGGAAAAGATTGGCGTTAATAGATTGGCATAGTTTGTTTTATGAAGAGCATAGTGAAGGTGTTCCTTTCTTTATTGAACTAAAGGAAAGAATAGAAAAAGAATTTAAGCCGGATTTTCTGCTGATAGATTCCAGAACAGGTGTAACAGAAATGGGGGGCTTATGCACATCTCTTTTACCTGATAAAGTAGTATTTTTAATTACTAACAACAGAGAAAATATTGAAGGAGCCCGGCAAATACTCCGCGGCATCGGGAAAGTTGAACGGCTCCCGGGGCAAAAGCCGATAGAAGTGACATTTGCACTCACTCGTATCCCTTTTCCCTCGGATGATGACGAGAACGAAAGCGAAAAAGAAAGAGAAAAGGAAATTGTAAAAAATATGCAAGATTTTTTAAACGAACCTGTGGGAGATTTAGGAGGTCAATTAGATGTTCGGGATATTTGTGTGCTTCACTCCAATAGGGACCTGGAACTTTCCGAATCCGTTAGAATGGATCAAGAGGGAGTTACCGAAGAAACACCTTTATTGCATGATTATTTAAAACTTTTTTCAAAAATCATTCCAGAAGAAATCATTACGCCAAAGATAGATGCCCTCCTGGATGGAATTACTGCAAACATATTAAATGATCCGGACAAAACACAAAAGGAATTAGAAGATCTTGTGAGGGTATATCCACATCACAGAACTCTTGAAAAACTTATAAACTTTTATATTCTTCGTAATGAAGGAAGGGAAAAAATATTAAATGCATTTCATAAATTGTGGAAGATATTTGAAATTGAAGATCCAGATATGTTATCAAAATATGTTTCGCTTTTTATGAAAAGGGATGTTTATCCTAGGAGTATAGAAGAACCAAATTTTGAGTTAGAAATAATAAAAAAATATCTTGAATTGAACCCCAAAAATAGAGACAAAATTGAGATGAAGTTAGCTGATGCTTATGAGGAATATGGTGATGCTAAAACAGCTTTAAAACATTATCTTCAACTTCTTGAGAGAATTAAAGAAAAAAACAAAGTCATTAATAAAATATTGAATATTTACCTATGCGAAGAACTTTATGAAGATGCTTTGAAGTTAATAACAAAATATCATGATATTATTGATAGCAATGCATCCCTAATATTAAAAAAAGTTGAAATTTTATTCAAAGCAGGCAATATATTGGAGGTGGGAAAAATACTTGAAAATGAAACTATAAAAAGTAATCTTTTTGATGAAGATCCTCGTTTGTATATCGGCGTGATGAATAAATTAAGAAAATCAGACGAAGTGGATAAGAAACTAAATGAGATGGTGGCGAACGCTTTAAAGAAAGATTCACTTGAAACATTATACAGAGTGGGAACAATTTTTTATAGTTTGAATAGAGCGGACGAGTTTAAAAATAAAATATCCGGATATCATAAAGCCGATGAAATACTTTATAAACTCAAACTCAACACAGAATACAGGGAAAGACGATTATTCAATCCCTTTTAGAAGATATTGATGAAGTAGTGTAAAATGCAACAAAGTAAAGGATGAAAACAGAAGGAAAGACAATAATTGGCAATTATCAAAAATTTTTCCAGAACACAATATAAGAATTTTAAATTTTAAACATAAATTTCTCAATCAATTCACCCGCCCTTTCCCTTCTCTCCTGATGAGCCCTTAAATATCCGTTCAGTTTATCCGTCAAAATTTCCTTTAATTCCCCCGTAAGCAACGCCCCGCTTCTGTAATCCTCATAAATTTTATGCAATTTCTCATCATCTTCTTCAAAAAACACCAACCACTGATAAGAAACATCAATATCCGGATTTCCGCCTTTTTTGCGATGTTCTTCAATCGTTGCCTGTCCTCCTGAAAATGCGTATTTCATAATTTTCTTCCTTACTGTCTTTTCATTGTCTGTTGTAAAAATTGCCGTCTGTTCTTCCGAAGACGACATCTTTCCCTGTTCTTCCATTCCTTTAAGCCCGGGCAAAAATATGCTGTGAATGACAGCCGGCTTGTAAAAATTTAACTTCGGCAGAACATCCCTTGCTAAACGAAAATGCGGGTCCTGGTCAATTGCACATGGAATCAGACAGGGAATCTTCCTGTTGTAAATAACAGACGGCAAAAATGCGGGAACCGCCTGCATCGCCGTATAAAAAATTTCCCCGGTATTATTCTCATCCGTAAATCCGAATGTCGCCTTTGCTGTTGATAAAGTTATTTTTTTCGCAACCTTACACGCCTCTTTATACATTAAATTTGCGTGCTTCGTGTCAATTAAAAAATGTGTCTTTTCAGGATTGAAACCAACTGCGATGACATCCAGCATGTTGTCATATAAGGCATTTTCCGTATGCTCAAAACTCATATTTTCCTTAAACAAAAATTTCTCCTCGTCGGGAAACTGAAACCACAACTCAACATCAAATTTATCCTGCAGCCATTTTGTGAACATCCACGGAATTAAATGACCAAGATGAACCTTTCCCGAAGGTGCCCTTCCGGTATAAAGAAAAAATTTATTTCCTTTCTCATACTCATCCAGCAAAAAATTAAGGTCTCTGTGCGAGAAAAAAATTTTCCTTCTCAAAAAACGATGCAACTCTCCCGTGTGCTTTTTGATTCGGTCTGATAAATTTTCATCAATCTTCTGTGTTCCGAATTTTTCAGTTAATGCATTATAATCAACATTTCCTTTTACTGTCCAGGGGGTTACTTCAAAATTTTCTTTAGTCATTTTAATCGTAAAATTTTCTTAAATTTTATAAATTCTTATTAAATTTTTTTAATTATTTAATTGCATTTTAATTAAAAACAAAAAACAAAATTAAAAAATTTAAAATGGCTGAAAAAGAAAACAAAAAAAATAAGGGCGAAAATAAGGGCGAAATCGTACCTGCCGGACAGGGGTTTGAAAGAATGTTTGGCAATATGCTGAAGGAAATGAATGAATTTGACAGGCCTTTTGGTTTGGGACACTGGCCAATGCGGAGAATGTTCCCGGAATTTCCCGAGGAGTTCAGGAAATTTGAAATTGCCGAGCCGGCAGTAGATGTTGTTGATAAAGGAAACAGATTTGAAGTTACAGCAGATATTCCAGGAATTCCAAAGGAAAATTTAGAGGTGAATGTGACAGACAACGAAATTGAAATAAAGGGAAAATTTGAAGAAAGGAAAAAAGAAGAAGGAAAAAACTATCTAAGAAGAGAAAGAAGGGCGACAAGCGTTTACAGGCGTGTCTCATTGCCTGCAGAGGTAATTTCTGACAAAGCAAATGCAAAGATAGAGAATGGAATATTAAAAATTTCATTGCCAAAGAAAAAGCCGACAGAGGAACAAAAAGCAAAGAAAATAAAGATAGAATAAATGCAATAGAAAATAAGGTGGATGAAGACATTAGAATAAAAAGCTGGAGAAAAGATAGAGTTTTGGCAATAATGAGTGAAACCTCTCTTAAAAAGGACTGGCTGAGACCAGAAGAAGATGAAGCGTGGAAGGATTTATAGGGAGATTAAGAAATAATAAATTTTTTTTATTTCTTTTTATTTTTCTTTTTTTAATTTTATTCTTAAATTTAATATATGGAACCAAAAATAAAAATCCTGCTCAATGACGGGAAAATAAATGAGAAAAGGATTAAAATCCTTAAATTTATTGAGAAATCCGGCTCGCTGAATAAGGCCTCAAAAGAGCTGGGAATAACCTATAAGCACGCATGGGATGAAATAAAAGACATGGAAAATTGTCTGAATGAAAAACTGCTGCGGACAATTTCAAAAGGAAGGAAAGGCGGGGGAACAACCCTGACAGAAAAAGCAAAGGAAATTTTAAACGATTATGAAATTTACGAAAAAGGTATAAATTTAGAAATTTCCGATAAATTTTGGGAGAGTTTAAGCATAATGAGTGCAAGAAATAAAATAAACGGGATAATTGAGGAAATTGAAATTGAAGGCGTTGCCGCTGAAATAAAGATAAAAGTCAATGAACCGGTTGAAATTGTTGCCTTAATAACAAGAACATCCGCAGAGCGTTTGAAATTAAAGAAAGGAGATGCGGTTTTTGCAATCATAAAGGCAACGGATGTTATGTTGGGAAAGTGAAATTTCTTATGTTTCGGTAAATTTATGGGTCTTGAGTAAATTATTCTGTTGAAATTTTTGTCATTATATCTAAGGCATCAAATAAATTTACATCTTTGTCATCGTTTAAATCGCCGCAAAAATTTAATTCATATTTTTCTTTATCTCCGCTTAAATATTCCAGAATTTCAACAGCATCAAAAACATCAATGTTGTTGTCTTTATTTACATCTCCGACTTTGTTGCATGTTAAATTTTCAAATATTGAAATGTAACTCACACACCTATAATCTTGTGGCTCATAAGCAATATCCTTAATCAAATTCAGATATACATTCTTAAATGAAAATTTTGTTTCGTTAAATTTACAATTATTTGCTAATCCTTTGTTAAAATAAATAAACACATTTTGGTTTCCTTCCGTTAAATTTTTCTCATAACTTATGGATTCAACTTTGCTTCTGTTACAATGAACATCCCCTGCAATCGTATAAGTTCCGTTTTTTGTTATGTCAAGTGTTATATTTGTGCCGTATTCGTAAATATCCGAAAATTCTATAAAAGAAGATGACGAGGATTCAAATTGCGTATATTTGTAATAAGGCGAACAACATTTTGTACCTTTATTCTGAAAATTACCGTCTTTATAAATTTCAACATTGACATTAAAATATCCATCCTTTTTACTATTTCTTATTGCCGTTCCGTCAAAATTTAATGTGATCTCGTTAATGCCCTTTATAAGATTGATTGTTTTTGAAGTGCTTGTAATACCTGCTCCCACAACATCTATTTTTCCATCAATTCTGTATGTTCCGTTTTCAGATATGTTAACTCTAACGACAATATTAAACGAATCATAAAGCGAATTGTTATTGTTGTCCGGAGTATAATAACTGGCCATAGTGTTAATAATTGACGCATAAGTTACATTACTTTCAACCTTAAAGTAGAACCTCTTTTCGTTCCTGTTTATACATTTAATCAAATATAAACCCTTTGTATTTGGCGAGAAATTTAATAAATTTATTCCGCCTGCGATTGTGTTTGAATTATCTACATAAATAACCTTGATGGAAGTATTCTCATTTAATGAAGATGAACAGCTTATATTGATTGTATCATTGATATAAAATACAGGCAATGTCCCGTAAATTCCGTAATAGTTTGAATTTATTGTTTTTCTTGCATTCCCGCTAATGTTGACGGTTAAATTTTCCTTTGTCCAATTTACCTCGTTTTTTTCAAATTTCAGCAAAGGACTTCCCAGCAATACAAATTCCATAATTGTCCTTAATCTATATGCATCTAATCCGTCATTTTTCATTCTTTCAAACGCATCTATATATGCTTCCCCGGTTGTATTTTTATCCGATGTCATGAAATATTCTAAAATTTCAGTTATATCTCCAACTCCATAATCGTCCCCGGAGCCGTTATTTAAAAATATCCCCGCACTGCCGTAATTTACCCTGCTTCCCCCGACATAAGTTATGCTGTCGTTCTTCAATAAGTCCTCTGCAAAACTCTTTGCATTTCCACACCTCCCCGGAACTATTGCAGAATCATAAGCGCCGTTCATACACGCAACAGATACAAATATCGCACTGCTGTTTGTGCCCGGATTTCCATATACACACTCATTAGAAAAACACGCGTAGCATCCGCTTCCATGTCCAAAGTGAAAAACAACATCATAGTTTTTTAATGCATCTGCTAATTTGGCTGATGTAAAATTTCCGTCCGTTTGAAAAAATTTCGTATAATTTAAATTTAAATTTTGCAGAGCATGCAGCGCAGAAATTTCGCCCATATATTCATCATCGCCAGAAAAAATTTTTCCCCCGAACAGAGCAATTTTTGAAATCGTTTTATTATAGTTCTTTATCTTTTCAACCATCGCCGCACCTTCATTCTCATTATTTATGGGAATCCTTCCGACGGTGTGTCTCACAGTTAAATTTTCCTCATCAAATACCGCATAAAATAAATCAGCAGGTATCCATGAATTGTACTCATCATTCGGGTCATAATAATATTTGTCAAAATAATAATAACCCGGCGGAATTGCTGTTGCATTACCGAACAAAATAACATAAGATGAATTCTGCTGACTTAAAAATTTTCGTATCTTCTTTGCCAGAGTATAGTTAAATTTTCCCATATCTTCAAAATTTTTTATCCCTTCCCACGCACACAGTGAATCATCATTATAGCCGATAAAATTTACCTCCAAGTCCGAAAAATTTTCAAAATCGCTGGTTTTATAAATTTCCGCTGGAATGGTTTGCTCATAAAAATTGGCAAGCTCGTTTGCCTGCCCGTATAATTCATCGGATGTTATAATTATTACATTTGAAAAATTTTCCCCGTAAACAACAGGAAAAAGACAAAAGGTGAGCCCAAAAATGAGCAAAATGTTTACATTCATTGTTTTTTATTTTTAGTCCTGTTTCTAATTATATTTCCATAAAAATTAACAAATTCAAATAAAGTAAAATAAAGTAAAATAAAAAATGTTGCCAATATGTAATATATGTGCAAAGACGAGGGTTTTGTGTGCATCTTGTGAAACAAAGTTAAAGAATGAGGAAATTTCGGAAATGGATGTGAAAATTGCCGAAATGATGTATGATTTTGGAAAAGGAGAGTTTGGCTTTGAAAAAGCGGTTGATGTAGGTGATTTTGTCGTTGTATTGACGCGAAAAGAAGATATAGGTAAAATCATCGGGCCCGGAGGAGACAATTTAAGAAAAATAGAGGAGTCAATCGGAAAACTAATAAAAGTTATGGGGGCAAGTTCAGCAGAAGAAATGATATATACTTTAATCTCTCCGGCAAATATTGTATCCACCAGCAAGTTATACAGGGCAGACGGAAGCATTATGAGAAAGATTGCCATAAATAAGAATGATGCAGACAAGTTAAAGATGGATATATATTCTATAAAAAAGATTGTTTCAAATTTATTGCATGCCGATGTTGAGATTATTATCGGGTAAAATTTTGCATACCTTTTCAAATGTTGAAACAAGTAATTATTGTCCGAAACGATTCAAAAGAACTTTTTTCTTTTAAAAAAAGAAAAAAGTAAACATCAGAATAAATTTTTAGAATATTTGGAATAAATTTTCAAATGTTAAAACAGATAATCGTTGTCCGAAGGTTTAAATCGCACTATATAGTATGGAAACAAATTAGGTAAAGGTAAGTTGGCTGCACAAGTGGCCCAGTTTAAATCGCACTATGTAGTATGAAAACATATATAAAAATGCTGAAACAGGTAATTATTGTCCGAAGTGATTTAAAACTGAGCAAAGGGAAGTTATCTGCACAGGTGGCACATGCGGCAATATCTGCGGCAGAAATTTCAAAATTTAAAAAGCAATGGCTCGCAGAAGGACAGAAAAAAGTTGTTGTAAAGTGCGAATGTCTTGATGATTTGCTTGAAATTTATGAAAGAAGCAAGACATTATCCATAGCGACATCATTAATTCAGGATGCCGGCCTGACAGAAATTCCGCCGGGGACAATTACCTGTGTAGGAATAGGTCCCGATGAAGAACAAAAAATAGATAAAATCACTAAAAATTTAAAACTTTTATAGCCATAAATCAGATTTTATATCAATTCTGCAAATTTGTTGTTGATCAAAATTTTTGCCAGCGGTTCTGTAATCAGAACAACATCATCATCTTTAAACGGGCCATATCTTCGCAAATCATCTCCTACAATTCCCGGGCAGGAATTCAGAAATCGGACCTTTACTTCTAATAGTTTTTTCTCCTGTTCCTTATCAGTATTGTTTTTTTCCTTTTCAAATAAAAGCTCGCTCTTGTAGGTCTTTATGAGTTCTAAAATTTTATTATATATTTCTTTCTCTTCTCTGGCCATATTCGGCGGTTCTTTTATGTTCCCTATGCTTGCGCGGAGAGCGTGAATTAAAATTTTTTGCACCCTTTCGGTGTATATGCCATCCCCTAATTTCCCGAGATAGTCCTTATGCTCTTCGGATGAATTATATATTCTGGTAAAATCTGAATAGAAATTTTCATCTATTTTTTGCAATGTTCCGATATTTTTTCTGTTTTTTTCCTGTGAATAAATTTCTTCAATATCTGCGTAAGTGAGCATTTTGTGTTATTATTTTATATTTGTGCTGCTAAATTTTCTTAAATTTTGCGGTTTTTAAAAATTTTACAATATTATTCTTATTTGCGTATGCCGCCGTCGGATTTGATATATAATTCGCTGCAACAGCATTTGCGAGGATTAATTTTTCGTTTTCTTCAAAATTTCCGGTTTCTCCGAATATAAAGCCGGAATTGAATGTATCTCCCGCACCCGTCAATCGCTTAACCCCAACATCAAAGGCGGTTGCTTTTGCAATTGTTCTGCCATTCTCAATTACCGATGAAAATTTTGCCGTATGATATATTATTTTGGTTTTTCCTTTAAAATTGTCTAATTTGTAATATTTAAATTCATCTTCATTCACACTTAAAAAGTCAGTAAAATTTAAAATTTCCTTCATTTCTTCGGCAACATCGCTTACCTTATTTATTTTTGGTGTCGGGTCTCCGGGGTCAAAGAATGTCCGGATACTGTTGCGTTTTGCGAATTTGAAAATTTCTACTGCGAGTTCGGTTCCTTTTTCGTTTAATGCCCAGTCGGAGATTGCCACAATTTCCGAATGTTTGAGCAGTTCAAAATCGTCTTCGGTTAAATTTTTTGTGCCGAAATTTTTTAGTGAGCCGGCATCGCTCAGCATTATGTTTTTGTCTGCTGTTTCAATTGCACAGGTGGTTGCTAAATTTCCGTCTGTTTTTATGTGCGAAATGTCTAAATTTTTAAGTAAATTTTTTGATTTGAAATTTTTAAGCAAAGCAAATCCAATTTCATTTGTTTTTGCAATTATTGCCGAACTGATTCCGAGTGATGCAAGAGCAAACGCAGAATTCGTCGCCTTTCCGCCTTCTTTGAGGGTGTTTTTGGTTTCTAAATGTGTTGATGTGGCTGTATTTAAATTTCCTTCAAATTTTGCGAGTATGTCTATGCAAAAATGGGGCATGAAGACAGTGTATTTTTTCCCGTCAAAATTTTTGTTGAAATTTTCTGTTTTTTTGATTAAATTTTCAACCTCAGCACTCATAAGTTTCGTCATTTTAAACACATTGAAATCATTTTCAGATAATTCTGTATCATCACGGGTTGTTAATTAAGGTAAAATATTATGAATTAACTTTAAGCTCAAACTCTAATTCTTTTTTGTAAATTTCAAACAAAACATAAGGAATTTTTTGAAATTGAATTTTTTCATTTTTGCAGATATTCGGTATTTTTTCAATTATTTTTTTATCATCCGTAAATGTTTCTTCGGTAATCAAAACCGGATTTTTTCCACAGCCCTTTAAAAAGTTGCAATAAGCCGCTAAATATAAGTCAGCAATCTTTTCTTCATAGTCCCTTAGACATTTTTCAACTTCATCACCGGAAAAATTTAACATATCAATAATCTCCCGCCTTGTGTATTTGGTGATTAACTCCTGAACTTTTTCAAACAAAAACAATGTGTCCGTACATAAATTCCTGATTCTTTTCTTTAAATCATAGGTATATTTATTGTCCGAAATTTCATTATAAACCTTATCCAAAATTATTATTTCTCCTGATTTTATTTTTTCAATCAGGAAATTTATTAATTTTGAATAGACCTCTGAACTATTGTTTTTATCAAAGATGTAAAATTTGTTAAAATCAAGTATGCTTGAAGTATCCATAACAAGAATATCTGTCATTTTAATATATTTCATTATCAATATCCTGTTCCGGTTTTATCCCAAGATATTGTCTTAATTGGTTTTCGTCCATATTTCCTTTGAAAAAATTAATTTTTATGATCTCTTCAAATAATTTAGACCTTATTTCCTTAGGGCCTGCAATAAAAACATCCTTTCCCAACTGCATAGATGATGATTTTTTCTCTTCTGGTTTTATTTTCTCTTTCTCTCTCGTTTTAATTTTCTCTTTCTCTTCCTTTTTTCTTATATTTTCCGTAATCTCTTCTTTGATTTGGTTATAGTCACTTTCCGAAATTTTATTTTCTGTTTTTAACCGTGTGTATAATGCAAATTCACTCAGGTGTGTCTTTTTATATAATTCGCCAATCTCAGATTTATAATAATTATTTCCTTTGGAAGCATAAATTAAACCGGAAAATTCCCGCTCAAATCCGTTTATTAAAAACGAATATGTGAAATGATTACACCACTTTTCAACATGAGCTCCGGAATTAGTTATTTCTGTATTTTCGTCTATTTCTTCAATTTTTAATAAGTAATGTGCAAATTCATGTAATAATGTCCAAATTTCCCGCCTGATGTATTTTTGTTGTCTCTTTAAAACAATGATATGTGGCAACATAAAAAAACCATCAAATTTAATTATTTTTTCGGGTTTCCTGTTCCGGTCTGTGAATTCAAAAACAAACAGATTAAAATGCTCAAGCACTCTGATCAGGTTTATAAGATAATCTCTGTCCGAATTTGCTTTGCTGATGTACTTTTTATTGAACAGTTGTTTTTCGGCATCATCAAATTTTTTTCTGAGATCCTTTGCAGCATTTTCGGGATTATCGGATAATTTATAATCTCCAAAAACCATTTTGGGCTTAAAATCAATTTGCTTGCAGAGAATTTCCAGTTCGGATTTTAATTCTTCGTAATAAGCAATTCTTTTTTTTGATTCTAAATTTAAATAACTGTTAAAAGAATCTTTTCTAAAAAATATGCTGCTCGTTTTTCTTTCCGGCAGTTCTCTTTTGGATAGCAGCCATGTTAAGCCCGTACCAAAAATCCGGGCAAACTTGTTTAAAAAGGATTTATTTACGGACTCCTCCCGATTCAATATTTTATTAAGTTTTTCTAAGGTTAATACATTTCGCTTTCTGTCAGAGTTTAAAAGTTTGATTAAGTCGTTTTTTGATAATTTATAGAGGTCCAAACTATAATTAAGTCGCGAAGGATTTACAAAAAATTCCGTATGTGTTTTAGGATTCATTTTACTTATTTTATTAATTATTTTTCTTTAGCATATCTTTTTAATATTTTGACAGGATATGAAATTTCAGAAATTTTTGGAGTCATTTTTAAACTTGTTTAAAAATCTCCGAACTTTAGTGAGGTGAAAAAGTTTCTTTTACCTGTAAATTTTGTATCTTTGAATACTTACAAATAAATAAATTTACGAGCCCGCCGGGATTCGAACCCGAGTCGTTCGCTCCGAAGGCGAACAGTATATCCAAGCTAGCCCACGGGCCCAAAAATTAAAGTGAAGATTTTTACACCTTATATCTGACATACTTATTCTTTTTTCAAGTATATTTCCTTGTATTTTTCAAACTCTTCTTCTAAGTGTTTTGCCTCTAATTTATCCAAACTCAAGAGTTCTATAGTCAAATCATCCATTTTCTTTTTAAATTTTCTATATAAAAATCCATTATAAAATTTAGTTTTGTTATAATTTAAATCATGCAAACAATCATAAAAATAAAAGATGGCAACGCAGAAATTTCAGTTCCTGAAAATGAAAAAATTTTGGGCAAAATTCCCTTATTCAATCCCTCAATGAAATTTAACCCGGACTATTCAAATATATTTTTTTTAACTTAAATTTTTCACCATCCAAAACCCATCCCTTTTATAATTAAATTTCCTGTAATATTCCCTGGCACCGATTCCGCTCATCACCGAAATTTTCTTTGCACCAAACTCCTCTTTTGCGATTATTTCTGCTTCCTTCAGCAAATTTCTTCCAAATCCCCTGTGTTGCACTTCATCCATCCTTGCCTCCTTTCCTATTTCAACTTCTTTTCCGTAAACATGCAGTTCCCTGACCAGCGCATTTTTTGTTTTGTTAAAATTTGAAGGTATTCTCAATCGCAGGAATCCGATAAGTAACTCGTTCTTAACATCTTCATAACTTATAAAAATTTCCGTTCCTTTTGATGCATCATAGTCCTCCCGCAGCAATTTCACATTGTCAAAATCAATGCTCTTATCTCTAATCTCTCTGTGCCTTATTTCCACACATTTTAAATTTTGCCCCTTTAACTCTGTATCAACTAACTGCTCCAGATTGCTCGCCTTAATTCCCGCCTCAATCATATAAGCAGGAATGTCCCGCATTACCCTCATTACTCTAACCCATTTTGGAAGTGAAGACATAACCTTTGCTATCAGCTTTACTGCATTTTCAGTTGTTAACGGTTCAAAATTTCCTGCAGCATACTCATCATAAAATTTTGTTCCTTTAATTATCAAAGTAGGATAAATTTTTAACATATCCGGCATGAAATTTTCATCCCCATAAATTTTTTTAAATCCCCTCAAGTCCAATTCCATGCTGTATTCGGAATTTCCAAGTAATCCCGGCATCATATGATAACAGACCTTTAACCCATAGTCCTTCAATAGTTGTGTTGATTCAATAACATCCCGGACACTATGCCCGCGATGGACAGCAGAATAAACAAAATCGTACGGGTTTTGAACTCCTATTTCAACCCTTGTTGCACCGCATTTCAGCATTCTTAAAATTTCTTCCTTTTTTGCATAATCGGGTCGTGATTCAAATGTCAGTCCGACACATCTTATCTTTGCCCGCTCATTCTTTCTCTGAATTTCTTCCGAATAATGAAATTTGTGAAATTTTCCTCCGTCGGGCATATTCTTGTCCTCATCATAAATTTCAGTAAATTTTTCCTCCCCGGATTTTTCAATAATTTTTAAATTTTCGTAAAAATCGTTCATTGCCTGAATGCATCTTTTTGAAAAATATTCCATGTAGTCAATGTCCTGGGCAGGCAAAGTCCCTCCCATAATTATTAACTCAATTTTATCAACAGCGTGCCCGAGTTTGTGATACTGATATAACCGGGAAGTCGTTTCAAGATAGGAATCAAAGTGACACTGAATGCCCCGCATCGTTGACGGCTCTTTTCCGGTATAACTCTGGGGAACATCAATTTCCACACCGCCGGGACAATACGCACATTTTCCGTGAGGACATTTAGATGGCATTGTCATACAGGCAATTACCGTAACTCCTGCATAAGTCCGTGATGGTTTTTTCTGCAAAATTTTTAAAATTTCACCCTTTTCATCGGGCTCAGCACACTGCAAAATTTCAGGATTATTCAGATATTCTGCAATACCAAATTTCTCACAATAATCGGACTTTTCTCTTTCAAGTGCGTCCTTGCTTATAATTCTGCCACTCAAAATTTTTTCAATTATTTCCCTGCTTATGTTTTTTCTGATATCCGTATTTGTTTCATTGGCCATATTATCTGTTTTAAATTTCCTCAAATTTCAATCCCTTCTTTTTTTCAGTTTTTTCGCTGTTTCCCTTTTCTCCCAGGGATAAATTATCCATGTATCCGCATCTGTTTCCCCGGCAAAAAAATCCGGTCTTATTTTTGATGTTACTTTGTAATGCAGGGTTGCAGTCATTAAATTTTTCGGAAATTTTTTAAGCAAATAACTTTTGGCAAGCATTAAACTATCCCCTGTATCTGCAATATCATCAACAAGTAAAACATTCTTACTCTTAACATCAATAGAAACATCCTGCGTAATTCTTGCTTCACCTTTATGGAAGACATCATAACTTTCAACCCGTAAATTTCCGACATTTCTTACACCGGACAAATCAGAAATTATTCTCGCAGGTATCCAGCCACCCCTGCAAATTGCAACGATGCAGTCAAACTTAAAATTTTTCTGTATTTTGTCATACAATATTATGCAATCTTTTTCAATATTATCCCAGCTTACTTTCATGAATTTCGTTGGCGCTTTCATGTCCTTTGTTTAACCTTTTCTTCTTTAACATCAAATATATGAGTGTAATGACTAACAAAACAATTACAATGATTGCAATCATCCAAATCCATTCAAAATTTTGCCTCTTTACTTCAACAATTTGTTGTTTTGTTTCGTAATGAATTTTTTCAACGGTAACTGTGTAATTTCCTTCTTCGCATATTGCGCCAAAAATTGCCTCTCCGGTTGCATTAGTTATATATTGCCCGAGCAGATTTTTCGGTGTTTTAACTGATATTGTTGCATTTTCAAGACCGTTTCCATCACTTGTAACAGTTATTAAAATTTTGTTGTTTTTCTCATCATACTTTGCATTCATTTCCATTGTCATGTGCCGGACACTAAATTTTTTATTCGCATCCCCAAAACCCGTTGCGGTTGCAGTTATTTCATAATTTCCCGGACTTAAAAGCAGCACAGTATAATTTTTTGCTGATGTTGATGTGTTTGTTGTTGTTAAATTTGTATCCAAATTTTTTATTTCAATTTGTGCATTGTTTAAATCATCCCCCTCTAATACAATGTTCAAGTCCTCTCCGACAGAAAATTCCTCGTTTTCTGCCTTATTTATATCTATGGCTAAAATTTTTAACGGCTTTAAATTTACTTCGACATCTGCAAAATTTTGTGCCTTTCCGACAATTTTATAATTCACAAACTTTGTAAAATTATAAGTTATGTAACCTGCCTGTGTTGAATGAAGTATATTATTGATTGTAATTGTTCCGTCAACAGGTGAATCACTTTCATCAAGAAGTTTTATTTTTACATTGTCAAAAATTCTCGGTTTTTCCGGCTCATAAGCGATTTTAAGCTTTTTCAGGGCGGTAAATGTCTTCTGTCCTGTTTTATAATTTGTCTTTGCTGCGGTTATTTCATAACTTCCCGGATTTGTAATTGTCCATTTAACTACTCCATTATAATCACTTGTTTTGTACGTGTCTAAATTTTCTCCCTTTAATGTAACTTTGACATCCTTTATTCTGACATCATTTGCATCTAAAACAACAAATTCATTTTCTTTGCCAAGCACAATGTCGCCGAATGAAATTTTTAATTCGGGATTTTCTTCAATAACAATTGTTCTTTCATCGCTCCAGTAATCGCTGCCTTTTGAAACACTGATTTTGTATGTTCCGATTGTATCAAGAGTAAAATAAAAGGTCTTATCTGTTAATGTATGATACTGTGGTTTAGGTCCTTCAATTGTCAGCCATATTCCTGCATAATAGTCATCTGTGTCAAGTGTTAGGGTAACTCTTTCATTTACTTTCGGATTTGCAGGGCTTATGCCTGAAATGTTTAACTTTTTCTTAACCTGAAATTCCTTTTCATAATTACAGTAATAATACCCCCTAACTACTTCATTTTTTGAAATTTTTAAAGTATATGTTCCTGCTGATGCCGGAGAAAACAAGTCGGAAATTTTGAAGTCGGTTCTTCCGTTACTATCCGTTGTTCTTTCTTTTTTTGTGTCTCCGTCAGTAATTATAACTTTTGCATAATTTATTCCTTTTCCGTCAGTCCCTTTTACAGTTACATATATTCTGGTTGTCGGAGAAATTTTACCTGTTTCTATATCAGGAGAAAATGTTAAACTAAAGGTATCTGCGGATAAATCAATATCTTCTGTTTTGGGATACGGTGATGAGCCGGCAATTGTAATTTTCGCCTGAATCGTATGCTTTTCGCATCTGAAATTTTCCCAATAACTATTTAAAGTATCACCACTATATTTCCCAAATATATAGGGCTGTGTTCTGTTCCCGTCTATTGTCAGTTGTCCCGAATAAATTACTTCTTTGTCTCCATCATCATTACTTGTATCTTTAAGTGTAAGATTAAATGTAACGCTGTTTGTATCAGTATTTTTTATTGTGACATTTATCTTTAAGTCGGCATTTGAACCAATAAAATTTATACTTTCTATATTCAAAGATGCACTTACTTCATACATACATATAAACAACACAGATATGGCTATTATGGCAGTCACTCCTAATGTCAAAAATTTGCCCCGAAAAATTTTCCTTTCGTCCATTTTCTTTTTAAAATTTTAAAATTTTTAATTTATTGGAATTATTAATAAGATTATATATAAAATTTAACATTCAAAATTTAACATTCAGCATCAACAACTATAAATTTCTTATCGCTGTTATATCCTAAAAATTTATGCTCATGGTTCATAATACCCTTTATAATTTCTTTCTCATTCTCCGATTCCTTATCTTTTGTCCTCTTTGCCTTTAAGTCCTCCGTCTTTCTGTTTGTAATTTTTTCGGCAACCTGCTCATCGTTCGTCGTCCATAATATATCTGCGGTTGAGTCGGAAAATATTCCTGCGATTCTTAAAATTTTTTCGGAAAAGTTTCCGCAGGAGCATACCTCTTCGCTAAATTTCCTGCACCGCTTACAATAATAGTCATAAATACCGAAAGTTCTTGAAATGAAGCCCTCAATATATACATATCCGAATGCCGGAATTTCGTCAATAAATTTCACGGAATAAATTTTTTCATCAGGAATGTCTGTATTTATTACACTGACTTCTGTTTTTTTTGTGAATACAAAGAGGGGGGACTTTTCAGAAACAACCACATTCACGACTTCAATTACATCTTCTTTTTTAAATTTCATTTTTTCCTTTTCGTTCCCCCATGCCATTATTTCCGCAATGGCACTTTCATCGCCAACCCTGCATTTTAAAATATCCCTGTCGGTAAATCGGACATCGCTAATTACCTTAACCCTTACTGAAATTTCCTCTTTGGGCTTTGCATCTGCAACTGAAATAAATGTGGCCATAATAAAAATTTAAAATATCAAAAGTGTTTATTCAATTACAATCAAAATGAAAAATATCAAAAATGTCTTTTACTTTCAATTTATACACTCACTTATACAATCACAATAATTTTATAAGCAATTATAGATAAAAACACATAAATTAAAGGAATTATAAATGCTACTGAAGAATTAACATAAGATAAAATAAAAGAATGTTCCTCATTATTTATTTTTCCTCCAAATTCAACCATCAAAATATCTCTGCTTATCAATAACACAAGTAAGCCAATAATTGCAAAAATTCCCATTGACGGGATATTTGCTTCAACATTGGTAGTTACATTCAGAGTAGATGACGTGGATATCGCACTTGTAAATGTTGAAATCATCGTAATGAATTTATAATTTTTTATGCTGTATTTTACAATCACCCGAATAAAAATATTCGAATAATATTACAATAGCCATTAACAAATTAAATTTTTATAAATAAAAGAATTAAATAATCAGGAGTAAAAATAATCGGCATATTAAATTTCAAATTTTAATTTCTTTCAAAAAAAATTAATTGATTAAAATGCAGATTTCAGAATTACAATCGCTTATTCATTCGGGAAAATTTTGTAAGAATGATGTTATGAAATGTATCTTTGGTTTGAACGATGTTGAGGTTAAAATTTTCTGCAATATTGTGGAAAAGGACTCGGATGTGATGGAATTAGCCAGAAAGATAAAAAGAGACAGGGCAACTGTTCAGCGGGTTATAAGAAATTTAATTGCTCTTGGAATAGCGGGCAGAAAAGGTCTGAATATGAAAAGGGGAAGAAAGTATGTATATTTTGCAGTTACTAGTGAGGCATTAAAGGAAATACTTACGGCGAGGATTGATGAATATTGTAAGTCGTTGAAGAATATGGTGAATTTGATAAAATAAGATGAAGATACACCAAAATTTTAGAAAATTTTAATAAAAATTTAACACTATCGGATTTATTTTTTTGACAAGAAAGCAAATTTAATTATGAAAAATTTGGAGTTAGGAAATAAATTTACAAATTTTGGAGTAAAACAAAACTGTTATATAACAGAATTGTTTAAAACAAAACTGTTTCAAAACAAAACTGTTTCAAAAAAGCAATAAAATTTTAGAAATTTTTGACAAGAAAGTAAATTTATAGTGAATTCACTAACTTTTGATACCTTTGAAGTGAATTCACGAGTATAGTAAATTTAAGCAATTTCAAATTCGCAGAGAATTTGAAATATGAGAGCGAAGCGAACTTAAAGTTGACAAATTTACTATAATTATAAAAAATTCGGAGTTAGAAAATAAATTTACAAATTTTGGAGTAAAACAAAACTGTTTAAAACAAAACTGTTTAAAACAAAACTGTTTAAAACAAAATTGTTTCAAAAAGGGTTTTTAAATATTATTTAATTAAAATGTAATTAATGAAACAAAATTGTTTAAAACAAAATTGTTTCAAATTTTTAAAAAATGGAAAAGATAAAATTATCCCACAATTCGCTTGATGTTAAAAATCCATTCGGAAGAGAGAAAGAACTACGAGAGATAGAAAAATACATCTCTACCCATAACAATTTGATAATGTTAGGTGCAAGGAGGGTTGGAAAGACAACACTGCTAAATGCCATAGCCAAAAGGAAAGAAAAGGGATATAAAATAATTAGGTATGATTGTGAAGAAAACAGGAAAATAAGTGCATTCTTTGCAAAGCTGCTTGTATATACAGGAATTCCAAAAATTTTTGTCAGTTCCATCGGAAAGAAAAATAAAGGAGAGCTTGCAAATGAAAGAAAATCTGCTGAAGAAATTATAAAAAACCAAGTATGTGAACCGTTTCTTATTGAAAATATTGTTGATTCTGATAGCGGAACCGAAGTTGAGGAGAAAAATATTAATGATTCAACGGCATTTCTTTTGATATTAGGAAATGAAGAAAGTGATGAAGTAAAAAAAGAATATGAAATTGCAATAAAATACAACATTCCTATATTTTGTTTTATAAAAGGATTAGAGGATAAAGAAAAAAAGCCAAATGTAAAACATATAATAGAGGATATTCGTGAAAACAAGAGAGGAATTTATAAAAGATATGAAAGCATAGAGGAATTTAAAAATGTCTTAAGCAACAGCATAAAAGAAAAAATAAATGAATGGAACCAAAGGAGTATTATAAGATATGCAGGCAGTCCCTTTAGAAGTGTCGGGGAGGTATTTTTTACAAATATTAAAAACCAGGATAATAGAAAGTTTTTAATACTTATTGATGAATTTGGGGAATTAAAAAGAGGAGATAGTAAAGAATTTAATGATTTTTTACCATATTTTAGAACAAAGATTAATGAATTAACGGAAGTAAAAAATTGCATATTTGTTCTTACAGGGTCCGAAAATGTATTTACAACATCTCCTGCTAAACCTTTTGGGGGATTTAAGCGCATAAAAATAGAGAAATTTGACATTGAGACCGCAAAAAAGCTGATAATAAATGCGATGGGATGGAATACGCAAAATTCATCTTTGGATAAGATTATTGAAATAATTGGAACACTCCCTAAAGATTTGGTATATTTTATCGGTGAATTAAGAAATCGGAGCAAACAATATTTTAATAATAAGGAAATAAAAAATATTCTGGTAAAGATAATTGATACTGATTCGGAGTTTAAAATAGATAAACAATATCCTTACCTTGAGAAGGGCGGCATAAATTTTCTTAAACATATTTCTGAAATTCTTCCCGCATCAAAAAGAGAGATTTTAAGATGGGATAATAAAGAGGAAATTTTTGAAAAGATGTGTAACGAATATTTCATTTTGGAAGAAAAAAACGGAAAATATGAATTTGTATCAAAGTTGATAGGGTGGAAGACAATTTATAACGATGATAGGGAAAAATTCAACAAAAAATTAGACAAGCTCTTAAAAAATGACTGAAGAATCAGGAAGTGAAAATAAGTTTGGAAGAATAATTAGAGGAGATAAAAAATCAACTGTTTCATACGAAATATTTAAAAAGCAACATGGAAATTTAATAGAAGAAATAAAAAAAATCTCTACTCTTTATTTATTGAAGGGAATGCAATATTCAGGAAAAACAACTATTTTGAGGAATATTTATTATGATTTGATTATTCATAAGAAATGCGAGTTTATAGAAGGTAGCGAGCCATTTACTCCGATAGAATTTTTTGATAAAATTGGGATAGAAATAAAGCAAAATGAGAACTATAAAACCGCAGGAACAATATACTTTATGAATTTTGATAAAGTTCTGTTTATTGATGATTTTGATAAACTGCTTGCTAATTTAGGGGAGGATTTTGCTGCGTATTTAAGAGCAATGATTCAGGAATTTAAGATCAACGTTATATGCACTGCAACTTTGGATAGCAAAGAAATGGATAAATATTTGCTGAGATATGATACTCCTTTTTATAGATTTTTTAGATCTGTTCTGATTACTTATCATACTGAAGATATAAAAGAAATCGGAAATTTTTACAAAAAAGAAATAAAGGACGAAGACGCTAATTTAATTAGTGAAATTTTTAGAGATAATATTTCTGCTATAGAATATGTGGTAAAGAACTATAACGGAGATGTGAACATTGCAATTTATAATACTGTTAAGAACAATCCTTCAATTATTAATGAAATTGCTCCGGATATATCCCCCCAACAGAGACAAATATTGGATAATGTATGCAGATATATTGTCGAAAACAGCAAAGATATAGTAACATTAGATGAAATTGAAAAACACTTATTTTTGGATGAAACTATTTTGCGAACACAACTAAACAGGATGAGAACAAAGGGATTAATCATATATGAGAAAAAGAAAGGTTATCTTCCTAACAGAGTTTTTATTGAAAAAAAGAGAATAGAAATAAGTGAAAATCATTTATATAAAGGAAATACATTGATGAATAAAAGAAATTTTGAGGAAGCAGAGAAGGAATACGGAGAAGCAATACGAATAAATCCAAATGATGCTGAAGCACATAATAATTTAGGAAATTTATTACAAAATTTAAACCTCTATGAAGAAGCAGAGAAAGAATACGGAGAAGCAATACGAATAAATCCAAATTATGCTGAAGCACATAATAATTTAGGAAATTTATTACAAAATTTAAACCTCTATGA
>JAGWDQ010000089.1 GCA_018260615.1 Candidatus Altarchaeum sp.
TAAAGAAATTGGATAAATTTACACAAAAAAGGATAGAAAATGCTCAATATTTAAGCGAGAAATTAAAAAATATAAAAGGAATTGAAGTTCCATACATAGCAGGTAATGTTAAACATGTTTTTCATCAGTATACTATAAAAATTGGAAACGGAAAAAGAGACGAAATTAATAAAAAGTTGAATGAATCAGGGATTGGCACAGGAATACATTATCCGATTCCAATAAATGACCAGCCATTTTACAAAAAAATAGGTTATAGTGCTGATGAGACACCTATTGCAAAAGAGATGGCGAAAAAGGTTTTGTCCTTGCCAATACATCCTTCAGTAACAAAAGAGGATTTAAATTTTATTGCAGAAAAATTAGAGGAATTTTTAAGATGATATTTATTCATTCAACCGCAGAGGTATCAGACAAAGCAAAAATTGGCGATGGAACAAAAATCTGGCACCATGCGCAGGTCAGAGAGAAGGCTGAAATTGGGAAAAACTGCAACATTGGAAAGGGTGTTTATATTGACTTTGGCGTAAAAATCGGAAGCAATTGTAAAATCCAGAATTATGTTTCAGTTTATCACGGTGTGATTATAGAAGATAATGTTTTTGTTGGTCCTTCTGTAACATTCACAAATGATTTATATCCGAGAGCATTTATCCGGAGTGAAGAAAAAGTGAGTAAGACATTAGTAAAGAGATGTGCTTCAATAGGTGCAAATTCAACAATAATTTGCGGCATCACAATTGGAAAATTTGCGATGATTGGAGCGGGAAGTATCGTAACAAAAGATGTTCCTGATTATGCATTATGTTATGGAAATCCTGCAAGAATCAACGGTTTTGTTTGTGAGTGCGGAAGAAAGATTGAGAAATTTGAATAAGGTGAGAAAGATAAATTCGTAAGAGGAATATGTAAATTTTGTAAAAAAGAAATTTTTATAAATAAAATGTCTCTAAAATGGAAAAAATAAAGGTTGCTGTAATCGGTGCGGGAAATATGGGAAAGAATCATGTCAGAATTTATTCTGAAATGAACGATGTTGAGTTAATTGGCGTTGTTGATGTAAATGAGACCATTGGAAAAGAAATTGCAAATAAATTTAATACGAATTTTTATAAGGACTATAAAGAAATTATAAATAAAGTTGATGCTGTAAGCATCGTTATTCCGACAAAATTCCATTATAACATAGCAAGGGATTTTCTAAAGACAAATGTTGATGTTTTAATAGAAAAACCAATAACTATAAATCTGAAAGAAGCAGATGAAATAATTGATTTGGCAGATAAAAATAAATTGATTCTTCAGGTTGGACATGTTGAGAGATTCAATCCTGCAATAATTGAATTAAACCGATATATTAAAGCAGATGAAATAATTTCAATTGATGCATCTCGTATTGGTCCATTCGGAGCAAGAATTACTGATTCCGGCGTTGTTCTTGACTTGATGATTCACGATATTGATATAATTTTAGGCCTGATAAAGGATGAAATCGCAAGTATTAATGCTTATGGAATTAAACTGAAAGGCGAACACGAGGATTTTGCAACTGCACTGATTAAATTTAAAAATGGAACGATAGCAAATCTGACGGCAAGCCGAATAACCCAGAGAAGACAAAGAACATTGTATGTAACCGAAAAGGATAAATATATGAAGGTTGATTACATGAACAAATTTTTGGAAATTTTCAGGCATGCGGAATCAAAATATATTACTGAAAACAAAGATGTCAGATTTACATATAGCGATATTGTTGAAAGGCCTTATGTTTCACAGGAAGAGCCGCTAAAACTTGAGTTGAAATCGTTTATTGAATGTGTTAAAAGCAGAAAACAGCCAATTGTTGATGGAATTGCGGGAAGGAAAGCACTTGATGTTGCGTTAAAAATTTTAGATGAAATTAACAAAAACGAATAAAATGAAAGATACAGGCATTAGAATTGCTGTCTATGGGCAGGGAAAGATGGGATTGCCACTTGCTCAGGTAATGGCTCAATATTATAAAGTGAGCGGAGTTGATATAAACAAAAATTTAACTGAAAATTTAAACAAAGGAATAAATCCGATTAAAGATGAGCTGGGATTGAGTGAACTCCTTGCTCAAAATTTAAAATCAAAAAATTATGAAGCAACGAATGATTTTTCTTATGCATCAAAAAATTCTAACATCCATATAATTTTAGTTCCGACATTAATAAAGGAAAATAAGCCGGATTTGACTATTGTTAAAGATGTTGCAAAAAAGGTAAAAGAGGGATTGAAGAAGAACGACATTGTCATTACTGAATGCACGATGCCTCCGGGTTCAACTGAAATGTTAATTCCAGTTCTTGAAGAAAGCGGATTGAAATACATTGCTGACTTTGGATTAGCACATTGTCCGGAAAGAACAATGACCGGAACTGCAATCAGGGACATAACCGGACAATATCCTAAAATCATCGGAGCAAGTGACGAAAAAACATTGAAAATTTTAACTAAAATTTATGAAAAAATAAACAATAAAGGCACAATTGTTATGTCATCAATTGTCGCCGCTGAAATGGTTAAGGTTTTTGAGGGCTGCTACAGGGATGTAAATATTGCACTTGCGAATGAATTATCTTATGTGTGTGAAAAGTACAAAGTTAATTCGGAAGAAATTTTTAAGGCGGCAAATTCCCAGCCATACTGTCATATTCATAAACCGGGTTATGTCGGAGGACACTGCATTCCTTATTATCCCTGGTTTGTGATTGATGAGAATACCGAATTAATGCGAACAGCAAGGAAAATTAATGAAAATGTTATTGACCGGCTGATTATAAAAGTTATTGAGGGTTTAAATGAATGTAATGTTGCAATAAAGGACTCAAATATCCTGATTTTAGGGCTGACATTCAGGGGGGATGTTTATGAATTTGCGCATACTCCAGCAAAACCATTTATTGAAAAATTAAAAAAATTCAACCTAAATATTTATGCCTATGATCCTCTTTGTAAGGAAGAAGATTATAAGCGATTTGAAGTGGAGGAATTTAAGGACGACTTCAAAAATATTGACTGCGTTGTGATTTTAACAGATCATAAGGAATTTTATAAAATTGACTGGAGTAAAGCAGGCAGAGAAATGAGAAATAAAGTTGTTGTTGATATGAGAAATATTATTGATTCAAATAAAATTAAAAAATCCGGATTTATTTATTGCAAACTTTAACATGAAAATTTTACAGATGGCGAGATGGTTTTTTCCACATGTTGGAGGAGCAACAATAAGAGTGTATAATATTGCAAAATATTTAACTGAATTTGGGTATGAAGTTCATTTGTTGACGCATAATCCAAAATCAATAGAACAATGCAATTTGAACGAGGAAGCTCCTCTTTATGAAAAGCATCCTGACGGGTTTTATGTTTACCGGCTGCCGTATTATGATTTACCTGCGGGTAAGAACATTTTTAACTGGGCGGCTTCAATCCCAGTTATGGCAAAAAAAGCAATAGAAATAATCAATGAAAACGATATTGACATAATACTCTCCCATAACCCGCCGTATTTAGTGGGCACAGCATCTTTAATTGCTTCAAGGAGAACAAAAAAACCAATGGTGATCAACGTGCATGACGTGTGGGGTGCGGAGCACTACGGGTTTGTAAAATATCGTATCGGGGATTTTCTCCAGAAATTCTGCGTTAATAGAACAAAAAATTTTGTAACGGCTTCAGAGGGGTTAAAAAAAATATTTTCACAGGAACTTAACGTGAAACAGGATAATATTTTTGTTGCCCCAAACGCGATTAACCTGGAACATTTTAAAATTGATAATGATAAGTTTGATTCGGTAATTAAAAAATACGAAAAGCTTGGGATAAAAAAAGGGGTTGATTATATCTTTTTTGTCGGCATCATGAGGAAGTGGGCGGGGATAAATTTTCTGATAGAATCTTTTGCAAAAATTATAAATGAAAACAAAAATTTAAGATTTAATAAGGATAACCTGAAACTTTTACTTGTAGGCGGCGGCGGGGACAAACCCGAGTTCGAGAAACTCGCAAGTGATTTGAAAATCTCGGATAAGGTGATATTTACGGACTCCGTTCCCTACGAAGACGTTCCGTACCTGATAAGTATAGCAACCGTCACATGCGCTCCTTTCCCTTCATCAAGAGTAACGGATAATGAAAAACTTATGTCTCCTCATAAGGTACTTGAATATCTGGCTATGGGAAAGCCCACAGTTGCAAGTGCCGTCGGAGGGATGGAAAATTACATAAAAGATAATGAAACAGGGATTTTATTTGAGCCGGATAATCTGGATGAATTAACGGAAAAAATAATTTACCTTCTGGAAAATCCGAAAATCAGAAACAAAATTTCGGAAAACGCCTATAAGTACATACGCAGCGGCGGATTTGAATGGAAAAACAGCGTTAAGATCGTTGAAAGCATTCTTTTAAAAACAGTTGCAGAATCAAAAAATGAGTGAAAAAATTAAGATCTCGATAATAGTAGGAACAAGACCTAACCTAATAAAGGTAAGCCCGCTGGTTAGGAAAATTAAGGAAGATGAAAGCATTGATATGCAATTTATAAATACCGGACAGCATTACGATTACGAACTGGATGAAATATTCATAAAGGAATTGAATATTCCAAAACCCGTTTTTTTGAATGTTGGTTCAGGAACACAGGGAAAACAAACAGGCGAGGCATTAATAAAAATAGAAAAGGAATTGATTGAATTTAAACCGGATGTTTCAGTTGTTATAGGAGATACAAATTCCACTCTTGCAGGTGCTCTTGCCTCAACAAAGTTACATATTCCTGTTGCACATATAGAAGCAGGGCTTAGAAGTTTTGACAGGAAAATGCCCGAGGAAATCAACAGAATCGTCGTTGACCATATCTCTGACATTCTTTTTGTTCCTACTGAAAATGCCGTCAAAAATCTTAAAAATGAGGGAATTGGCGATGAAAAAATTTTCTTTGTGCATGATATAAGTGTTGATGCGTGCTTGCAGAATTATGAGATCGCTAAAAAATCGGAAATTTTGAAAAAAATGAATATAAATAATAATTTTGTCCTTGTAACATTGCACCGCCAGGAGAATGTTGATAATAAAGAAAATTTATGCAATATTCTTGACGCATTATTAGAGATCAGTAAAGGCAAAGGTGTGGTGTTTCCAATTCATCCGAGAACACTTAAAAACTTAAAGGCATTTGGTATTTTTGAAAAATATTCAGAGAATTTAAGATTTATAAAACCTCTGGGGTACTTTGATTTCCTTAAACTGATCGGCTCATCATCATGTATTGTTACTGACTCCGGAGGAGTACAAAAAGAGGCGCTGATATTGAAAACTCCATGCGTAACCGCAAGAACAACAACAGAGTGGACTGAAACAACGGATATGAATGCAAACGTTCTCGTCGGAACAGACAAAGAAAAAATCATTGAAGAGGTTTCAAGGAGGTCGTCGAAAGAATTCCATGAATTCATGGAAAAAACAGAAAACCCGTACGGGGATGGAAAGACAAGCGAAAGGATATTAAGAAATATAAAGAATATGGCATTGTTAAAAAAGTATAGATAAATTCTTATTCCATTTAACCATCAAAAGTTT
>JAGWDQ010000090.1 GCA_018260615.1 Candidatus Altarchaeum sp.
CATAATTATAGGAAGAATAAAATATTTTTCCCTTTTTGGAATCTGATTGCCACAAGACCGATAAAGTGAAATGTCTTAAAATTCTGATGTCGTCAGAAAAGGCGGATGAGAAATTCAAGTCCATGTATGAGGACTTAAAGGATGAACTCGCAAATAAAGGCGTCCAATGTGAATTGCGTATCATAACTGATAACAAATTGAAGGCAGATATTCATGACAGGTGGATCATTTCAGAAAGTATGTGCTATAACATGCCATCAACAGATACTGTTGCAAGGGGGCAATATAGCGAAGTAAAAAGAACGGAAAATTTTCCGCCATTTGAGGAATGATGGGATAAAAGTAAAAAAGTTTAAAATAGAAAAAAACCAGATAATACTTTATACTACTTCTGATGGGCCTTGAACCAATTGTTGAAAATGGGATTATTTTTTATAAAATTGAATTTCTGCTAAAAACAAAATTGAAAAATGTCCCATTAAAAATGAACAAATTTTTTATAAAAACTCTATTTCACCAACAGAGTTTTAAACGGTCTCTAATAATTTAAAAGGAATCTCATACTTTATTCTATTAAAACTATCCCATTTCATCCTTAAATTTTGCAAGAAATTTCTCAAGATCGCGATATCCTTTGTCACGGTCAAAAATACAGACGAGAAATACGATATCTTTGATTATGACATATATCAAACGCCTTTCTTTTCCATCCAGTGTCATCCGCACCCTGAAAACCATTGAAAAATTTTTGGAATGCACATGCTTGAACCGATAGGGATTTAACCGTATCAGCTCTATTTTTTGTTCAATGTGTTTCCTGGATTTGCTGCTGAACGGACGAATCTGTTCTAAAAAGAGCCAATAAGGAAGTACTTTAAATTCAGCCATATTTGTTATTTTAATGCTTCGCGCAGATCCGATTCGGTGCCAATGAGTCCCTTTGAAAGTCCAATTTCAATTACCTTGTCTATCAGATTTATTTCCTCATCTGAAAAAATGTCGTCGTAATCGCTTTTGAAAAAAACTTTCTCGCGAAGAGCATCAACTGCCAGATCCCGAACATTTCTAAAGCCATAAGTATTGGCATATTCTTCCGCTTTCTTAAACAGGGCTTCCGGCAGGGTCAGATTTATTTTGTTTTGAGTCATTTTGGTATTTTTAAATATTATTATTGAGGCATATATTAGATTCTAAAATCGTCAGAAGTCAATTTCATATAACTAAGTTACATAATCCGCAGTTATTGGGTATATCCTCCGGATTTGATGGGACATCTGCATTGAGCATATAACTCCAATTTGACATGAAATCCGCAGTTATCGCGTATATGCCCATTTTGGATGAAATTTTATAATTTTATTTTTAATTTTATTAATAATTTATTAATAATATGTATTTAAAGATAATAAATAAAATTGGATTGTTAACTAAATGTAGATAAAACACTCGTCAAAATTTGTTTTTATACCTTTAAAATCTATAAAGTTAACACTCCTAATAAAATATGTGCTTTATAAGCATTTTTTAATTTTAGTGAATTCACTAACTTTTGGGACCTTTGAAGTGAATTCACGAGTATCACCACACTTCGTTTTGAGATTTCAAAACAAGTTTTGAAATAGTAAATTTAAGACAAAAGTTGATAAATTTACTATAATTTAGACAACCTGTTAAGAATATGTTTTAAAACAATATATTTTATAAAAGTCAAAAATTTAGAAATTTAAGCCACATATAGGTTAAAAATTAAATAATTTAACCCATATATAAGTCATTCGGGAAAAAATTAAATGTTTTGTCTGAACTTCATAAATAAATTTATCCAAGTCATAATTTCTTTTATGTCAACCGCAAAAACCCTCGCAAAAGGAACCGCATGGATTTTAATATCTGTAATCATCATAAAATTTCCTGCATTTATTTATTCCTTTTTATTCTCAAATTCTAATTAATGATATATTTCAATAAGTCCCTAAAAATAATGACTAACTGAAATGGATTATATTACATTGAGTTCGGTATTGCGAAGCAATAAAATGTATCTTTTTACATTGGAGGATATTAAAAATTTATTTCCTGCTGTAATGACTAAAACAATAAAAAATAATCTGGTCAGGTGGGTCTCTGATGGATATTTTATACGGCTGAAACGAAATTTGTACGAATTTATTGAACGGGGTTCAAAAGCGGTTATTCCTGATTTATATGTTGCCAACAGGATGTATGAACCATCTTATGTTTCGCTTGAGACAGCACTTTCTATTTATAGTATTATTCCGGATGTTGCTGCATCAGTTACATCAGTAACGACTCTGCCTACGCGCACATTTAAAAATAAATACGGTTCTTTTTTTTACAGGACATGTAAAAGTGAGGCGTTCACCGGCTACAAAATAATACTCTATGATGGCTTTAAGGTGAATATTGCGGATAAAGAAAAGGCATTGGCTGATTTTTTATATTACTATCTGCGTTCGGGATTTTCACCGGATTTTGATGAAGAACGGTTCAATAAAAGGATATTGAAAGAAATAAACTGGGAAAAGGTCTTTCATTACGCAGAACTTTTTAATAAAAATACAATTAAAGCGGCAAAGGACTGTGAAGAATATGTAAAATGTTAAATTTGGACTATCTTATGGAGGAGGCAAAAAGCAACGGATTACCAGTTCTTAAAAAAAGAGGCATTTTAAGAGAGTATTTACAGGTGATAACTTTAAACAGTATCTACAAACACAAACTTGGAAAATTCATGTTTTTTACCCGAGGAACTGCCTTACGATTTTTTTACAATTTGCCTCGTTTCTCAGAGGATCTGGATTTTGATACGCCTGATATGAACTTTGAAGAATTCGGGGAAATTTTGGACTATGTGAGAAAAGGATTAGCAAAAGAAGGGTTTTCATTAAAGGTTTATTCAGAGCAAAGAAACGACCTGTATGTCGGAGAACTATTCTTTGAGGACTTAATAAAAAGGTATGGAATTACCGATCAAAGAGGAGTGGATTTAATGATTAAAGCCGAGGTTTACAAACCTCCGTGGAAACTGCGACAGGAGTCCGCTGTTTTGAGCTTGTACGGTTATAATTTTACTGCTGTTTTACTGGAGAAGGGCCATATGTTTTCTGAAAAACTCCTTGCTCTTTTTAATAGAAAAAGGGGAAGAGATATATATGATACACTGTTTATGCTGAAAAAAAGGTTTCCGATAAATGAGGATGTTCTTGCTGTCAATAAAATAAAAGGTTCGCCTAAAGAAATTATATTAAAACACATGGAGGGTTTATCAGAAAAGGACTTGAAATTTTTAGCCGGGCAGGTTAAACCGTTCTTATTTAAAGAGGATGATGTTGAATTAATTTTGAATGCTCCACTCTATGCAGAAAGATTTTTAAGAGCGTATGAATAAAAATTTATAATTCTTTTAATAAAGCAACAAAATTATCAAAAATGATAATTGTAATAACTTAAAGAAGGACTTTTAAAGTAATGCATAATTATTTACAAAAGTTTCCCATTTGGAATTACAACACCTACGAATATCGTTTTATCACAAAACAATATGGCTTGTAACGGGGAAAATTATATCAAAAGTTTAAAATGATGCAAAAATTTGCCAAAATATGGGATTTTTTGCAGATTTATTACCAAACATAATCTGATTTTTGGAGGTAAATTGATGTAATTTAGTAACTGTCCCATTTCAACACATTTGTTTTCTGAAATGGGAAACTTTTGTTAAGTTATTGAATAAATAAATTTATCCAATCCTAATTTCTTTTATGTCAACCGCAAAAACCCTCGCAAAAGGAACCGCATGGATTTTGATATCAGCACTTATCATAAAATTTCTTGCGTTCATTTATTACATAATTTTAGCAAGAACCGTTCCACAGGAAGAAATCGGACAATTTTTCTTTGTTTTAAGTGTTGTAGGAATTATTTCACTTTTTTCAGACCTCGGTTTGGGATCAAGTGCTATAGGAAGATTTGTCCCTTTTTATGCCGGACAGGAAAAATTTAACTATGTTAAAAAGGTATTAAAAATTTCTGTCTCTGCGGGAACAATATTTTCAACAATATGTGCAATTTTCCTTATATTATTTGCAGACAATATATCAAATTTCTTTAGTAAACCATACTTAACCTCTTTATTTCAGATAATGGCATCATATTTTCTAATCATAAATTTTTACTATGTTGCGTTAAACTTTTTACAGGGAAGAAAATTAATGAAATTTGTTTCATACATCCAAAGCATTCAGCAAATATTTAAAACAGTGTTAACAATAATCTTTTTATTCTTCTTCGGATTTGTCGCTGAAAGTATTGCGTTCGGTTTTGTGCTTTCATTTTTATTTGCCGCGGTTTTCGGATGGTTGTGGGTATTAAAAGAACACAGAACATTGCCAAAAACGAATGAAGAGGCAAAATTTATTTCCCTGTTAAAACAAATGGTGCCTTTTGGATTAACAGTTGTTTTAATTTCTTCTATGGGAATAATAAACGGATATACAGACAGAATAATGCTTGGATATTTTTTCCCCGCAGCAGAAAGTGATATAATGATAGGAATTTATACAATAGCAATTGCCTTTCCTTCAATAATCGGAATTTTTGCAGGCGCAATCGGGAGCATATTTTATCCGGTAATTACGGAAATGTGGGCAAAGAAAAACACAGAAGAGATGCAAAAGACAACGACAACGGTAATAAGATGGATTTTCATAAGTTCCATTCCAATGCTTCTTATAACATTAATATTCCCGGTCCAGATTTTAACAATTGTTTACGGAGAAAATTACGCAGAAGGATGGATTGTCGTAATCCTCGCTTCAACGGGGCTTTTTATAATATATCTCTCCCTGCCTTCCCAGTATATTCTTGCCGCAATGAACCGTCTGGATATAACAAAAAAAATTATCGCTGTCGGGGCAATAACAAATGTTCTGTTAAATTTTATTTTTATTCCCATATACGATATAAACGGCGCCGCCTTCGCATCCCTGATTTCAGCCATTATTATGACAACTTTATTTTTAAGAACATCTAAAACCACAAACATTAAATTTCCAAAAGACATTTATAAGCCCGTAGCAGCAGGTATTTTGGCAGCGGTTATTTTGTATTTGCTCGCAACATTATTCAATTTTGATGAAATTTTAATAAATTTTGTATCGCAAAGTATAACCGCAAAGGACACATTTTCGGAAATTTTACTGAAATTTTTAAAGGTGTTCGTTCTCGGAATTTTTGTTTTAATTGCATTTTCTGTCTATCTGATTTTTTTAATTAAGTTTAAGGCATTTCATAAAGAAGATGTTGAAATTTTAGCCGGAGGAATGAGAAGGGCAAAAATTCCCGAAAAATATATTTCTTTTGTGCAAAGAATTTTGTTGAAACCATAAGAAAAATGAAATTTTTTCAAATGTTTGCTTTTTCTTTCTTTTCGCAGGATTTTCTGGTACTCATCCCTTTAAATTGGGATAATTATTTTGTGAGAGATTTTTTATCGTACAGGAAAGTTCGTTTTATTAAAAATCTGCTTAAAAATTATATTTTTCAAGCAAGGTAAATTATTATGTTTTT
>JAGWDQ010000091.1 GCA_018260615.1 Candidatus Altarchaeum sp.
GATATCTTAATTAGGGTGAAATTATTGGACTTAAAAACCCTGCGAAAATCGGTGTTAAAAAATAAATTTTTTAAATACTGAAAATCTGTGAGATTTTCAATCTTTAAAAATCTGTGAAATTTTTAAATCACCTCGCTCTTACGCTCACTTCGTTCGTGTATTTCAAACAAGTTTGAAATGCTCGGAGATTTTCAAAGTCAGTTGATTTTCAAAAATACTCTGTGGCTTTGTGTCTTTGTGTGAGTATTCTTCTAATTTTTAGCCTTTCAGACATTTGCACTTATCCATCGCACCCAAAAATTTATCACATTCTTTTTTTGTGATTATTAAAGGAGGAAGTAATCTTAAAGTGTTTCCGGTATAAATCGCTAAAATTCCCTTTTCAATTAATTCCATAACAGCACCTTTTGCATCCCGGACATCAATTCCTATGAGCAATCCCCTGCCTCTTACTTTTAAATTTCTTTCCTTTAAATTTTTCAGTAAATACTCCCCGATAATACGGGCATTTTCAGGCAAGTTGTTGTTAATTATGTAATCAATTGCCGCATTTGCCGCTACACACGCAAGAGGATTTCCGATGTATGTTCCGCCGTGTTCTCCCGGATTAAAATCAATTCCTCTGCATAACATTGCACCGATGGGAAATCCGCCGCCCATTGCTTTGGCAACACATATAACATCAGGCATTATATTTTCATGCTGAAAACAAAAGAGCTTTCCTGTTCTTCCGAAGCCCAACGCAACCTCATCAACGAGCATATAAATTTTCTTTTCATCGCATAATTTCCTGACCGCCTTTAAATATCCTTTGTCGGGAATTATTGTTCCGGATTCCGACTGAATCGGTTCAAGCAATACTGCACATGTATTTTCAGTTATTGCATTTTTTAAGGCACCGATGTCATTATATTTTGCAAATTTCATATAAGGAACTAATGGCTCAAACGGTTTTCTGAAATTTTCCTTCCATGTCAAGCTTAATGAACCCAAGGTTCTGCCGTGAAAATCATGTTCCATAGCGATAATCTCTTTCTTTTTTCCTCTTCTGACTAATTTTATCGCCGCTTCAACCGCCTCTGTTCCGTCATTTGTAAAAAATACCTTTTCCATTCCGCTGATTTTTGCCAGTTTTTCTGCGAGAACGACTTGCGGAATGGTATAAAGCCAGTTTGAAGTATGCATTAAAATTTCCGACTGCTTTTTTATTGCTTTAACAACCTCTTTATTACAATGCCCGACACTATTTACGCCGATGCCTGCAAACATATCTAAATACTTTGTTCCATCAACATCCCACAAATACATTCCGCTTCCTTTTTCAATTACCACCGGCAATCTTGAAAATGTATGCGTGTAAAATTTTGCCTCTTTTTCAATTATATCCTTTGCTTTTGCCGAAATTTCCATTTAAGTTTATATTTATTTTATTTGGGTTAAATTATCCTTTAAAATTTCTGCTGCACTTTTAATTTTAACTTTTTCCTCATCTGAAATTTTTAAGTCCGCAATTTCTTCAACTCCGTCCTTGCCAATTCTAACAGGCAAACCAACAAATAAGTCATCATTAATTCCATAATTCCCATTCGCAAAAACAGAACACGGTAAAATTTCCTTTGTGTCTTTTATTATCGCATTAACCATTTTAGCAACAGCAACTCCTGGCGCAAAATATGCACTTGCCCCGAAATCGGCAATTGTTTTTCCCGCAGATGTTGTTTTCTTTACCGCTTCATCTAACTTTTCCTTATCTTCTTCCTTAATTTTAGACCTTTTGAGCCTTACCGTGCTTTCTATAGGAACCATCCCTTCTCCGTGTATTCCAAGAACAATCGCACCGCTAACATCTTTTAGACCGCAATTAAAGACCTCTGCAATAAATTTCCTGTATCTCATAGAATCAAGCACACCTCCCATGCCCATAATTTCTTTGCTGGTTTTGTTGGAAATTTTATGCATTGTTGTATATGCAACATAACTCATAATATCCAATGGATTTGACACGACAATGACCTTTGAATCAGGCGAAAATTTCGCGATGTCTTCTGCTATGACTTTGATTATTGCAGCATTTTCGGAAAGTAATTGTTCTCTTGTCATTCCGGGTCCTCTTGGTTTTCCCGCTGTTATTACAATAATATCGGACTCAATAATATCCGCTCTGTTGTCACTCACAAAAATTTCAACATCATTCATTACTGCGTCCTTTATGTCTATTGCCATTCCTTTCATTAAATTTAATGCCTGTGGAATATCTATCATTGCGATTGTATTTTTTGTATTTTCATTTCCGTTTTTTCCCAAAATTTCTGCGATGTTTCTGACACAACTTGAGCCGACCCTGCCTCCTGCACCGATTACTGAAATTTTTGACATTTTTTAAGATGATAAATAAACTTAAAATAATTAATTTTTGCACACAAAAAATAAGAATGAAATGACTTACGGAAGAAATTTTATCAAAAAATTTATTGTTTGTTATGTTTATATTCCTCTAAGCAGGCATTCGTGAGGGTGATTATTGCTTAAAACATTGCAGAATTAAATTTAAGGTCTTTGATATTATCTCTTATTCTGTTTGCTATTTTTGATTTGTTTCCCTGATATCTCGTACCCGGAAGTTGAGGTGTCTTGCAGGTTTTCAGCGAATGGTTAACTGAGTCGTCCTTTACCTTTTTTATACCTTCATCTTTTTATTAGGCAGCATATTATTGCCTGTTCCCACTTTCTTCAGACCGGATTCAAGCTCGGATTCAAGTTTTTCTATTGTCGGGAGAATATGCTTTAGTTCATCAGGTATCCGCGCAATTAATTTATATTCGGACACGCCGATTGGCTTATTCATATCCCTTAAAGCATATTCTGCAATTATTCTATTTTTTGTTTTACATAGCAGGATGCCTATTGAAGGATTATCCTGTTTTGTTTTTAAAACATCATCAATCACTGATAGATAAAAATTAATTTTGCCTGCATATTCCGGTTTAAAATCACCAGTTTTCAGTTCTATCGCGACATAACACCTTAATTTTAGATGGTAAAATAAAAGGTCAATATAATAATCATTTTGAGCAATCTCTAGGTGGTATTGGTTGCCAACAAAAGCAAAACCAGCACCAAGTTCAAGCAAAACTTTTGTGATATGTTTTGTGAGTTGATTTTCTATCTCTTTTTCTCTTGCGAGTTCATCAATAGTTAAAAACTCAAAAACATAACGGTCTTTAAGCATCTCTTTTGCCAGATCGGATTGTGGTTTTTGCAGTGTTAGGTCAAAGTTCGTCGTCTTTTTCTCCAGCACCTGTCTTTTGTAAAGTTTTAATTCTATTTGATGAACTAAAACATTTCTTGACCATCCGTTTTCAATTGTTTTGTTCAGGTACCATATTCTTTCATTGAAATTCTGGATTTTTTCCATAAGAGTTAGATTGTGATACCATGTCAATTGTGCAAGAAGCTCTTGCACAATTTCAAAATTAGAATAAGTTTTAGCAAACTTTTGCATATATTTTAAATTTCTGACTGAAAAGCCCTTCATGTCAGGAAAACTCTTTCTTAAATCCATCGATAAATTATCAATTATTTTGGTTCCCCAGCCCTCCTTCTCCTGTTTGTCAAGTATGCTTTTTCCAATTTCCCAGTAAAGAATAACAAGTTCTCTGTTAACTGATAATATTGCTCTATTCTGAGCTGTTTGTATTTTCTGTTTTAAATTATTGATTAATTCAGCGTAACCTTCATTATCCGTGAGTTCTCTATCCATTTTTAAAACTTTTTACAAAAAAGATTTATCAAAATCTTTATTGTAAATTATGTTTATATTCCTATAAGCAAACATTCCTGAGAATGATTGTTGCTTAGGACATATTTGTAATTTTTAAATTTAACTTCATTCACATTGCTTTTATATTTTTGCATAATATCTTTTAATTCGTCAATTGACGGGATTCCATCTGATCTGTAAGACACAACCAATATAGAATCCTGAAATTTTTTGAATAATTTGTTAAATGCCTCATAAATTTTGTTTTTATCGCACCACATTGACCTTCCGTTTTTGAGCCGTCTGTGTTTTGTCTTATAATCAATCATTTCGCCCCAGTTTGAATAATTGACAATTCTTTCTAAAAAATGATAAAAATCCAGATAATCAACACCAACCCCTTCTTTGGATATGTAGGGAGTATCAATATAAATTAAATCAAATTTTCCTTCAACATCAAATACATCAAGATTGAATGCTTTATTTTCCATTCCGTTTGAAAAAACACAATTGTTTATTTCGTCGGCAAATTTTCTGAAGTGGCATTCATAAGGTTTGTCCCATGTTGCTTTGTTGCCAAAACTTCTGTCAACATCGGCAAAACGGGCATATAAATTTTTCCTGTGAAACAAATTAAAAGGTCTTTTAATGATGCAGGACTGGAATAAAGCATAATAAGCAACTGCTTTTTTGTAAAAATCATCAAAAGACATAATATTCGCAATAACCATGTCAAGCCATTTATTCTCTTCATCAGTATAATAGATATTGCAGAAGGTGTCCTGGATGAAATTTCCATAAGTGATTTCGTTGTGGGGATTTAATAAAAATTCAATATCAGTCCTTGACAATTTTACGGAATCATTTTCAATCAAAGCCATTCCGATACAGTAATTAAATTTAAGTATGTCATTGTAGAAGACCTGTTTGCCTTTGGTTTTTAAAAGATATCCAATAATGCCAGTGCCGCCGAAGGCGTCAAGTGCGGAATTAAATTTAAGGGATTTTATGTTATTCCATATCCAGTTTGCTATTTTGGATTTGCTTCCCTGATAGCGGGTGGTCGGGAGATGATGAACTTTTAAGGGTTCACCTTGAAGTGTTAGTTGCGACATTTTAAGTAATCTTGAGTTATCTAAATAAAGTTTGTTGTCTTCCGCTTAATTGATCCAAAACCTTTTTAACCCAATTTTCTGTGGATGATTCTACAGAGATTTTTACCCTATCAATAGCGTCTAACCATTTATTACCTCCTTGTGTAGGTTTTGTAATAAATAACAAATGATAGTAAAAGTTTGTACCTTGGATTTTTATATCCTTAACAATTTTGCCTTTTTTGCCGCATGATTTAATCTTATTTTTATATATCTCTACTAAATCATTAGAAATTTTGGTACTCATCCCTTTAAATTGGGATAATTATTTTGTGAGAGATTTTTTAAAAATCTGCTTAAAAATTATATTTTTCAAGCAAGGTAAATCATTATGTTTTTAACCTCACTCCGTTCGGATATTTACTCATTTCATTCGTAAATGACAAAAATTGTGAGTTTATAGACAAACATTAATTATCCCAATTTTAGTGGGTCAGCACCGATTTTTGAATATCCCAAAAATCTTGTAGATTTTTGCGACAGCGAGGTGAAAAAAGTAAAACGCAAAACTTCAGTAAAAATAGTTAAAAATACGCTCACTCCATTCGTGTATTTTTTAAAGTTCGTGAAACTTTAAAAAAATCAGAAGAATACTCACACAATAACCTCGCTGTTCACCTCGCTGTTGCTCGGAGATTTTCAAAAC
>JAGWDQ010000092.1 GCA_018260615.1 Candidatus Altarchaeum sp.
CACCAAGACACAGAGACACAAAGGAGTTATATTCTGTAACCTGGTGACTTTGTGGCTTTTAAAAATTTCACAAATTTTTAAAGATTGAAAATCTTACAGATTTTCAGTATTTTCAAAACCCAAAGGTTTTGAAAATCTCCGAGCAACAGCGAGGTGAACAGCGAGATTATTGTGTGAGTATTCTTCTAATTTTTTTAAAGATTGAAAACTTATAGTTTTCAGTATTTAAAAATTTTCGTATGTCTAATTATGTTCACTCCTTAAACAATGTCTTCTCTTTAATAACCTCTGTAATTAAATTTACTGCCTTTTTAGAGACATCATTCAAATTTTCACTATCAAATTGAGCAGTTTTATTAAATTTTACAGTCAATTTTGATTCAGCCCTCTGCGACCATTCAACACCATACAACTGTGCAACCAGAATTTTATTAACAAAAACCAGCAGATACCTGATAGTTCGTTCCGTTCCGTAATCCATATTTCCACAGATAACATGCGCATTGTCAGATATATGCTCATCAGCGACTTCATTAAGTTCTTCCTCAAACAAAATTTCAGGCGTTGAATTCGGATTTGAAAGAATAAGCGATGCATAGTCATCTGCGGACTTGTAAAACTGAATAACTTCAAGAAAATTTCTGCTGTTTTCCAAAATTTTTTTAAAAATTTCATTCATGTCGTTTCCTTTTAGACGATATTCCGTTGCCATAATACGTAGTGCGATTTAAACACGGGCTTAACGGGATTTGAACCCGCGGCAGACGGATTAAGAGTCCGTCGCTCTACCAAACTGAGCTATAAGCCCAAAAATTTTGCTCATTGCTTAATATTCTTTAATTAATTATGCTTGTTTTATTAAATTTTTATTAATGTTTAAGTAAATGTTTAAGTAAAATGGATGTATCTTTTGATTTTTATGATTATGTGCTAAAACTGACATGCCAGATTCCGAAAGGAAAAATTTCAACCTATAAGGAATTAGCGCTCGCATTAGGGGATGAAATTTCTGCAAGGGCAGTGGGAACAGCACTGAATCGTAATCCGGACTCCGGTAAAAATTCCGTGCCACAGAGTAATATACTCAGACGGAAGAATTGGAGGATATAAATTAGGCGTTGAAAAGAAAATTGAGTTATTGAAAAAAGAGGGGTTTGTAATGGAAAATGAAAGTAAAAAAGAAGACGCAGGAATTAAAAATTTTTTGGCTCATGTATTTAGAAATTTTCACAGCAATCACCCTTTAAAAGAAATGAAAAAAATTCAGGATGATTTAAGCAAACAGATTGTGGCAGAAGATGTAAATGACTGCTCTGGCATGATAATTTGTGGTGCCGATGTTGCTTATAAGAAGATATGTGATGATGAGTACGGATTTGGTGTATTGACAGTTGCAGATAAAAAATAAAAAATGCTCACACAAAGCCACAGAGTATTTAAAAATCAGCAGATTTTTAAAGATTGAAAATTCTCAAAGAATTTTCAGTATATTTCTCCTTTGTGTCTTTTTCAAAACGCGAAGTTTTGAAAATCTCCGAGCAGGAGCGAGGTGACGGTGTCTCCGTGTGAGGATAATAAAACGAACTTTCCCGTACGATAAAAAAGCTCAATTTAAAAAATTCACCATAAATTATGTGATTTAGAACAAAGGATTCAACTCGTGAGTAATCCTATTTTTTCCAGCACACTGTCTAAAACATCTTCTTTTACTTTTGCTATGTATGATGCTCTTCTAACCTGCCAATCCATACTTTTTATTTGATCTGATAAAATGACGCCCTCAATCTTATTCTCTATTTTTACCTTTACCTCAAAAGGATAACCTTTTTCCCTGCTTGTTATCGGGCAAAAAATAGCCAATCCAACTTTCTCGTTGTATTCTTTTGGAGATATTACTATTGCAGGTCTGACGCCCGATTGTTCATGCCCGCTTTGGGGATCAAACGATAACCACTATACAATATCTCCTCTTGACGGAACATATTTATTAAAAGAATTCATTGCCAACTACTTTTCCGGTTGCTATTTCCGAATGGATGTTATTCTCATTTATATTTGACAGCATCTTTTTTAAGGTAATTTTCCGGGTGCATGGTTTAAGTAATAACATATCCTTCACTTTCAGTAAATCAAGACGAGACCCCTGATGTATATTCACCTCTTTTGCAAAGATGTCCGGAAGTTTAATGGCAAGGCAACTGCCCCATTTTCGCACGGTTATATTCATATTTCATTTATTGGGTTATTATATTTTTGGTTTAATTGAAAGGAATCTAAGAACTCCCATTGATTCACACATATTATCCTGACTTTGTCAGATTAGACAGTTATTTCAGAATAGGGACATAAAATTTAATATTTTTCCAAATATCCGGTTTAATTTTATGATGGTAATTTATGAAATTATGAAATATGACAAAGTCAAGTTATATATTATGATTTTAATTAAAAATAAATTTAAAAGAATATTTACACATAGTGAAACCTTCGGTTTCAATCTTTAAAAAACTACAAGTTTTTTAAAAAGCCACAAAGATAGTTAGTAACCCTGCTCTTCGTGTCTTCGTATCTCTGTGTGATTTTCAAATTCCAAAGGATTTGAAACTCGGAAAAATTTATATATCTCCTGGACACAAAATTTCATTAAAGACAGCAGTATGTTTTGTTAAGAAATTTTTAAAATACAGCGTTCCGGAACCGATACGGATGGCGCATATTTATGCGAATGAAATGAAAAACAAAAAGAGCGTAAGTGAAGTTAAAAATACAAAAATTTAAATATAAAATTACTCCTAATTTATATGATTAATAATATGAAAAATAATTATTAATTGTTAAATTTAAAATTTAAATTCTAAAATTTAATGTTCTTAAAATGGAGAAAGATGAAAAAGGCAATAATATTTTTGATGATGTCTCTGCGAATCTTCGGAATGGCACCAATATAGTCCTTCTTGGTGCGCCATCAGTGGGAAAGACATACGAATTGATTAATACATTTAAAGAAAGCGGTGATGTCGTGTTTATAACTTTTGACAAAATAGAGGAAAAAGATGAGAAAGTAATAAAAGACAATCAGGGAAAGATAATCAATCACTCCCAATTAAATCAATTGAATGAAAATGACTTCCTGAATAAGATTGTGATTATTGATGATTTCTATAAGGTTTATGTGAAATGTAAGGAAGATGATGAAATTTTTAATAATTTGCTTAAAATTTTAAAAAATGAAGTAAATAGTAAAGCAATTTGTCTTTCAACAACACCTTACAGATTTGAATGGCTTTATGAAGAACATCTATTGCCAAATGGCTATGGAGAAATAATTGACAAGTATGGTTATATCATTGACAAAAAATTAACTTATTTTGAAATTTCAGAAGAAGAAGCAAGAAAGAGAATAATTGAAAAATATCCGGAAGCCGAAGACAATATAAAAAGTGCTTTAAAAAAGTGCAAATACATACACGAATTTAAATCTTTAAATATTGAAAATTATGATTCATACGCACCTTTTGCATTACTTTCCTGCGGCGTCATTGATACATCCAGATTTCTTTCCAAACTTAAAAGTATATTTGTAAAAGAAGGTTATGTAGCACTATCAAGTGAAATTTTGAAGGAAATCTCTAAATTTGATCCATTGAAGAAAGCATTTGAAAATAAAATTGCTGCATTTCTTGGAGATGCAATTTTTTCTGGAATATGCAGCGTACCTTTTTTTACTTTATTAAGTGGATTGGGGAAAGGTAAAAATAAAAATACAATTCCTGAATTTTTCTCTCAATTAGAAAATGCATCTCCGACTGAAATAGAAAACTTGGAAAAAGATGGAAAACTTGAACCATTAACAATATATTACTTTAAAGAGTCATTAAAACCAGAAAATCAAGAAAAACTTCTTAAACTAATTAAAGAATTTCCAAAAATCCAGGAGATATTGAAAGAACACGAAAAAGAATTTGAAAAAATATGGAAAGAAATTGGTAAAATACGGGAAAAACTTGATGCAGCAATAAAAATCCTTATGCAATGTGGGCTTGTTCCGATAAAAACAAAAATACTTGAGGATGGAACCGATGAAAAAAATAAAGAATCCGATAAAACAAAATATTACAAAGGAATTAAGATTAAAACTTGGAGTCCAATAATTTATAATTTTGATGTGCGAAGAAAACAAACAGATGAGGTGCTTGAGGATATTTTATTGGGAAAGAGTGTTTTAGTTCTTGGTGGAATGGGGTCGGGAAAAACACAACTTATCAAAAGAGTCGCCTATGAATTGCACAATAAAAACTGGAAGGTGTTCTTTCCAAAAGGAAATATAGATGTTGAAAAAGCAATAAATAAACTAAATGAAATTGAGGGTAGAAAATTGGTTGTTATTGATAATGTCCACGAATTAAAGGAAAATATAACGACACTTTTAAGAGATAAAACAGAAAACATACAAGTTCTAATTGCAGAGCAAACAGGCAGGTGGAATGAGAAGATTGGACTTGGCGAAGAGCAGTTAAAAGAATGGAAAGTTATAACTAAAAAACTTATGGTTGAAAAAGAAGATATTAAAAGATGCTTTAATGTTTTAGGGATAGAACCAAACGAAAAATTAATTGATAGGTTTTATGATGATTCTAAAAAATTCTTACCTTGGATAATAATTGCAATTACAATATTTGGATTTCATCTACAAAAAGGAAAAATAGAAAAAACGGATGCTGATAGTGTAGAAATATTTTTTGAAGACATGCAAAAATATTTTAAAAGTCGTAAAGAAGAATCGTTATCAACAATACTTCCATTGCTGGCAGTTGGTTATTATGAAGGTGAATATCCAAAAGATATATTTTATAAAGTTTATGGAGATGAAAAACAACCGTATTTAAACAATCTCCAAGACGATGATTTTATTTCGGTCGGCGATAAAACAATTTTTACATTTCACCAGTACATTTGTAGAGAATTTCTTTTAAGGTATTATAGGAATGATCAAAAAATTCTTTTTAGAGCAATCAAAAAGTATCTTGAAAAATTAATTGAAAATGTGGATGATACAAAGAGAGAACATAAAGAATATTTATCCATTCTTCATACAATCGGCACAAACATTGCAATAGAAGCAGATAAAGAAAAAGATAATGAAAAGCGAGAAATCGGGGTTAAATATTTTGAAAAGGTGATAAAAATAAATCCAAATTATGCTGATGCACATAATAATTTAGGAGTTTTATTGTCAGATTTAAAACGCTACGAAGAAGCAGAGAAAGAATTCAGAGAAGCAATACGAATAAATCCAAATGATGCTGGAGCACATAATAATTTAGGAAATTTATTGAAAAATTTAAAACGCTATGAAGAAGCAGAGAAAGAATACAGAGAAGCAATACGAATAAATCCAAATTATGCTGAAGCACATAATAATTTAGGACTTTTATTGAAAGATTTAAACCGCTATGAAGAAGCAGAGAAGGAATACAGAGAAGCAATACGAATAAATCCAAATTATGCTGAAGCACATAATAATT